>NZ_JBHSOF010000053.1:0-58289 GCF_042656005.1 Kitasatospora misakiensis | reverse complement strand
GCCGCCCGTTCCGCCGCTGCCCGTTCCGCCGCCTCGCGTTCGGCGGCCGCCTTCTCCGCGGCGGCGCGGGCCGCCGCCTCGGCCTCCCGGGCGGCGATCGCCTCCAGTGCCTCGCGCCGCTGCCGTTCCAGCTCGACCGTGGTGCGGCGGGCGGCGGCCAGCTCGGCGAGCAGTTGCTCGCGCCGCAGGCCGGTGGCCACGACCTGGTTCTGCTGCTCCGTCAGCCGGGACTCGGCGCGCTCCCGGGCGGCGGCGACCGGGGCGGCGGCCCGTTCGGCGGCCCCGGTCGCGGTGCGGGCGGCGGCGGAGGCGCGGCCGGCCTCGGCGGCGGTGGAGACGGCCGCGTCGAGGATCTGCCGGGACCGGCCGCTGGCGACCCCGACCACGGCGGCCCGGTCCCCGGCCTCGCGCGGGCCGTGCGCGCCGAGCAGGGCGTTGATCGCGGAGAGCTCGGCGCCGGCGCCCTGCCGGTACGTTTCGGCGGCCAGGGCGGCGGCGTCCTCGGCGGCGGCGGACCGCTCGGCCTCGGCGGCGGCGGCCCGGTCGGCGGCGGCGGACTCCTCGGTGCGGGCCCGGGCGAGGGCGAGCTGGGCGCCGTTGTAGGCCTCGACGGCCTGTTCGGTGGTGCGGGCGGCGGTGTCGAGCTCGGCCCTGGCGGCGGTGAGGCCGGCCTCGATGGCGGCGACCGAGCCGGCCCTGAGCTCGGCCTCGGCCCGGGCCCCGTCGATCTCCTCGGTCGAGGGGTAGGCCTCCTCGGCCGGGCCGGCGGCAAGGTCAGCAGGTCCGGCCGGGCCGGCCGCGGCGCTGGACTCGCCCGGCTCCGCCGGGGCGGCCGGGGCCGCCGCCGCGGCGGGGAGCAGCCCGAGCAGGGCGGTGAGGGACAACAGGAGGGTCGGCAGGAGTCTGCGCGCCACGATTCATCCCTTCGAACGGTCACGAGGGAGCGGTCGCGCACCCGTGCCACCGGGAGTCCGGGGCAGCGAAGGGGACCGGGGCGACGGCGGGCCGGCCGGCGCCCGTTCGTCGCCGGAAGTCCGGCGAAGCATCTCATTCCGTGACAAAGCGGTCACTGCTCGCCATGTTCTCAAGCCGGGCCGATTTCACACCTCAAGCCCGCACCGCCGGCCGGGTGACCATCAGATGATCTGACCGCAGCTCACTCCCAACCGGGCCGTCAGGGTATACGAACGAAGCCCGGGAGAAGCCCTAGCGACTCATCCGGCGCGTGCGCGGTCGCAGCCAGCGGTGCCGGCCGGGTCGGAGGGGCTGCCCGGTCGGCCGGACGGCGTACGTCCGGCCGCGACCGGCCCGGACGGCCCGCTTGCGCTGCTGGGACCGGCTCTGCGGCCCCGCCGGATCGCCCGGCGCGCCGTACCCGCCAGCGCCGCCGTACGCCGCCCCGTTGCCGGCGCCGGCGCCGTTGCCGTTGGCCCCGGGGATCCGGTGGCCGCCGGACGGGTGCTCCCCCGCGCCCGCCGCCGAGCGGCGGTCGGCCAGCCGGGCGGAGCGGCGGGCCAGCGCCCGGGCGGCGTGCGCGTCCAGGTGCGCGCTGGCCCGGGCGGCCATCCGTTCGGCCACCCGGTGGGCGGCCGGGTGGTTGGCCGACACCTTGTCGGGCGCCCCGGCGATCAGGTCGAAGAGCCAGGTGCGGGCGATGTCCGCGCGCCGGTGCAGACGACGCTCGCGCCGGAGCGCCCGGGCCCGGCGGCGCGGGCGCTTGGCGTACCGCCAGCGCGCCCAGGGGCTGCTCGGCCGGGCCAGCCGGATCGCGCCGACCCAGGAGAGGCCGGGCACCATGATGCCGAGCAGGCCGGTCCACATCTTGCCCTTGATCAGGGTGACGACCATCGCCAGCGCGTTCACCGAGATCACCGTGACCAGGCCCCACCTGGTCTCCCCGGTGGGCTCGGCGCCGAGCGGCACGTACCCGACGAGCAGCAGGCCGGTGAAGAGGATGCCGAAGATCACCGCGTCCACCGACTTGCGGCCCTGCTCGCTCCAGTAGACGTCGTCCAGGTGCAGGATCAGGGCGAACTCGTCCAGCACCAGGCCGCAGCCGATGCCGAAGAGCAGGCCGAAGAGGTCGATCCACGGATGGCCGCCGTAGGTGGCGAACACCCCGATGCCGCCGACCAGCAGGAAGCCCAGGCCGAAGACCATGTGGTGGATGTGCAGCCCGCCGGGCGTCACGTTGCCGGGCCACCAGCGCACCTGGGCCCTGATCATCCGCACGCTGAAGCGGATGAAGACGAACGAGGTGATGAACCCGACCAGCAGCAGGAACAGCGGTTGTTTGTGCGCGGCGACGATGTGCTCGCGGTAGCCGTCCAGCAGTGTGGTCATGGGTCTTACCTTCGTTCCTGATGCTGCGTGCGGTCTGCCGCGACATGGCCCGGAGGCCGACGATCGGCGTCAGTAGCCACGGGTGCGCTTGGCCGCCCGGCGGGGGATCACCGGGGCGAGCGAAGGCCGCTCGACCCCGACCGGGAGCTTCATGAAGAGCCGGGCGATCTCCCCTCCCAGGTTCACCCCGATGGCCAGCGCCAGGGCGATCGCGGCGGCCCGGGTGATCTGGACCAGACCCCCGCTGGCGTGGCCCTGGGCGAACGACAGCATGCCGAGGTAGAGCGCCGAACCGGGCATCAGCGGCCCGATCGCGGCGGTGACGTACGGCAGCGCGGACCCGTTGCGGTAGCGCGCCATCAACTGGCCGAAGAGGCCGACCAGCCCGGCCGCCACACCGGTCGCGACGATCGGCGAGAGCTGGGCGTTGTAGGCCAGCACGCCGTAGCTGGCCCAGCCGATGCCGCTGTTCAGGGTGACCAGGGCGAGCGAGCGGCGGTCGGTCTGCAGCAGCATCGCGAAGGCGCAGGTCAGCACCAGCGCGGCGACCATCTGGACCGGCGGGTAGCTGACCCCGGCCAGCGACTCGTCCGGTTTGAGCTTCGCCTCGAAGCCGACCCCCAGGTAGAGGATCAGCATCACGCCGATGACGATGCCCGCCACCAGGTAGATCACCTCCAGCAGCCGGGCCGCGGCGGTGATGTAGAAGCCCGTCAGACCGTCCTGCACGGCGGCGACCAGGGCGCGCCCGGGCAGCAGGGCGAACAGCCCACCGGTGATCACCACCGAGCCGCGCAGGCCCAGGTCGTTGAAGGAGAGCACGATGCCGGAGGCCGCGGCCGGCATCGCGGCCAGCACGAACTGGTAGAACTCCGGCAGTCCGCGACGGGCGACCAGCGAGGCCAGCCGGTCGCCGAGCACGGCGGCGACGAAGGCGCTGAGGAACACCAGCCCGGCCTTGTCGTCGATCCGCCCGCCGACCAGGAAGGTCGCCGCGCCGGCCAGTAGACCGGTGTTCAGGGCGAGCATCCAGGCCGGGTACGGGTGCCGGTTGCGGCGGATCGCCGCGAGCCGGCGGTAGGCGTCGTTGACGCTCACCCGCTCGGCGGTGATGTCCGCGACCAGCTCGTACACGGCGTTCAGCCGGGTGTAGTCGGAGGTGCGGCGGCGGACCACCCGGTCGGCGGTGATCGGCGGCTCGACCAGCGAGGGCTGGTGCGAGATGCCGATCAGGGTGAAGGTGACCTGCGGCTCGCAGTGGTCCAGCCGGTAGGCGTGCGCGATGCCGAGCATGGCCGCCTCGACGTCCTCGGCGGCCTCGCCGCTGGCCAGCAGCAGCTCGCCGATGCGCAGGGTCAGGTCGAGGACGCGCGGGACGTTGCGGCCGGCGGCGGCCGAGGGGTGCAGCTCGCGGGCGGTCCGTTCGAAGGCCGGGCGCTCGGACATCGGGGTGCGCAGCAGGGTGCGCATCCGGTCCGGCCACGGCGCCTCGCCGGGGGCGCCGGGCTTGAGCGTGCCGACCGGGATGCCGGTCGGCGGGGTGTAGCCGGCGGCGCGCCACTCCTCGGGGGTGAGGGTGTCCTCGGCCACCGAGCGGCGGCGGGGCGGCGGGGCGAGCGGCTCGGCGTCGGCCGGCGTCGGTTCGGGCTCGGGTGCCGGTTCCGGCTCGGGTGCCGGCTCGGGCTCGGGTGCCAGCAGGCCCCTGGTCTCGGGAGCGGGCAGGACGAGCGGGATCTCCACGGTCGGCTCGACGACCGGGGCCGGGTGTCCGAGCAGCCCCTCGGTGGGCGGTGCGTCGGACGGGTGGACCGGCCGCGTCCCGGCCGCGGGACGGGCCTGCCGCTGCGACCGGACGCCCCGGCCGCCCCTGGCCCTCTTGCCGCCGCCCGGCCGGCCCCGCTTCGGCACTTCCGCTCCTTGCCGCCCCTGGCGGTGCCGGTCCCCCGGGCCGCCGATCGATCTTCGGATACACCTTGCCTGATCGAACTCCCGGACGCACATGTGCGGGACGGCGGGCCCGGCCGTACGCGGACGCCTGTCCGGCGCGGTGGCGGCCCCCGGCCCCCGGCCCCCGGCCCCCGGCCCCCGGCCCCCGGCGACGATCGGGGTGAAGGTGCGCACGATCGGCACGGCAGTCGGACAATCATCCGGGTACCACCATCGGGCGAATCCCCGCCCATTCGGTGGAGTTCGTCCGTGACGCCGGTGAATCCTGGTCGTGCGACGTCAGGCAACGGCGCTGCGGAGCGGCCACTCCGGAACGCGCCACCATTCGCACCCCATCCTCAGGGAGACCACCGTGTCCCGTATCCGCGCAGCCGCCGCCGTCACCGCCCTCGGGGCCTTCCTCCTCGTCGGCATCGGCACCGCCCACGCCGACAACGGCGCCGGCGCGAACCACGACTCCAACAGCAGCGTGGTGAGCAACACCGGCTCCGGAAACATCATCGGCAACGTCCACGGCAACGTGATCAGCAACCAGCAGACCGCCACCGGCTCAGGTGCGAGCAACCAGAGCAACACGCTCGCCGCGACCGGCAACGCCGGCAACATCGGCGCGCTGCAGGGCAACGGCAACCTCGCCGCGCTGGTCGCCCCGCAGTTCGGCGGCTGAACCGCTCTCCTCCCCTGAGCGCCTCCGCCGATCCCGGCCGGGTGACCGCCCCACCAGCGTGGGGCGGTCACCCGGCCGCGTCGTGCGGGGCAACCGGCTCCTCCGGCCCGGGAAGGCCCAGGACGGCGCGGCCGAGTCGCAGCAGGCAGGCGTCCAGATCCGGCCGCATGCTGGACGGCCGGTTCCGCACCCCGTCGTTGACCAGCGAGAACAGCGCGTGCACCCGGATCCGGGCAGCCACCGCGTCCTCCTCCGGCCGGGTCCGGACGAGCAGGTCCACCCAGCCGCGCAGGAAGTCCCGCCGGAAGTCCACCGCGGCCCGCCGGTCCGGCGGCGCCAGCCGCTCGGTCTCGCTCAGCATCACGCCCAGGTAGTCCCCGTGGCGCCGGGCGAAGTCCACGTACGCGGCCAGGCCCTCCGTCAGGGCCCGCTCCGGCTCGCCCGGAGTGCCGGTGATCGCGCCGCCGACCTCGTGCCAGAGCCGCTCGCGCCCCCGCACCAGGGCCGCGGCCAGCAACTGCGCCTTGCTGTCGAAGTGCCGGTAGACGCTGGGCCCGGCGATCCCCACCGCGGCGCCCAGAAGGTCGGTGCTGACGTTGTCGAAGCCCCGCCGGTGGAACAGCCGGACGGCCGCCGCCAGCAGCTCCTCCCGGCGCGGCTGCGACCCGGCCTCAGAGACGGACACCGGGGCGGACGCGGACGCCCGGACGGCCCCGGCGGCGTCGAAGCGGACGGCGAGCACCGCCGCGAGCACCTCGCGGAGCAGTCGCTCGGCCCGGCGCGGCTGCGGGGCGGCCGACAGGTAGGAGAGCCCGGCGCCCGCCGACAGCGCCGACCAGCAGAGCAGTTCGGCGTCCGCGGCACCGAGTCCGGGGCGTTCGGCGCGCAGTACGGCGGCCATCCGGCCGACGTCGGCGCGCAGTTCGCGGCGGAGCGCCGCCCGCCGGTCCGGGGGCAGCAGCCGGGCGTCGCGCTGCACCAGGGTGCCCAGCGGACGGTGGGCGACCGCGACGGCGGCCAGCCCGGCGGTGAGTTCCGCGGCCGAGCCGGCGGCGCGCACCGCGTCGGCCAGCGCGTCCAGGCCCACCCGGAGGGTGCGGTCGAGCAGTTCGGTCTTGCCCCGGAAGTGCCGGTAGAGCGCGGGCGCGGTGATGCCGACGCCCGCGGCGACCTCCGCCATCGAGACCCGGTGGTAGCCGTCGCGGTGGAAGCGCTCGGCGGCCACCGCCAGGATCTGCGCCCGCCGGGCCCGCACGGGCGGCCGTCGCACCACCATGACGCCCACCCCTCCGGCCGGCCGAGGCCCGCCGCCCGGGCTCCCGGCTCCTGATCGACAGCTACTGGGCTCCGGCAAGGGCACCGGCGACGGCCCCGAGACCGGCCCCGAGACCGGCCCGGAACCGGCTCGTACACCTGTCCCGGCAGGCTAGCAGGCATTCACTTAGGGCCTTGCGGAGCCTTTCCTTCCGGCCCCCGGCAGCAGCCCGGACGCCCTTCGCCCGACCCTGGACAGCCGAAGCTACCCCCGATTAACTTGTGGGGCCATCGGCGGGCCGCCCGGCCGCGCCGGGTCAGGCACCGTCGAAGGGAGCGCCGCCGTGCGCCGCACCGTGTTCACCGAGGACCACGAGGCCTTCCGGGAGACCATCCGGGACTTCATCGCCAACGAGGTCGTCCCCGTCTACGAGGACTGGGAGGCCGCGGGCCACCCGCCGCGCGACTTCTACCGCAAGCTCGGCGCGCTCGGGGTGTTCGGCATCGAGGTGCCCGAGGAGTACGGCGGCGCGGGCGAGAGCGGCTTCAAGTACCAGGCGGTGGTGGTCGAGGAGACCATGCGGGCCGGCGTCAGCTTCGGCTCCTCCGGGGTGCACACCGGCCTGGTGCTGCCCTACCTGCTGGAGTACGCGAACGAGGAGCAGAAGGCGCGCTGGCTGCCCGGCTTCGTCTCCGGCGACCTCATGACCGCGATCGCGATGACCGAGCCGGGCGCCGGTTCCGACCTCGCCGGCATCACGACCACCGCCCGGCTCTCCGAGGACGGCACCCACTACGTCCTCAACGGCGCCAAGACCTTCATCACCGGCGGCGTGCTCGCCGACCTCGTCCTGGTGGTCTGTCGCACCGCGCCGTACGACCCGGAGAACCGCCGGGCCGGACTGTCCATCCTCTGCGTGGACACCGCCTCCCCCGGCTACACCGTCGGCCGCAAGCTGCAGAAGATCGGCCTGCGCAGCTCGGACACCGCCGAACTGGCCTTCAGCGACGTCAAGGTGCCGGTGGAGAACCTGCTCGGGGACGAGGGGAGGGCGTTCGCCTACCTGACCCACAACCTGGTGCAGGAGCGGCTGGCGATCGCGGTCGGCGCGTACGCGGCCGCCGCGGCGGCGGTGCGGTTCGCGGTGCAGTACGTCAAGGACCGCAAGGTGTTCGGCAAGACGGTCGCCGAGTTCCAGAACACCAAGTTCACGCTGGCCGACTGCGAGGCTCAGGTGATGGCGCAGCAGTCGATGGTCGACCGCGCGCTGGAGCTGTACCAGGACGGCGAGCTGACGGTGGCGGACGCCGCGGCGGCGAAGCTGTTCTGCACCGAGTCGGCCTCCGTCGTGATCGACAAGTGCCTCCAGCTGCACGGTGGTTACGGCTACATCCTGGAGTACCCGATCGCCCGGCTCTACACCGACAACCGGGTCTTCCGGATCTACGGGGGCACGAGCGAGGTCATGCGCAGCATCGTCGCCAAGTCGCTCGGGCTGTAACCGGCCCGGCTGCGGAGCGGGGCCCGGAGCCCCGGGACCCGCCGCCGGTGGTTCACCCGTCCGGCCGAGGCCGGGCGGGTGAACCGCCGGAACACCGGACTCAGTTGGGCGAGTGGTGCTCGGCTCGCCACGCCTCCCAGCCCGCCGACGACGCCACCTTGGCCTCGTGCAGGGCCCGATGGGCCAGGGCGGTCGGCGGGGTGTCCAGCCGTCGTACCCAGTCGCGGCCGGCCGTGGCCAGCGCCGCGCACACCATCACCGCGCCCGCCGTCCCGAACAGCGCGCCGATACCCGTGAGCACCGCGCCGCCGGCCAGCAGCGAGCGGTTGACCTGGAACCCGTTGAAAGAACGCTCGTTGGTCGCCATGCCTCCACGATGGGTGCAGTCGGCCCCCGCCGCACGCCGAGCGCACCCGGGCGCGGGTACCCGCACCGGAACGGGCGCCGCTCGGCGTGCGGGCCCGGGGCCGGTCCGGGACGCTGGGCCGCACAGGGGCGCCCGGCGCCGCAGGACGGCAGGAGGACGCGCGATGGTCGATCTCGAACAGCTCGTCGCGGAGCACGCGGCCCGGGCGGCCGAGAGCCCGCACGGCCGCAGCGCCCATCTGGTGCTGCACGACGGGGTGCTGCGGCAGACCGTGATCGCCCTGACCGCGGGCACCTCACTCGACGAGCACAACGCCCCGGCCGCCGCCAGCCTCCAGGTGCTGCGCGGGCGGGTGTCGCTCACCATCGCGGGGCGCCGCGAGGAGCTCTCGACCGGCCAGTTGCAGACCGTGCCGCAGGAACGGCACGGCCTGCTCGCCCACGTCGACTCGGTGGTGCTGCTGACGGCCGTCACCGCCTGAGATCCGCCCGAGGTCCGCCTGAGGTCCGCCTGAGGTCCGCCTGAGGTCCGCCTGAGGTTCAGCCGGTGGGCCCGTGCCACTCCGGACCGCCCGCCGGGACGGCCTTCGGCTTCAGCACCGAGCCGCCGACCAGCTCAAGACCGCGCAGGAAGTCCCGCCCGCTGGGCGCCAGCTCGGGCGCGGCCAGCCACTGCCCGGCCAGGCCCACCAGCAGCGCCTGGTAGAAGATGCCGCGGGACAGCTCCTCCTCCGTGTCCGGCACCTCGGGCAGACCCTGGAAGAGCGCCGACAGCCCGAGCCGCCCGTCCTTCTGGATCGCGGCGAGCGCGTCCCGCAGCTCCGGCACCCGCTCCACGTGCACCATCGCCTCGAACTGCGAGGCCCACAGCCCGCGGTGCTCGGCGATGGTCTCGCGCACGCCGTCCCAGACCGCGACGAACCGCTCCTCCGGGTCCTCGGACGCCTCGGCGGCCCGCGCCACGACGGTCCCCAGCGCGGCGGCCCACTCCTCGGTCGCCTCGATCAGCGCCGCGTCGAGGAGCGCCTCCTTGGAGCCGAAGTGGTAGCCGATGGCCGCCAGGCTGACGCCGGAGGCGGTGGCGATGTCCCGGGCCGTGGTGCGCCCGTAGCCCTTCTCGGTCAGGCAGCGCTTGGCGCCGGCCATGAGGTCCTCACGATTTCCCATGCCCGCATGCTACGTCCGATCAAGACGTTTGTCTTGCACGCCCGTCTCACACACCCATCTCGGACGAACGTCTCGCACGATCGATTCAGACGCTCGTACTAGACAAACGTCTGACACGTCCGTACCGTCTTCCCCATGACCGCAACCACCGGCCGCGCAGGCCGTCGCGAATGGATCGGCCTCGCCGTCCTCCTGCTCCCGACCCTCGTCCTGACCATGGACATGGGCGTGCTCTTCTTCGCCGTCCCCTACATCTCCACCACGCTGGCGCCGAGCGGCACCGAGCAGCTGTGGATCATGGACATGTACTCGTTCCTGCTGGCCGGCCTGCTGATCACCATGGGCGCGCTGGGCGACCGGATCGGCCGCCGCCGGCTGCTGATGGTCGGCGCGGCGGGCTTCGCCGGCGCCTCGGTGCTCGCCGCCTACGCGGACGGCGCCGGTCAGCTGATCGCCGCCCGCGCCCTGCTGGGCGTCGCCGGGGCCACCGTGATGCCCTCGACCCTCGCGCTGATCCGCAACATGTTCCACGACCCCAAGCAGCGTCAGATCGCGCTCGGCGCCTGGGGCGGCATCCTGACCGCCGGCGCCACCCTCGGCCCGGTCGCCGGCGGCCTGCTGCTCGACCACTTCTGGTGGGGCTCGGTCTTCCTGCTCGCCGTCCCGGTGATGGCCCTGGTCCTGCTCGCCGGCCCCGTCCTGCTCCCCGAGTACCGCTCCCCGCAGCGCGGCGGCTTCGACCTGCTCGGCGCCGTCCTCTCGCTGGGCGCCGTCCTGCCGCTGGTCTACGGCGTCAAGACGCTCGCGGTGGACGGCTGGGACGTGGTCGCCGCGCTCGCCGTCCTGGCCGGCCTGCTGCTCGGCGGCGCGTTCTACCGGCGCCAGCGCACCGCCGCCAACCCGCTGCTCGACCTCGGCCTGTTCAGGATCCGCGCCTTCAGCGGGGCGATCACCGTCAACACCGTGGCGATGTTCGCGATGATGGGCTTCACCCTCTTCACCTCGCAGTACCTCCAGCTGGTCAAGGGCATGAGCCCGCTCACCGCCTCGCTCTGGTCGCTCGTGCCCAGCGTGGGCGTCGGCGCGGCCGTCGGCCTCAGCTCGGCGCTCGCCGGGAAGGTCCGCCCGGCGGTGATGATGGCCGGCGGCTTCCTGATCGGCGCGACCGGCTTCGCGATGATGACCCTGGTCGGCAAGGACTCGCCGCTGGCGCTCGTCCTCACCGCGGCGGGCGTGCTGGCCGCCGGCACCGTCGGCACCATGACGCTCACCGCCGAGCTGGTCGTCTCCTCGGCCCCCGTCGAGCGGGCCGGCGCCGCCTCCGCCACCTCCGAGACCGCCGTCGAGCTCGGCAGCTCCCTCGGCATCGCGCTGCTCGGCGCGGCCGGCGCCGCGGTCTACCGCTCCCGGCTGGACGGCGCCCTCCCGGCCGGGCTGGACGGCGAGGCCGCCCGCACCGCACAGGACACCCTCGGCGGCGCGGTCACCGTCGCCGCCCAGCTGCCCGCCCGGCTCGGCACCGACCTCCTCGCCACCGCCCGCACCGCCTTCACCGACGGGCTGCACGTCGCCGCCGTGGTCGGCCTCGTCCTCGCGGTCGGCGCCTCGCTCCTCGCCTACCGCCTGATGCACCACCTCCCCGCCGCCGCCCCGGCGCCCACCGCCCCCGACGCCGCCCCCGCCACCGTCTGACCGGCCCCGCCCGATCCCCCGCACGCGCGTCATCGCGGCCCCCGCCCACCCGGCGGTTTCTAGGGGCCGCCGCGTTGTCCGGACCCGCCCCCGGCCGGCCTCTCCCCCGCGGGACGCGCGATATCCGGGTGCGGAGGGCGGTGGCGGCGTGCCAGGGTGCAACCATGGTCGACGACATGAACCACGGGCGGGTGCGGGCGAGTTATGACACGGTGGCGGAGGAGTACCGGGACCGGATCGGCGGCGAGCTGGCGTTCAAGGTGATGGACCGGGCGCTGCTCGGGGTGGTGCTGGAGGAGGCCGCCGGGGGGACGGTGGCGGACCTGGGATGCGGGCCGGGGCACGTCACGGGGTGGCTGGGCGAGCGCGGGGCCGAGGCGGTCGGCGTGGACCTGTCGCCGGCGATGGTGGCGGTCGCCCGACGGGACCACCCCGGGCTGGAGTTCCGGGTCGGCGACCTGCTGGGACTGCCCGCCGCGGACGGCGAGTTCGCCGCCGCGGTGGCGCTCTACTCGGTGATCCACCTCGCGCCCGAGGAGTTGCGGCCCGCCTTCGAGGAGATACGGCGGGTGCTGCGGCCGTCCGGGGTGCTGCTGGTCTCCTTCCACCTGGGCACCGAGGTGCGGACGCTGGACGAGTGGTGGGGCCACCCGGTGGACGTGGACTTCCACTTCCTGGAGCCGGACACCGTCGCCGGCCTGCTGGCCGAGGCCGGGTTCACCGTCACGGCCAGGCTGGAGCGCGGCCCGTACCCGGAGGAGGCGGAGACCCGCCGCGGCTACCTGCTGGCCCGTCGGGACTGATGGTGCGGGCGGTGCGGTCGGGGGGGCCGCCGACCAGGCACGATGCCCGCCGAGCCGCTCGATCGTCCGTCCGCGCAATACCTGGTTTTTGACCAGCGTTTCCCGACCGGTGTATACGTTCGCCGCCCCGGGCAGGCATACTGGCCAGCACGGGCGCTTTGCCCAACTGTGACGTACGACTCTAGACGAGAAGGGACCGGTGGCCAGGGATGCTGCGTAACGGTCTTGAGCCCTGGCACGTGCTTGTGGTGCTGGCTGTCGTGATCCTGCTGTTCGGGTCGAAGAAGCTGCCGGAGATGGCCCGCGGCCTCGGCAAGTCGATGCGGATCCTCAAAGCGGAGACGAAGGCGATGCGCGAGGACGACGCTCCCGCCGCCGACGCCGCGCCGGGCACCGCCCAGAGCACCGCCGCTCCGGCCCAGCCGGCCCAGCCGGCCGCCGAGCAGCCCCGCCAGGCCGTGAACCCGACCAATGTGACCAAGGCCACCGAGCAGCCCCGGTCCACCACCACCGCCTGAGCCGACACGCGGCGGCACGAAGCCGGCCGAAGCCCCCGCCCCACGGCGGGGGCTTCGTCGTGTCCGGCCCCGGCCGGCCGCACGCACGCACACCCGCCCACACGCCCGGCGACCCGCCCCGGACGGAGCAGCCCGGGGCGCGGTCGCGGTCGCACCGGGGCAGGCTGGCCGGGATGTTCGCGAACCAGCAGCCCCCGCCGACGGCCCCGCCGCCCCGGGACCGTCCCGACCCGCGGGCCTGGGGTCTGCTGCTGGGCTCCTTCACGCTGCTGATGCTCGGCTACTTCACCCTGCCGCTGCGCGCCCTGGGCAACGAGCAGCCGGTGGTGGGCTGGGTGCTCTTCGGGGCGGTGCTGACCATGCTGACCGGGCTGCTGCTCTCCCGGATCGTCGACAGCATCCGGGGCACCGGCCGCCACCCCGGCGTCTGGCTGGCGTTCCTGATCTGCCTCTCGCTGACCGTCTTCGCCGGCACCTACTACGTCCTGGCCGACCGCCCCGGGGAGTTCGACGGGCTGGAGACCCGCCTGGACGCGCTGTACTTCACGGTCGTCACGATGGCGACCATCGGTTACGGGGACATCACCCCGGCGGGGCAGGGGCCGCGCCTGGTGGTGCTCCTGCAGATCGCCTACAACTTCGTGTTCCTGGCGGCGGCCGCCGGCGCCCTGAGCCGGACCGTCCGCTCCGGCATGGAGACCCGCGCCCAGCGCCTGGAGGACGATCCCGAGCACCGCCGCCTCCGCCGCCCCGGCCGCCGCCCCGGTCACGGCAAGCACCACTGGGACCGGGACGACGACCGTGACGACAGGGACCACGGGGATGGCTAGGAGCGGCTCGCGTCGATCACGCAGAAGCGGTTGCCGTCCGGGTCCTCCAGCACCACGAAGTCCGGGTCCTCCGGATAGAGGTCCCAGTCGGTCCGGAGCGCGCCGAGGCCGAGCAGCCGCTCCACCTCGGCCGCCTGGTCCGCCGCGTCCGCCGCGTAGAGGTCCAGGTGGACCCGGGGGTGCTCCTGCGGCGGGGTGACGCTCCGGCCGAGCGCCACCTGGACGCCGGACGCCCCGTCCGCCGGCTGGAGCACCACCCAGTCGTCCTCGACCACGCCGTCACGGGGCACGTACCCGAGGGCCTCGCCCCAGAACGCCACCGCGCGGCGGACGTCCACCACTCCGAGCACCACGGAACCGATTCTCAGCATGCCGCCGATTGTGCCGGACGGCCGGCCCGGCGCACGGTCAGGCACGGTCAGGCGGGGACCAGGCCCGGCTCGCCGGCCACCACGGCCCAGGAGGCGGAGGTCCGCACCGGCGACTCCCGCACGGCGATGCTGTCCACCGTCCGGGCGTCGGTCAGCCACCGCTCCCGGTCCACGTCCAGCCGCAGGTAGCCGCGGCGCAGGCCCTCGAAGTACCGCACGTGCGGGTTGAGCGTGGGGTTGAGCGCCTTGAGCGGCGCGTCGAAGGCGGCCGGGAAGTCCGAACTGATGCTGGTCGCCGTGAACTCGACGGCGACCGGGGCGGCGGCGAGGTCGTCGCGGTCGATCCGCAGGTCGCTGAACCAGGAGGAGTGGATGTCGCCGGCGAGCACCACGGGGTTGGCCACCGCGGCGTCCCGCAGGAAGCGCAGCAGCCGGGCACGGGCCGGGTCGTAGCCGTCCCACTGGTCGAGGTTGGCGAGCGGCGGCAGCGGGTGCGCCGGGTCCAGGAAGTTGGGGAAGCGGATCTGGCTCATCATCACCTGCTGGGCTATGACGTTCCAGCGGGCCCCGGAGCCGGCCAGCCCGCGGCGCAGCCACTCCTCCTGCTCGGCGCCGGTCAGCGTGCCGGCGGTGTTCCCCAGGCCGTCGCCGACGGCGCCGAAGTCCTGCGAGTGGCCGCCCGGTTGGTCGGTGCGGTACTGGCGGGTGTCGAGCACGTTGAGGCGCAGCAGGTCGCCGAAGTCGAAGCGGCGGTACAGCCGGTAGTCGGGCGAGCCGGCGCGGTACGGGTTCCGCAGCGGCATGTGCTCGTAGTAGGCCTGGTAGGCGGCGGCGCGTTCGCGGGCCATCGCGGCGGTGTCCTGGTGGCGGGCGCCGGTGTCGTCGACCTCGTCGACCAGGCCGGCGTAGTTGTTCTCGACCTCGTGGTCGTCCCAGGTGACGATCCAGGGGAAGGCCGCGTGCGCGCCCTGCAGGGCCGGGTCGGTCTTGTACAGCGCGTGCCGGGCCCGGTAGTCGGCGAGGGTGAGCAACTGGTTGAGGCCGGGGGTCTGCGGGGTGGTGTGCAGGCGGTCCGGGTACCGGCTGTCCGGGTCGGTCTCGTAGATGTAGTCGCCGAGGTGCACGACGGCGTCGAGGTCCTCGGCGGCCAGGGCGGTGTACGCGGGCCAGTAACCGTGCTGCCAGTCCTGGCAGTTGACCACGCCGAGGCGGAGCCGGCCGGGGCGGGCGCCGGCCGCCGGGGCGGTGCGGGTGCGGCCGGACGGGCTCAGGTGGCGGCCCGTGCGGAAGCGGTACCAGTAGTCGCGGCCGGGCTGGAGCCCACGGACGTCGACGTGCACGCTGTGCGCGTATCCGGCCTCGGCGACGGCGACGCCGCGCCGGACGACCCGGCGGAAGCCCGGGTCCGCGGCGACCTCCCAGGACACCGGCACGGAGCGGGCGCCCAGGGACGCGGCGTCGAACGGGTCGGCGACCAGCCTGGTCCACAGGACCACGGCGTCGGGCAGCGGGTCCCCGCTGGCCACGCCGAGCAGGAACGGGTCGCGCCGGACCGGTTCCGCGTGCGCCGTACGGATGTTGAGCGCCTGGGCGCCCGCGGCGACGGCCGCGCCGACCAGCAGGCCGCGGCGGCCGATCACGGCGGACCGCCCGGGGGTGGCCGGGGACGGGGATGACGACATGGGGGGCCTCCTGCTGTTGTTGCGGACCGATAACACCACGGCTGACATTCCATCAGGCGGGTGTGCGACGCTCCATGAACAGCAGGCGACGCCTTCGTCCCACTTCGGCCCCAGGGTCCGTGCCGACGTCCGCTAGGCCGTGCCACCGCCCTTTCGACGCAGGGACATCAGGAGCAGGAAGACCGCCGACAGCACCGCCGCCACCCGCAGCACCCCCGGCGCGGCCTCCCACATCGCGTGGGAGCCCTGCTCGCCCGGCTGCGGCGCCGCACCCCAGCGGCCCTGCGCGCGGCCCCAGTACCAGAGCGAACTCCCGCTGATCACCATCAGCGGGATCCCGAACACCGCCAACTTGCGGGTGAAGTCGGACAGATGGCGGGAGAGGTAGCCGAGTGCCCAGCCGATCAGCATGGCGATCAGCTGACCGGTGACGGCGCCGCCGATCAGGACCGCGGCGGAGAGCAGCAGCAGGAACGAGGGGCGGCGTCCGCCTGCCGACCCGGGCTTGGCCGGCCCGCCCGCCGCGTCAGGGGCGCCGTCGGCGGGGGCGGACGCCGGCGGACCGCCCTTGCCCCGCGCCTGGGCCTGGGCCTGGGCCCTGGCCGCCTTCCTCCCCCGGCCCTTGCTCTTGCCCTTGCCCTTGCCCTTGCCCTTGCCCGCTGTGTCCGCTGTGTCCGCTGTGTCCGCTGCGGCATCCCCCGCCGTCGCCGGGTCGTCCGCCGCCGTCCCCGGCTCCGGTCCGGGCTCCGCACCGGGCTCGGTGGCGGACCGCTGGTCGGGGATCGGGCGGTTGGAGGCGATCGGGCCGTCCCCGAAGTCGATGGTCACGTAGTCCCAGTCGCCCATGCTCACGGCGCGGTAGGCCGGTGGCAGCGCCTCGGGGTCCGCGGGGGCGTCGTCGACCGGCTTCGCCGTCCACGGCGAGCCGCCGTCCCGGCCCGCACCCCGGTCGGAGCGCGCGGGGGCCGGCAGGAACGCGCCGGCCGACCCGTCCGGCGCCCCACCGGACGGCGGCCCGGCGGGGCGCGGCGGCACCGGGCGGCGGGGCGGAGCGGCGGGCGCCGGCTCCCGCGCGTACACGCTGTCCCCGTCCCCACCGGAAGTCCCCGCACCGGACGCCCCGCCGGACGTCCCGGCACCGGATGCCCCGGCACCGCCCGGCGGCTCGCTCCAGGGCCCCTGCTTGCGCCACCACTCGCCGTCCGACATCCCCACACCCCGCCTTGCCCGTACCGAACCGGACCCGACACACGTCCGGACGAGGCGTCATCCCCGCCGACCGTGACGGTACCCACCCGCCGCCCCGCCACGCGAGCCGGAACGCCGCCCGGCCGCACCCGCGTTCGCATCCGCGCTCCCGCCCGCGTCCCCACCGGTGTCCCCACCCGCGCCGCCGACGCCGCGCCACCGAGCTACCCCACCGGTGCCGGGGATCCCCCCGACGCCGCGGATTCCGCCGACGCCGGGGCCCTCCCACCCCGCCGTCGCCCGACTAACCTAGGTCGAATGACCACACAGCAGGGCTCCCAACGCCAGGCCAAGCCCGTCGCCGGCCCCCGCACCCTCGCCGAGGAACTGCGCGCCCGTCCCGACGACGACCTCGCCGCCCTGCTCCGGTCCCGCCCCGACCTGCTCAACCCCGTGCCCGGCGACCTCACCCAGCTCACCGCCCGGCTGTCCTCCCGCGCCTCCGCCCTGCGCGCGCTGGAGCGGCTGGACCGGTTCACCCTCCAGGTCGCCGAGGCCCTCGCCGCGCTCCCCGACGGCGCCTCGCCGACCGCCGTCCGCACCCTGCTGGCCGGGCCGGTCAAGGTGAAGCCGCACCCCGAGGCCACCCCGCTGAGCGCCGCCGACCGGTCCGCCGTCGCCACCGCGCTGCCCCGCGCCCTGGCCACGCTGCGCGACCGGGCCCTGCTCTGGGGCCCGGACAACGGCCTGCGCCTGGTCATCGCGGCCCGCGAGGCGCTCGCGCCGACCGCCGCCAACCCCGGCCGCACCGGCCTCGGCCCGACCTTCGCCGAGGCGAGCACCGGCATGTCCCCGGCCCGCCTCCAGCAGCTGCTCGCCTCCGCCGGGCAGCCCGCGACGCCCGACCCGGTCACCGCCGTCACCGCGTTCGCCACGCTGCTCGGCGACCGCGCCCGCTGCGACGCGCTGCTCGCCACCGCCCCCGAGGCCGCGCTGCGGCTGCTGGAGCGGCTGGTCTGGGGCCCGCCCACCGGCACCGTCCCGGACGCCACCCGCCCGGTCACCGCGCAGGACGCGCAGAGCCCGGTCGAGTGGCTGCTGGCCCGCGGCCTGCTGCTGCCCACCAGCCCCGGCAGCGTCGTCCTGCCCCGTGAACTCGCCCTGCACCTGCGCGGCGGCCGCTCGCACCGCACCGTCGAGCCGGTCCAGCCCGAGCCCGCGCCCGCCGCCGCGCCGCGCGATCCCCAGGCCGTGGACGGCGCCGCCGCCGGGCAGGCGCACACCGCCGTCCGGACCGTCGAGGAGCTCCTGGACCTCTGGGGCCTCACCCCGCCGCCCACCCTGCGCGCCGGCGGCCTCGGCGTGCGCGACCTCAAGCGGGCCGCCCAGGCCCTGGAGACCACCGAGTCGGTCGCCGCATTCTGGCTCGAACTCGCCTACACCTCAGGCCTGTTGGCCCCGGACGGCGAGGTCGACGAACACTGGGCGCCGACCCCCGGGTACGACGAGTGGCTGCGCCTGGACACCGCCGAGCGCTGGACCGTGCTCGCCCGCGCCTGGCTCGCCGCCACCCGGGTCCCGGCCCTGGCCGGCAGCTCCGACGGCAAGGGCAAGGCGCGCGCCGCGCTCGGGCCTGAGCTGGACCGCACCCTCGCCCCCTCCGTCCGCCGCGCCGCCCTCGCCCTGCTCGCCGAACTCCCGCCCGGCACCCCGGCCACCACCGGCGAACTGCTGCCCACCCTGCGCTGGCAGCGCCCGCTGCGCGGCGGACCGACCGACCCCGACGGCCGCGACCTGCGCGAGCACCTGGTCACCTGGACCCTGGCCGAGGCCGAGCTCCTCGGCATCACCGGCCGCGGCGCCCTCGCCGCCCCCGCCCGCGCCCTGCTCACCGCCGAGGCCGACCCGGCCGGCGTGCTCGCCCCGCTGCTGCCGCGGCCGCTCGACCACGTCATCCTGCAGCCGGACCTCACCGCGATCGCCCCCGGCCCGCTGCTCACCCCGCTCGCCCACGCGCTCGCGCTCTGCGCCGACATCGAGTCCAAGGGCGGCGCGACCGTCTACCGGTTCACCCCCGAGTCGGTCCGCCGCGCCCTGGACGCCGGGCGCACCGCCGCCGACCTGCGGGCCTTCCTCACCCAGCACTCCCGCACGCCGGTCCCGCAGCCGCTCGGCTACCTGATCGACGACGTCGCCCGGCGGCACGGCCTGCTGCGGGTCGGCGCCGCCTCGTCCTACCTGCGCTGCGACGACCCGGCCCTGCTGAACGAGATCCTCGCCGACCGCCGCTCCGCCGACCTGCGGCTGCGCCTGCTCGCGCCCACCGTGCTGGCCGCCCAGGCGGCGCCGGACGCGCTGCTCGGCACGCTGCGCGCGATGGGGTACGCGCCGGCCGCCGAGTCCGCCGAGGGCGACGTGCTGATCACCCGCCCGGACAGCCACCGCACCCCGCCCCGCGCGGCCCCGGTGCCTGTCCCGGACGGCCCGCCGACGCCGGACGACACCCTGCTCGCCGCCGCCGTCAAGGCGATCCGGGCCGGCGACCGGGCCGCCACCGCCGTCCGCCGCGAGCCCACCGTCCCAGCGGGGCGCCAGCTGCCGCGCACGGCCGCCGCCGAGACCCTGGCGGCCCTGCAGACGGCGGTCCTGCTCGGCGAGCGGATGTGGATCGGCTACCTCAACGCGGAGGGCCTCGCCAGCCAGCGCATCATCGACCCGGTGAAGGTCGAGGGCGGCTTCGTCACCGCCTTCGACCACCACGACGGCGAACTGCGCACCTTCGCGCTGCACCGGATCACCGGAGTCGCCGAACTCGACGAGTGACCGGCGCGGGGGCCGTAGGGCACATGGGGCCGTACGACGCACGGGGCCGTACGACGCGGCCCCCGGGTCTCAGTGGCCCTGCTGCTGGGCCTGCTCGGCCTGCTTCTCCTTGATCGCCTTGTCCGCCATGGCGGCGAGGTCGCCCTGCCCGACCGGCATCACGGTGTCGGCCCCGGCCAGCTCGGCGAGCAGGAACCCGGGGGAGGCCAGCAGTCCGCCCGGCCCCTCGCCGACGCCCGCGATCGCGTGCGCGGAGGTGGCCGTGGAGGCGGTTGCGGCGAAGGCCGTACCGGCCAGGGCGAGAGCGGTGAGGACGCGCTTCGACTTGTTCATGCACGGATCAACGAGCCACTCCCGCCACGGTCACCCCCCGCACCCCGTCCCGCACGGCCCGTACCCGCGGTTGACGCATCGCCTCCACCGGCGTAGTCCGGAATGCGGGGGCTGATGAAAGGAGTCATCATGCTCGGCGATCTCATTGGCGACACCCAGGGCCGGGACATCGGCCGACGCGTCCTCGACGCCGGGGACGGCCACGTCGTCGTGGAGGTCTCGTTCGAGGGCGGCGGCAGCTACTACGGCACCGCGGTCAACGGCTTCGGCACCTACGAGTCCGAACTCCGCGCCGACGGCAGTCTGCGCGGCGAGGGCCAGGGCGTCGACATGACGGCCGACGGCCAGAGCGTCACCTGGCACGGCATCGGGATCGGCCACTTCACCGACGGCGGCGGCACCAGCTGGCGCGGCTCGCTGTTCTTCTCCACCAGCTCACCGCAGCTCGACCGCCTCAACCACGTCGTCGGCCTCTTCGAGTACGAGGTCGCCGCGGACGGCAAGTCCACCGGCAAGTTCTACGAGTGGAAGTAGCCGCTCACCGAGAGCGGTGAACGAGGACGGTCACCCGGGGCGGTCCCCTCCACCCGGCCGGATGCGCGACACTGGAGGGTCGGCATCCCGCAGGACCCACGGACCCGACCGACCTGTCAGCCAGTGGAGGGCTTCCCCGCGTGAACGACGGACCGCTCATCGTCCAGAGCGACAAAACTCTCCTCCTGGAGATCGACCACCCCAAGGCCGCCGACTGCCGACGGGCCATCGCGCCGTTCGCCGAACTGGAGCGGGCGCCGGAGCACGTGCACACCTACCGGGTGACCCCGCTCGGGCTGTGGAACGCCCGGGCCGCGGGCCACGACGCCGAGCAGGTCGTCGACGCCCTGGTGACGTACTCGCGCTACCCGGTGCCGCACGCGCTGCTGGTCGACGTGGCCGACACGATGGCCCGCTACGGGCGGCTGCGGCTCGCCAAGCACCCCACCCACGGCCTGGTGCTGAGCAGCACCGACCGTCCGGTGCTGGAGGAGGTGCTGCGTTCCAAGAAGATCGCCCCGCTGGTCGGCGCCCGGGTCGACCCGGACACCGTGGTCGTGCACCCCTCCGAGCGCGGCCAGATCAAGCAGGTGCTGCTCAAACTCGGCTGGCCCGCCGAGGACTTCGCCGGCTATGTGGACGGCGAGGCGCACCCCATCGACCTGGAGGAGAACGGCTGGAGCCTGCGCCCGTACCAGGCGCAGGCGGTCGAGGGCTTCTGGCACGGCGGCTCGGGCGTCGTGGTGCTGCCCTGCGGCGCCGGCAAGACCCTGGTCGGCGCGGCGGCCATGGCGCACGCCAAGTCGACCACGCTGATCCTGGTCACCAACACCGTCTCGGCCCGCCAGTGGAAGCACGAGCTGGTCAAGCGGACCACGCTCACCGAGGACGAGATCGGCGAGTACAGCGGCACCAGGAAGGAGATCCGCCCGGTCACCATCGCCACCTACCAGGTGATGACCACCAAGCGGAAGGGCGTCTACGCCCACCTGGAGCTGTTCGACGCGCGCAACTGGGGCCTGGTCGTCTACGACGAGGTCCACCTGCTGCCGGCCCCGGTGTTCAAGTTCACCGCGGACCTCCAGGCCCGCCGCCGGCTCGGTCTGACCGCCACCCTGGTCCGTGAGGACGGCCGGGAGGGCGACGTGTTCAGCCTGATCGGCCCGAAGCGCTTCGACGCGCCGTGGAAGGAGATCGAGGCGCAGGGCTACATCGCGCCCGCCGACTGCTGCGAGGTCCGGGTCACCCTGACCGACTCCGAGCGGCTCGCCTACGCCACCGCGGAGCCCGAGGAGCGCTACCGGTTCTGCGCCACCACGGCGACCAAGCGGCGGGTGGTGGAGGCCCTGGTCAAGAAGCACGAGAAGGACCAGACGCTGATCATCGGGCAGTACATCGACCAGCTCGACGAGCTCGGCGAGGTCCTGGACGCCCCGGTGATCAAGGGCGAGACCAGCAACGCCCAGCGCGAGAAGCTGTTCGAGGCCTTCCGCAACAAGGAGATCGGCGTGCTCGTCGTCTCCAAGGTCGCCAACTTCTCCATCGACCTGCCCGAGGCGACCGTCGCCATCCAGGTCTCCGGGACCTTCGGCTCCCGGCAGGAGGAGGCCCAGCGGCTCGGCCGGGTCCTGCGCCCCAAGGCGGACGGCCACGCCGCCCACTTCTACTCCGTGGTCGCCCGGGACACCGTCGACCAGGACTTCGCGGCCCACCGCCAGCGCTTCCTCGCCGAACAGGGCTACGCCTACCGCATCATCGACGCGGACGACGTGCTGTAGCGGGAGCCGTCGGACGGCCCGGCTCGGACGGCCCGGCTCGGAGGGCTCAGTAGCGGACGCCGTCGCGCCCGAGGAAGATCACGCGCGCGGCGGTGTCCAGGGCGATGCCGACGTTGCGCACGGCGGTGCCCAGCGGGTGACGGCGGCGCCCGGCGGCGGCGGTGGCGCCGGCCGGGGCGGTACGGGTGCGGTGCTGTGGAGTGCTCATGTGTTCCACGGTAGGCACCCGATCGGCCGCGGCCATCACCCCAAAGGCCGTACCCGACGGGACGGAGGTCGTCCTCCGGAGGTACGGAGGCCCCGAGCCCCTCGGGGGCGGAACCCCGAGCGGTTCGGGGGTGGAACCCCGAGGGGCTTGGGGCTGGAACCCCGGGGCCGACGCGGCTAAGATCGTCCGTCTGTCCCCTCCCGAACCGTGGTACCCGCTGAAGTCGCGCGGGCAGCCGGGGGAGGTGCCGGCCGCTCGGCAACCGGCCGGCTGTCCCCACTGTGAGCTCCGACGATCCGCTGCGCCCGCGTACGGGGCAGCCGGAAAGGTTCGCTGTGCCCGCCACCCCCACCACCGACCCCCTGCAGCGCGAGCGCGACCACCTCGCCTCCTCCCGGGCCGCGCTGCGCGCGATGCGCGAGGACGTGGAGTCCCTGGACATCCGCGACGTGACCGGCACCTGGGTCACCGCCATCGTGCTGCAGAACCAGATCGAGGCCCGGATCGCCGCCCTGGCCGACCTCGCGCACACCCCGCTGTTCTTCGGCCGGCTCGACTACCTGCACGCGATCAGCGAGGAGCTGAGCGAGGGTTCCGGCGGCGAGAGCTTCTACATCGGCCGCCGGCACGTGCACGACGCCGACGGCGATCCGATGGTGATCGACTGGCGCGCGCCGGTCTCCCAGCCGTTCTACCGGGCCAGCCGCACCGCCCCGATGGACGTCGAGCGCCGCCGCCGCTTCGGCTACACCGGCGGCGAGCTGACCGCGTACGAGGACGAGCACCTCTCCGACCCGGCCGAGGGCGACACCGCCTCCGCCCTGCTAGCCGCCGAGATCGAGAAGCCGCGCGTCGGCCCGATGCGCGACATCGTGGCCACCATCCAGCCGGAGCAGGACGAGATCGTCCGCGCCGACATCTCCGGCACCCTCTGCGTCCAGGGCGCCCCCGGCACCGGGAAGACCGCCGTCGGCCTGCACCGGGTGGCGTACCTGCTGTACGCGCACCGGGAGCGGCTGGCCCGCACCGGCACCCTGGTGATCGGCCCGAACAACGCCTTCCTCTCCTACATCGAGCAGGTGCTGCCCGCGCTCGGCGAGTTGGACGTCGCGCAGGCGACCGTGCAGCAGCTGGTCGGGCACGTCGAGGTGCGCGGCGAGGACTCCCCCGAGGCGGCCCGGCTGAAGGGCGACGCCCGGATGGCCGAGGTGCTGCGCCGGGCGGTCCGCTCGGGCATCGCGCTGCCCACCGAGCCCTGCGTGGTGGTCCGCGGCTCCCGCCGCTGGCGCGTGCCGGTCCACGAACTGACCGAGATCATCGAGGAGTTGAAGGGCCGGGAGATCCGCTACGGCGCAGCCGCCGAGGCGCTGCCGCAGCGGATCGCGCACGCCGTCCTGCTGAAGATGGAGCAGTCCGGCGAGGCCCCGGACGACCGGGTGCAGGACGCGGTGGCCCGCAACGCCGCCGTGAAGGCGACGGTCAAGCAGTGCTGGCCGGCCGTCGACCCGGCCAAGCTGGTGCTGCGGCTGCTCTCCGACCCGGAGTTCCTGGCCGCCTGCGCGGAGGGCGTGCTGACCGCCGAGGAGCAGGCGGCCGTGCTGTGGCCCAAGCCCGGCCGCTCGGTGAAGACCGCCCGCTGGACCGCCGCCGACGCCGTCCTGGTCGACGAGGCGACGGACCTGGTGCGGCGCACCGCCTCGCTCGGACACGTGGTGCTGGACGAGGCGCAGGACCTCTCGCCGATGCAGTACCGCGCGGTCGGCCGCCGCTGCAGCACCGGCTCGGCGACCGTGCTCGGCGACCTCGCCCAGGGCACCACCCCCTGGGCGACGGCGAGTTGGCCGGAGGCGCTGCACCACCTGGGCAAGCCGGCCGCGCACGTCGAGGAGCTGACCAAGGGCTTCCGGGTGCCGGAGGAGGTCATCGCCTACGCCTCCCGGCTGCTGCCGTCGATCGCCCCGGGCCTGGCCCCGGCCACCTCGGTCCGCGAGGCCCCGGGCTCGCTGACGCTGCGCCGGGTCGCCGAGGAGGAGCGGGCGGAGGCTGTGGTCGAGGCCTGCCGGCGGGCGCTCGGCCGGGAGGGCTCGACCGGTCTGATCGCCGCCGACGCGCGGATCCCGCTGCTGGCCGAGGCGCTGACGGCGGCCGGGCTGCCCTACCTCGCCCCCGGCACCGAGACCAGCGCCGAGGCCCGGCTCACCCTCGTCCCGGCCTCGCTGGCCAAGGGTCTGGAGTACGACTACGTGGTGCTGGACGAGCCGGCCGCGGTGGTCGCGGGCGAGCCGGACGAGCGGACCGGTCTGCGGCGGCTGTACGTGGCGCTGACCCGTGCGGTCTCCGGCCTGGAGGTGCTGCACGCCGAGCCGCTGCCGGAGCAGCTGCGGTAACGCCGGCGCCAGGGCCGACCCGCCACCGCGGGTCGGCCCCGGACGGGTTCAGCCGTCGATCAGCGCCCGCCACTCGGCGACCTTGGCCGCGTCCACCGGCGACTGCCAGCCGGCGGCCCGCACCGCGCCGCCGACGTGGAAGGCGTCGAAGCCGGCCGCCCGCAGCCCCGGCAGGTGCTCGGCGCGCAGGCCGCCGCCGATCAGGATCCGCTGGGTGTGGCCGGGCTCGCCGGCCCGGGCCAGTTCGGCCAGCAGGACGTCCTTGCCCGCGTCCACGCCGCCGGCCGCGCCGGAGGTGAGGAAGGTGTCCAGCCCGGGCAGCGCGCCGACGGCGGCGCGGACGGCGGCCCGGTCGGCGCTGTGGTCGATCGCCCGGTGGAAGGTCCAGCGGCAGCCGGCCACCGACTCGGCGACGGCCTCGGTGGCGGCCAGGTCGACCTTGCCCTCGGCGTCGAGGAAGCCGAACACGAACTCGTCGGCGCCCTCGGCGCGCAGGGCGGCGGCGCGGGCGCGCAGCTCGTCCAGGTCGCCGGGCGCGAAGCCGTCCCGGATCCGGAGCATGACGCGCAGCGGCAGCGCGACGGCGGCCCGGATCTTGGCGAAGTCCTCGACGGCGGGGGTGAGCCCGTCGGCGGCCATGTCCGTGACCAGTTCGAGCCGGTCGGCGCCGCCCGACTCGGCGGCCTGGGCGTCCTGGGGCGTCAGCGCGATGACTTCGAAAATTGGTCTAGACATATCGGATAGCCTGCCACATCGCACCGCCCCCGGCGACCCCCGCGCACCGACCCGGACGCACCGCACGCGGACAGCCGAACGGCCGGACGACCCGGTCCCACATCCGGGTCGTCCGGCCGCACGAGAGGAGGCAAGGCCCCGGTCGTCCCGGCCCGAGCAGGCTCAGGCCAGGCTCCGGTCACCTCCCGCCCCGGTCCGCGTGCGGCCCAGCACCATGCCGAGCAGCACCATCACCGTCGCGACGCCCAGCGCCCACGGCAGCAGCTTCGCCGCGCCGCCGGTCACCTGCCAGAGCCGGAACAGGCTGAACATCAGGGTCAGCGGCAGCACCGCCAGCCCGACCGCCGCCGGCCACAGCCGCCCGCGCACCGCGAAGAGCAGCGCGAACAGCGGCACCAGCAGCAGCACCGCAGCCCCCGTGCCGTCCATCAGCACGTAGGAGCTGTAGAAGTCCTCCGCCGCCAGGACGAGCCCGCCGGCGGCCAGCCCGGCCACCACCAGCACCCACTCACGCCGGCCCGGCCGCTCCAGCAGTTCCTGCGGCGCGAGCGCGAACAGCAGGCCCGCGAACAGCTGCGGGGTCGCCTCGCAGGACTGCAGGAAGGTCAGCCAGCCGTCGGGCAGGGCGAGCGCCGCCCACGCCACGCCCAGCACCCCGACCGACGCCACGGCGAGCCCGGCGGTCCGGGCGAGCCGCCACCGGCCGGCCAGTACGGCGGCGACCAGCAGCAGCGGCACGGCCACCTGGCCGACGTACCAGAGATAGCCGGGCACCTGGACGATCCGGTCCGGCAGGTCCCACATCGAGGACCAGGCCGGGGTGACCGCGTCGCGCACGCCGCGGGCCAGGCCGCCCCCCGCGATCGCCCCGGCGATCAGCGGCGCGGCGAGCGCGAGCAGCCGTCCGGTGGTCGAGGAGGAGGTCAGGCCGGTGCGCATGCGCAGCCCGTACGCCCCGAGGTCGAGGGCCTCGCGGGCGGTGGCGAGCCTGCCGGACTCGGCGGTGGAGTCGGCGAAGACGGCGGTCAGCTCGTCGCCGCGCTCGCGCCGGTAGCGGGCCGGGTAGAGCTTGAGCGCGGCGCGCAGCGCCACCGGCTCGCCCAGCAGTCCGGGCATCGTCTGATCGGTGGTCATGCGAAGGCCCCCCTGACCATGGTGAACGCGAGCTTGGCGGAACCGGTCGCCGGTCGGACGACGGCCGGCCGGACGGCCGCCAGCCGCCGCTGGGCCTCCTCGGCGACGGCGCGCAGCCGCTCCGCCTCGGTGGCCAGCGCGCCCCGGCCGCCCTCGGTGAGCGCGTAGGTGCGCCGGGCGCGGCCGTCGACGACCTCTTCGGCCGCGACCTCGATGAGGCCCTGCTGGAGCAGCCGGTCCAGCGCTCCGTACAGGGTGCCGGTGCGCATCTTGACCCGGCCGTCCGAGATCGCGGCGATCTCCTGGATGAGCGCGTAGCCGTGCCTGGGGGCATCGGCCAGCGCGGTGAGCAGGAGCAGCGTGGGCTCCTGCATGGCCCGTTCTGTCATGTGTCTATATATATCGGCTACCGGCATATCCAGTCCAGATGAATCGCTCATCGGCGTGTCGCGAGCCGCCAGAATGACCCCCATGCCCGAGCCGACAGCCGACACCGACGCCGACCCCGAGCTCCTCGCCGCCTGGACCGCCCTGCTCCGCCGCTGCGGCGCGAGCGCCGATCCCGAGCCGTCCGGCCGGGAGCTGCTGCGCCGCTGGTCCGAACCGCAGCGCCGCTACCACGCCACCGACCACCTGCGCGCGGTGCTGGCCCACGTGGACGCGCTCGCCGGGCACGCCGACGACCCGGACGCCGTCCGGCTGGCCGCCTGGTTCCACGACGCCGTCTACCGCCCGGACCGCAGCGAGAACGAGGAGCGCAGCGCCGTCCTCGCCGTCCGGGCGCTCACCGAGGCGGGACTGCCCGAGAACCGGATCGCGGAGGTGGCGCGGCTGGTCCGGCTCACCGTCACCCACCGCCCCGAGCCGGGCGACCGCGACGGGGAGGTGCTGTGCGACGCCGACCTCGCCGTCCTCGGCGGCGCTCCGGAGGCCTACACGGCGTACGCGGCGGCCGTCCGGGAGGAGTACGCCTTCGTGCCCGAGCCGGACTTCCGCGCCGGGCGCGCGGCGGTGCTCCGGCAGCTGCTCGCGCTCCCCGCCCTCTACCGCACGCCCACCGCGCACGCCCGCTTCGACGCCCCCGCCCGGACCAACCTCGCCGCCGAGCTCGCCCGCCTGGAAGCGGAGCCCCGGGAAGCGGAGTCCGCGGAGCTCCCGGCGGCCACGGACTCCCCGGACACGCCCTAGCCCTGCCGCCGCGCCAGCGGCAGCCGCGAGCGGGTGAACGCGGCAGCGCCCAGCCCCGCCGCCACCGGAAGCACCACCGCGATCGTCACGAGCAGCCCCCACGGCAGGGTGAACGGGGCCGCCGGCCCACCGATCTGCCCGCTCGCGTGCGAGCGCAGCAGCGCCATCGCGGGGACGAACCCGCTGGCCGTGCCGATCACCGCCCCGAGCCCGGCGATCAGCGTGCTCTGCAGCCCGGCCTGGACCCGGTGGATCCGCGGCGGGGCGCCGACCGCGGCCAGGGTGGCCCGGTCGTTGCGGGAGTCGGCGGCGGCCAGGCCGGTGGCCACGGCCGCGGCTCCCAGCACCACCAGCGCGGCGAACCCGGCGAGCGCGAGGCTGATCACGTCGTCCTTCGGCCGGAAGCCGCGCTCCACGTGCAGCGTGGCCCGCGGGACCACCTGGGCCAGATCGGCCTCCACCCGCTGCTGCACCTTGGTGGTGGGCGGGTGCGCGGGCCGCCACACCGAGCCGATCGACTCGGTGGCGAGACCGATCGTGCGCACCGCGTCCGGGCTCATCAGCAGTCCGCCGTACCGGGCGGCGTCCGGGTTGTCGACCAGCAGCGCGTCGACCGCGATCTCCTTGCTGCCGGGCTGCGGCACCTCGCCCGGCCGGACCGGGCCGCCGCCGGCCGCGCCCAGCATGGTGAGCACCGCCCGGCCGTCGTGCAGCCGGGTGCGGTCGAAGACGATCGCCCGGCCGGCGGCCAGCGCCTCCTCGACGGCCCGGTCGTTCACCCCGAACAGGTTGCGCAGCACGGTCGCGTCGCCGACCAGCGCGCGGCTCCCGGGGCCGCCGTCGTCGAACCGGCCGCCCGTCCCCTTGACCTGCACCACGCTGGAGCAGCCGTCGCAGAAGACGTACAGCATGCCGTGCACGTCGGCGCGCGTGCCCGCGTCCGGCAGGTCCCGCTCGACGGCGGCGCGCAGCCGCGGCAGCTTCGGGTCGTCCGGCTTCATCGGGGCTTCGACCACGATGGCCCCCATCGGGGCGGTCGGCCGGTAGGCGGCCCGGTCCTGGGCCTCGGCGCCGGTCGTGTAGACGCCGACGGCGACGGCTCCGGCGACGGCGGCCATCACCGCGGCCACGGCCGGCGCGGTGCGGCCGCGGTGGCGGGCCGAGTCGCGCAGGGCCAGCCGGGGGCCGAGCGGCAGCCGGCCGAACACCGCGATCATCAGCGGGGTGAAGAGCAGGAAGCCGAGTTCGGCGGTGACCGCCCCGGCGAGCACCGAGAGCGCCCGGGTGGTGAGTCCCGCGAACACCGGCATGGCGCCGGTCTGCTGGGTGCCGGCGCCGTAGAGCGCCGCACCCGCGCCCGCGGCGACCAGGAGCAGGCCCAGCAGCGGGAGCCTGCGGCTCGGCGTGCCGACGGTGTCCCGGCCGGTGAGGCCGGCCACCACGTCGCGGCGGGCGGCCTGGACCGCGGGCACCACGGCGGCCAGCAGTGCGGTGACCACACCGACGGCGGCGATGGCCAGCAGGTCGAGCGGCGCGATCGCGAAGTGTCCGAAGCGGCTGCCGCCCGCCTCCTCGGCCCAGGTCCGCAGCAGGGCGACCAGTCCGACGCCGGCCACCAGGCCGACGGCCGCGCCGGTGGCGCCGAGCACCAGTCCGGAGCCGAGCACGACCGCGCGGACGTGGCCTCGGTCGCCGCCGGCGGCGCCGATCAGGGCGAGCTGCCGGCGTGAGCGCCGGGCGCCCACCGCGAAGGCCGGGCCGGCCAGCAGGGCGACCTCCAGCAGCGCCATCCCGGCCACCGTGGCCAGGATGACGACCCGCTTGTCCGCGTCCGGGAGCTTGAACAGATCGGGGTCGTAGGTGACGGCGGACTCGGGCGGCGGGTCGAGCGCGACGGCGCGCGAGGTCACCGTGAAGCCGTACCGGTTGAGCTTCCGGACGGCGGGCCAGTCCAGGGCGGCGCCGCCGGGCATCCGCACCAGCCAGCGCACGGGGTTGGCCTCGTCCGCCCCGGCCGCGGTGAGCCCGGACGAAGCACCTGGGGCGGACGGGGCCGACGCGGCCAGCGGGGCGATCAACTCGTCGGGCCGGGCGACCAGTTCGACCCTGTTGAGGTCCCCCGGGTACTCGACCGCGGCGGTCAGCTTGAACGGCGCGCCGTCGAGGCCCTTGACCGTGGTGGAGTCACCGATCCGCAGTCCGGCCTCGGCGAGGAAGGCCCGGGTGGCGGCCGCCTCGTGCGGGGCGCTCGGCGCCCGGCCCTCGACCAGGTCGACCCGGCCGCGCCAGATCCGGTCGGTGAGGTCGGCCTCGGCGGTCGCGGTGGTGAACAGGCCCTCCCGGGTGGAGGTGCTGACCGCGGGCCCGGGGGTGGCCGGCAGCAGCACGGCGCCCCCGGGCAGCAGCCCGGCGACCAGCTCGGCGGGGGAGTTCGCGGCGGCGGCGGCCGAGGCGGCGGCCGGATCGCTCCGGTCCTCCCGCAGCACCTGCACGCCGTCCTCGGCGAAGACCCCCTGGTCGACCGAGCGGCCCGGCCGGTGGGCGGTGATCAGGGCGTCGGCCCCGCCCATCAGCCGCTCGACCCGCTCGCCGGGGGTGAGCTGGCCGCTGCGGTGGACGACGTCGGCGCCGGCGACACCGAGCACCGGCAGGGCGACCATCGCGGCGACCAGGACGCTGCGGCCCTTGGCACGCAGGGCGTCGCGGCGGGCGATCCGCAGGGCGACGCGCAGGGCGGAGAGCTTCATCGGTGACCGCCGTTCCCCTGGGCGAGCAGCGGGTGCGCGGCCTGCCGCCCGGTGGTCTCCCGGACGACCCGGCCGTCGCTGAGGTGCACCACACGGTCGGCCCAGACGGCGTGCCGGGGCTCGTGGGTGACCATCATCGCGGCGGCGCCCGCGTCGCAGCGGGCCCGCAGCACGGCCAGCACGGCCTCACCGGTGGCGGAGTCGAGCGCGCCGGTGGGCTCGTCGGCGAGGACGAGGCGCCGCTCGCCGACCAGGGCGCGCGCGATGGCGACGCGCTGCTGCTGGCCGCCGGAGAGCTGCTCGGGGAAGCGGTCGGCGAGGTCGGCGATGCCGAGTTCGGTGAGCGCGGCCAGCGCCTCGCGGCGGGCGGTCCGCCCGGAGACGCCGTCCAGCTCCCGGGGCAGCGAGATGTTCTCGGCGGCGGTCAGCGCCGGGACGAGGTTGTAGTCCTGGAAGACGTAGCCGACCGAGCGGCGGCGTACGGCGGCCTGCGCGGTGCGGTTCAGCCCGCCCAGCTCGACGCCCTCGACCAGCACCTGACCGCCGCTGGGCCGGTCGAGGCCGCCGGCCAGGGTGAGCAGCGTGGACTTGCCGGAGCCGGAGGGCCCCATCACGGCGACGAACTCGCCGGCGCGCACGGCCAGGTCGATGCCGCGCAGGGCGTGCACCTCGGCCGCGCCCTGCCCGTGCACCCGGGTGACGGCGCGCAGCTCCAGGACCGGCCGGCCCGAATCTGACTGGGACATGGGTGTTCCCCCTTCGTTCGCGTTGCCGCCCATGCTCAAGTCAGCGGCATACGTCGGTAGACTACATATGCAGACCGCCGATTCGACCAGTCGTCCGTCACAGCCGCGTCACGAAAGAAGCCGCCGCCGCACCCGGAGGCGCGACGGCGGCGAGGAAGGGGGTCAGGAAAGAGGAAGGGGGTCGGACAGGAAGCAGGAAGGAGGCGAGCGCTAGACCAGCTCACCCACCGGGGCCACCACGGCGCCGCGCTTGCCGCACACCCAGTGCGGCTCGGGCCCCAGCTCCGGCTCCACGCTCAGCGCGTGCGGGTCGCCGTCCGCCGCGCAGTCCGCGCAGAGCGGCCAGCGCCCGTGGCTCTCCAGCAGTCCGTCCTGGACGTCCTGGGCGACCAGGCCCAGGACGTACTCGGTCCCGTCCGGCCACTGCTCCAGCCACCAGCGGCGGTGCGTCACGGCCTGCTCCACCAGGGACACCACGGCGGCGTCGGCGGCGTCCCGCGCGGTCAGGTCGGCCAGGATCAGCGCCCGCGCGGTGTGCAGCGCCGTCTCGATGTCGTCTGTGGTAGCCATCCGTCCAGTCTCCCAAGAAGGCCGGGAAACCCGGCAATCGCGCCGCCGTCGACACCGCCCTGCCCCCGGGAACGCCGCGAGGGCGGCTCCCCGTCGGGGAACCGCCCTCGCGGACGAAAGACCTGCCGATCCGATCGAAGCGATCAGGATCAGAAGTCCATGTCACCGCCCGGCATGCCGCCGCCGGCGGCCGCGGCGGCCTTCTCCGGCTTGTCGGCGATGACGGCCTCGGTGGTGAGGAACAGCGCCGCGATGGAGGCGGCGTTCTGCAGCGCGGAGCGGGTGACCTTCGCCGGGTCGATGATGCCCTCGGCGATGAGGTCGACGTAGGTGTTGGTGGCGGCGTTCAGGCCGTGACCGGCGGGGAGGTTGCGCACCTTCTCCACCACGACGCCACCCTCCAGGCCGGCGTTGGTCGCGATCTGCTTGATCGGGGCCTCCAGCGCGACCTTGACGATGTTGGCACCGGTGGCCTCGTCGCCGTCCAGCTCCAGCTTGTCGAACGCGACGGCGGCCTGCAGCAGGGCGACGCCACCACCGGCGACGATGCCCTCCTCGACGGCGGCCTTGGCGTTGCGGACGGCGTCCTCGATGCGGTGCTTGCGCTCCTTGAGCTCCACCTCGGTGGCCGCGCCGGCCTTGATGACGGCCACGCCGCCGGCCAGCTTGGCGAGGCGCTCCTGGAGCTTCTCGCGGTCGTAGTCCGAGTCGCTGTTCTCGATCTCGGCGCGGATCTGGTTCACGCGGCCCGCGACCTGCTCGCTGTCGCCGCCACCGTCGACGATGGTGGTCTCGTCCTTGGTGATGACCACCTTGCGGGCGGAGCCCAGCAGGTCGATGCCGGCGCTCTCCAGCTTCAGGCCGACCTCCTCGGAGATCACGGTGCCACCGGTGAGGATGGCGATGTCCTGGAGCATGGCCTTGCGGCGGTCGCCGAAGCCCGGGGCCTTGACGGCGACGGACTTGAAGGTGCCGCGGATCTTGTTCACGACCAGGGTCGACAGGGCCTCGCCCTCGACGTCCTCGGCGATGATGACGAGCGGCTTGCCGCTCTGCATGACCTTCTCCAGCAGCGGCAGCAGGTCCTTGACCGAGCCGATCTTGGAGTTGGCGATCAGGATGTACGGGTCCTCGAACGAGGTCTCCATACGCTCCAGGTCGGTGGCGAAGTAGGCCGAGATGTAGCCCTTGTCGAAGCGCATGCCCTCGGTGAGCTCGAGCTCCAGACCGAAGGTGTTGCTCTCCTCGACGGTGATGACGCCTTCCTTGCCGACCTTGTCCATGGCCTCGGCGATCAGCTCGCCGATCTGGGTGTCGGCGGCGGAGATGGAGGCGGTGGAGGCGATCTGCTCCTTGGTCTCCACGTCCTTGGCCTGGGCCAGGAGCTGGTCGGAGACGGCGGCGACGGCCTTCTCGATGCCGCGCTTCAGGGCCATCGGGTTGGCGCCGGCGGCGACGTTGCGCAGACCCTCGCGGACGAGCGCCTGGGCCAGCACGGTGGCGGTGGTGGTGCCGTCACCCGCGACGTCGTCGGTCTTCTTGGCGACCTCCTTGACGAGCTCCGCGCCGATCTTCTCGTACGGGTCCTCGAGCTCGATCTCCTTGGCGATGGAGACACCGTCGTTGGTGATCGTGGGGGCGCCCCACTTCTTCTCCAGCACGACGTTGCGGCCCTTGGGGCCGAGCGTGACCTTCACCGCGTCGGCGAGCTGGTTCATGCCACGCTCAAGGCCGCGGCGAGCTTCCTCATCAAAGGCGATGATCTTGGCCATCAGAAGTGGTCCTCCGGGACACGGTCGACTGCTCGGACCAAGGGGTGCCCGCGACGGACGGCCCTGGTGTGCGGGGGTCCTTTCCCCTACCGCTCCCGGGGGCCTCACCGACCCGGTCCGCTGTCACTCTCACGCTGTGAGTGCTAACGCCAATGATTAGCACTCTGGGTGGGCGAGTGCAAGCCCAATCGGGCAACCCGCGAGCCGCGGCACCCCCGCCCGCACCCCCTCCTGCCCCACGCCGGCGACCGCGTCCGGACATGACGGCGGGCCCGGACGACCGAGGTCGTCCGGGCCCGCCGTGAAGCAAGAGGTGCGCCAGCCGAATGGGCCGAGCAGAGCTCCCGGGTGTCGGAAAGGTCAGACCGCCGCGCGGACCATGTCCGCCTGCGGACCCTTCTGCCCCTGAGAGATCTCGAACTCGACCCGCTGGCCCTCCTCAAGGGTGCGGTAGCCGTCCATCTGGATCGCGCTGTAGTGGACGAAGACGTCCGCACCACCGTCGACCGCGATGAAGCCGTAACCCTTCTCCGCGTTGAACCACTTGACGGTGCCCTGAGCCATTCCGAACTCCCCTAGTGCTGTGCTGGCCCTTCACGCGCCCGCAGGTCTGCGGGCCCGGGTCTGGTTGGAGGCCGGCCCGGGGACCCCCCCTGGGCACAGCCGCGCACGCCACAATCCTCCCGATGCCGCCGAACGGCGTCCGGCGAACGGGCGATTGCGTCGACCGCGGCTGAATGTATCCGGATCGACGCCCTCTGCAACAGGGTCAATGGCGGGGAATTCACCCGCGGCACCGGAGGACAGTACGGGAGCAATCGGGATAAGCCGCCGCATTTCCCGCCGGACATAGCGGACGTATTACCCAAAATCCGCGCCAGAATTCTGACACCGGCCTGACATGTTTCCGGGTCACAGGCCCGCCGCGGGTCTCGGCGGGCGGGACGGCGGCGGCGGTGGCGATGCGGCGGATTCGTTCCCGGAGAAGGGGCGGGCGCGCCCCTGTTCCCGGTCCAGCGACACTTTACTCCGCCCGGGACGGAATACATTCCCGCCAAAATGCGCACGGCCGTCCGCGGCACGGAATTCCGTGCCGCGGACGGCCGGTAACGGCGCGCCCGACCCGCGGGGAACGGGCGCGTCCGACGGTTCACCCGCCGGCGACCGCCGGGATGATCGAAACGTTCGCGCCGTCCTTGATCTCGGTCGCCAGACCCTCGGCGAACCGCACGTCGTCGTCGTTCACGTAGACATTGACGAAACGGCGCAGCTTGCCGGTGTCGTCCAGGATGCGCGCGGCGATCCCGGCGTGGTTCCGCTCCAGGTCGGCGATGACCTCGCCCAGCGTGGCGCCCTCGGCGGGCACCTCGCTGGCGCCGCCGGTGTAGGTGCGCAGGATGGTCGGGATGCGGACGTTGGCGCTCATGGGGGTCTCCTCGTTGCGGGCGCTGAGCGGGTGGAGCTGGGGAGTGGCAGACGTCGGGCGGGGATCAGGCGGAGGCCAGGCCGGCGCCCCGGAAGGCGTCCAGGGTCGGCCGGATGACGGCGGTCATCCCGGCGTCCGCGACGGCGTCGAGCGTCTTCAGGCCGTCGCCGGTGTTGATCGCGACGGTCTCCTTCGACGGGTCCAGCTGCCCGGTCTCGACCAGCTTCTTCAGCACGCCGACGGTCACCCCGCCCGCGGTCTCCGCGAAGATGCCCTCGGTCCGGGCCAGCAGCCGGATCGCCGCGACGACCTCCTCGTCGGTCACGTCCTCGACCGCGCCGCCGGTGCGCCGGGCGATGTCCAGCACGTACGGGCCGTCGGCCGGGTTGCCGATCGCCAGCGACTTGGCGATGGTGTCCGGCTTGACCGGGCGGATCACGTCGTGGCCGGCCTTGTACGCCGCCGAGACCGGCGAGCAGCCCGCCGCCTGGGCGCCGAAGATCCGGTACGGCCGGTCCTCGACCAGGCCCAGCTTGATCAGCTCCTGCAGCCCCTTGTCGATCTTGGTGAGCTGGGAGCCCGAGGCGATCGGGATCACGATCTGCTCCGGCAGCCGCCAGCCGAGCTGCTCGCAGATCTCGAAGGCGAGCGTCTTGGAGCCCTCGCCGTAGTACGGCCTCAGGTTGACGTTGACGAAGCCCCAGCCCTCGCCGGCCGGGTCGCCGATCAGCTCCGAGCAGAACCGGTTCACGTCGTCGTAGTTGCCCTCGATGCCGACCAGCTCGCCGCCGTACACCCCGGCCATCACGACCTTGCCCTGCTCCAGGTCGTGCGGGATGAACACGCAGGACCGGAAGCCCGCCCGGGCCGCCGCCGCGCCCACCGCGCCGGCCAGGTTGCCGGTCGACGAGCAGGACAGCGTGGTGTAGCCGAACGCGCGGGCCGCCTCGATGGCGCAGGCCACCACGCGGTCCTTGAAGGAGTGGGTCGGGTTGCCGGAGTCGTCCTTGATGTGCAGCTGCCCGGTGAAGCCGAGCTCGCGGCCCAGGTTGTCCGCCTTCACCAGCGGGGTCCACCCCGGGTTGAGGTTCGGCTTGGTCGCCACGTCGGCCGGGACGGGCAGCAGCGGCGCGTAGCGCCAGATCGACGCCGGACCGGCCTCGATCCGCTTGCGCAGCTCCTCGGCGCCCTCGCTGCCGAAGTCGTAGGCGATCTCCAGCGGGCCGAAGCACTCCAGGCACGCGAAGCTGGGGCCGAGCGGGAACCGGGTGCCGCACTCGCGACAGGACAGCTGAGTGGCGGGGCCGAGGTCGACGGCGGCGGGTGCGACGGTGTCGATAGACATGATGGGCGGAGGCCTCTCTCCTCATCTTCCCCGTGACGCGGTCGCGCCCCAGGCCGGAATTGGCACCTGTCCCGCCGGGGCCCGAAGGCCGGCCGAGCGAGAAGGTTGCCGGGACGTCAACGGGCCGTTCCCTCAGTCCCTCTGGATGAGCTCTGTGAAGTTGTGGTCCTGCTCAGCGGCGACCCCGGCGTGCGAAGGTCCGACCGCTGTACGAAGACTGTATCCGAAGGCCTCGGTCCCGAACGGGACCGTCCGCCACGCGAGATGACACGTCCCACCCTCCCCCCGCCTCCGGCCGGGGAGACCCCGTCCGCCGAGGAGAGCACCGTGCCCGCCGAACCGATCCCCGCGCTCCTCCCCGAGACGGCGTCCTGGCTGCGCCGGCGCTCGTGGAACGCGGCCGACCGCCCGGTGCACACCCTGCCGGCGGCCAAACGCGCGCTCGGCCCGGCCGGCACCGTCAGCGTCGTGCTGCCCGCCCTGGACGAGGAGGCCACCGTCGGCGGGATCGTCCGGGTCATCCGGCGCGAGCTGATGGAGCGGCTGCCGCTGGTCGACGAGCTGGTGGTGGTCGACTCCGGCTCCGTCGACGGCACCGCCGAGGTGGCCGCCGAGGCCGGCGCCACCGTCGTCCACCGGGACGCCATCCTGCCCCGGCTGCCCGCCGCCCCCGGCAAGGGCGAGGTGCTCTGGCGCTCGCTGCTGGTCACCCGCGGCGAGATCGTCTGCTTCGTCGACGCCGACCTGCGCGAGTTCGACCCGGCCCTGGTCTCCGGCATCATCGGCCCGCTGCTCACCGAGCCGGACATCCAACTGGTCAAGGCGATGTACGACCGGCCGCTGGAGACCGACGGCGCGGTGGTCCCGGCCGGCGGCGGCCGGGTCACCGAACTCGTCGCCCGCCCCCTGCTCAACCTGCACTGGCCGGAACTCGCCGGTTTCGTCCAGCCGCTCGGCGGCGAGTACGCGGCCCGCCGCTCACTGCTCGAACGGCTGCCCTTCCCCACCGGCTACGGCGTCGAGCTCGGCCTGCTCGTCGACGCCCTGGAGACGGCCGGCCTGGACGCGCTCGCCCAGGTGGACGTCGGCGTCCGTCACCACCGGCACCAGGACGCCCAGGCACTCGGTCGAATGGCGGCCACGATCTACCGCACCGCGCTGGAACGACTGGACCGCACGCACCGACTGAAGGCCTCCGCGGATCTGGTCCACCCGCTGCTCACCCAGTTCACCCGCGACCCGCTGACCCGCGCCTTCACCGCCCACACCCACCCGGTCACCGGTACCGAGCGCCCGCCGATGCACACCGTCCCCGAGTACGCCACCCGACGCTGAGGGGTTTGCCGCCGCGGACCCACGGCAACCAACCAACCATGGGTGATCTCACGAGCGAGCGTTCGAATCCGTCCGGCTCCGCCTCCGTCCTGGTGGCGTCGAACCGGGGACCGGTGTCGTTCGGCACCGCGGACGACGGCACGCTGACCCTCCGCAGAGGCGGCGGCGGCCTGGTCTCCGGGCTCTCCGCCATCGACGACCCGGACGCCGTCTGGGTCTGCGCCGCCCTGTCCGACGCCGACCGCCGGGCCGCCCGCGAGGCCCCCGACGGCCGCCTCGACCGGGCCGGCCACGAGGTCGGCGGCCAGGCCGTCCGGATGCTCGACATCGACCCCGAGACCTTCGCCCGCGCCTACAACGGCATCGCCAACTCGACCCTCTGGTTCGTCCACCACCTGCTCTGGAACACCCCGACCGCCCCCGCCTTCGACGCCGGCTTCCGCACCGAGTGGCAGGCCTACACCGCGTACAACACCGCCTTCGCCGAGGCCCTCGCCGCCGAGGCCGCCCCCGGCGCCGCCGTCCTGGTGCAGGACTACCACCTCTCGCTCGTCCCGGCGCTGCTCCGCGCGGCCCGCCCCGACCTGCGGATCGGCCACTTCTCGCACACCCCCTGGGCGCCGCCCGAGTACCTGCGGCTGCTGCCCGACGACATCGCCGAGGCCGTCCTCACCGGCGTCCTCGGCGCCGACCGGGCGGGCTTCCTGACCCGCCGCTGGGCGCTCGCCTTCGCCGACTGCTGCGAGCGGTTCCTCGGCGCGGAGGTCCACCGCGAGGCGCTCACCGTGACGTACGCCGGCCGCACCACCGCCCTCGGCGTCCACGGCCTCGGCGCCGACGCCGACTTCCTGCGCGAGCGCGCCCACCGGCCGGACGTCGACGAGCGGCTGGCCACCCTGCGCGCCGCCGTGGGCGACCGCCGCACCGTCGTCCGGGTCGACCGCACCGAGCTGAGCAAGAACATCGTCCGCGGCTTCCTGGCCTACCGGCACCTGCTGCGCACCCGCCCCGAGTGGCGCGACCGGGTGGTCCACATCGCCTTCGCCTACCCGTCCCGCACCGACCTCGCCGAGTACCGGGCCTACACCGACCAGGTGCGGTCGCTCGCCGCGGAGATCGTGGCGGAGTTCGGCACACCGGACTGGCAGCCGCTGATCCTGCACGTGGACGACGACTTCCCGCGCTCGCTGGCCGCCTACCGGATGGCCGACGTGGCCCTGGTCAACCCGATCCGGGACGGCATGAACCTGGTCGCCAAGGAGGTCCCGGTGGTCTCCGACCGGGGCTGCGCGCTCGTCCTCTCCCGGGAGGCCGGCGCGCACGCCGAACTCGGCGAGGACGCGCTGAGCGTCAACCCGTACGACATCGTGGCCACCGCCGACGCGCTGCACGCCGGGCTGACCATGGCGGCCGAGGAGCGGACCGACCGCACCAAGCGGCTGGCCGCCGCGGCGACGGCGCTGCCGCCCCAGCAGTGGTTCCTGGACCAGCTCAACGCCCTGCGGCCGGGCGGCTGAGCTCCTCCCCCAGCGCGCCGAGCAGCTCCACCACGCCGGCCGGGCCCGGGACCACCAGGTCCGCCCGGTCGGCGAGTTCGCGCACCGGCGCGTCCCCCACCGCGCCGCTGCACACCAGCAGCCCGGCCAGGCCCCCCGCGCGCAGCTCCTCCACCGCCGCGAAGGCCGGGACGTCCCCCAGGTCGTCGCCCGCGAAGAGCACCGAACGGGCCGACCGCTCGCGCAGCAGCCCGGTCAGCGCCGCCCCCTTGTCCACCCCCGGCGGCCGCAGCTCCAGCACCAGCCGGCCCGGCTCCACCACCAGGCCGTGGGCGTCCGCCAGCCGCTCCATCGGCGCCCGCAGCAGCTCGAACGCGGCTTCCGGAGCGGCCGTCCGCCGGGTGTGCACGGCCACCGAGCGGCCTTTGTCCTCCACCCAGGTGCCGTCCGGCGCGCCGAGCGCCTTCAGCGCCGCCGGCAGCTCCGCGCGCACCGCGGCGACGCCCGGGTGCGGCGGCGGCGCGGTCAGCTCGCCGTCCTCCCAGCGCTCCGCGCCGTAGTGGCCGAGCACCACCACCCCGTCGATCCCGGCGAGTCCGCCGTACTCGACGGCCAGCGCGGCCGGGCGGCCGGTGACCACCGCGACGGCGCCGACCCGCGGCGCCAGCGCGCGCAGCGCGGCCGTCGCGCCGGCCGCCGCCCGGGCCCGGCTCGGGTCGGCGACGATCGGGGCGAGCGTCCCGTCGAAGTCGAGGGCGATCACGGCGTCGCGGGGCGCGGCGAGCAGCGCCGCCAGCCCCGCGCGGCCGGCGTCGGTCAGCGGTCGCGCAATGTCGGCAAGGCCCATGCCTGGCACCGTACCCACCCGGGCCGGGGGCCACCCGTCGGACCCGACGGACCGGCCAGGGTGCCGGGCGGGGTGCCGGGCGGGGTGCCGGCCGGGGCTACCGCGCCGCCCGGCGGGCGTCGCGGACCCGGCGCAACCGGTTGACCAGCACCGGGGCGTGCGCGAGCGCCTCCGGCCGGTCCAGCAGCGCGTTCAGCAGCTGGTAGTACCGGGTGCTGGAGAGCCCCAGCTCCTCCCGGACGGCCCGCTCCTTGGCACCGGCCGTCCGCCAGCTACGGCCCTCCAGCGCCAGAACGGCCCGGTCCCGGGCGTCCAGCCCGCCCGGCGCGTCCGGCACGTCCGACCGCTCCCGCTCCGGCTGCGCCGCTTCCTCGTCCGCGCCCATCGGGGCCCACCTCCGCCCATCACTACGGAGTGTCATTCTCCCCCGAGGACCCGACACTCCCCGAGGCCCGGACTCACTTGCGGACCCGGGCCGCCTCCTTGACCGCCGCCTGCTGGAGGTCCTCCAGCACCGGCTTGGCCTCGCCGGTCGCGGCCGCCCCGATGCCGGCCTTGATCCGGTTGGAGACCTCGGCCCAGGCCGGGTCGCCGAAGGGGTAGAAGCTCGCGTTGCCGAGCCCGGCCGCGAACTGCTTGAGGTCCTCGTGCTTCGGGTCCCTGGTCATCGCGTCGAACGCGTCCTGGGTGACCGGCAGCAGGTTGTAGGTCTCGTCGAACTTGAGCTGGTTCTCCTTCGCGTAGACGAAGGTGAGGAACCGGCGGATCTCGGCCTTGTGGCCGTTGGCCTTGAACGCCATCATCCAGTCGGCCACGCCGAGGCTGCCGGTCTTCGCCAGGCCGTCCTTCTTGGGGATCGGCGCCGTCCCAAAGTCGATCTTGGCGTTGGCGGCCATCCGCAGCAGCGTCGGGTGGCCGTTGAGCATCGCCACCTTGCCGGCCGCGAAGTCGGCGAACACCGGGGTGCGGTTCATCTTCCCCGGCTCGGGGTAGGTCAGACCGGTGGCGACCAGATTGCTCCGCAGCCAGCCGAAGGTGGCCTGGTTCCGGTCGCTGTCGATGGTGTAGTTGCCGACGTCGTCGGAGAGGCTGCCGCCGCCGCTCAGCGTCCAGAGCATCGACTCGGCCGGCGCCTCCTCGGGCCCGAGCGGCAGCCCGTACGGCGTGACGCCCGGGACCTTGGCCTTGATCTTCTCGGCGGCCGCCCTGAGCTCGTTCCAGGTGGCCGGCGGCTGGGTGATGCCGGCCTTCTGGAAGATCGCCTTGTTGTAGAAGAGCACCCGGGAGGAGGAGACGAACGGGATCCCGTACTGCGTGCCGAGCACCTGCCCGGCGTGCGAGAACGACTCCATCATGTTGGCCTGGGTCTCCAGGGAGAGCACGTCCGCGGCGCTGTACAGCCGGTCGGCGGCGGCCTGGTCGGCGAAGCCGCCGGTCTGCAGCAGGTCGGGCGACTTGCCGCTCCTGATCAGGTCGTCGACCCGCTTGCCGATGTCGGTCCAGCTCGCCACGTCGACGTCCACCTTGATGCCGGGGTTGGCGGCCTCGAAGCGGCGGGCGACGTCCTCCCAGTACAGCTTGGAGCTGGTGTCCGCGCTCTCGCCGTAGTCGGCCGCGACCAGCCGGAGGGTGACCGGACCGTCGTTCTGGCCGGCGCAGCCGGTGAGCACGAGGGCTCCGGCGAGGGCACCGGCCATCGCGACGCCGAACGACCGGGTGGGGACCTGGGCGCGCCTGTCCAACGCGGGTACCGCCTTCGAGGGGGATCCTGTACGGGGTGGGACGGATCTGATCGGGGGGAGATCCGGCCGGGGGGAGGCCGCAATGGTGCCAAATCGGGCATGCAGTGGTCCATACCTCTGGGCCCGGAACGCCGGGTAGTTATCGAAGTGCGGGATTTGTTGCACACCGCGCAACAAAATCCGCCGATCCGACCCGCCGACCCCGCCTCCACTCCTCCCCGGCAGCACACCGGCGGTTCGCGCAAAGTGCCGCACACCGCACACTTCTGCGACAAAGCTCACTCCTTTGGACCAGACCAATCCGACAACTGGACTAGACCTCTTAGACCGGACCGAGGGAAACTGTCCCGCGTGAAGCACGTCATCGCACTCGATGTTGGCGGCACCGGCATGAAGGCCGCGTTGCTCGCCCAGGACGGCTCCGTGCTGTTCGAAGCACGCCGCCCGACCGGGCGGGAGCACGGCACGGACGCCGTGGTCGCCGCCATCCTCGACTTCGCCGCCGACCTGGCGGACGAGGGCCGCGGCCGGTTCGGCGCCGCACCCCTGGCGGCGGGCGTCGCCGTCCCGGGGACGATCGACGAGCGGCGGGGGATCGCGGTCTTCTCCGCCAACCTCGGCTGGCGCGATCTGCCCCTGCGCAGGCTGCTGGGCGAGCGCCTGGCCGGCCCGGACGGCGCGATGCCGGTCGCCCTCGGCCACGACGTGCGCTCCGGCGGCCTCGCCGAGGGCCGGCTCGGAGCCGGCCGGGGCGTCGAGCGCTTCCTCTTCATCGCCCTCGGCACCGGCATCGCCGGCGCCATCGGCATCGACGGCCGGATCGAGGCCGGCGCCCACGGCTACGGCGGCGAGATCGGCCACGTGGTGGTCCGCCCCGGCGGCCCCGCCTGCGGCTGCGGGGCCCGCGGCTGCCTGGAGACCCTCGCCTCCGCCTCCGCCGTCTCCCGCGCCTGGGCCGAGGCCGTCGGCGAGCCCGAGGCCGACGCGGCAGCCTGCGCCGTCGCGGTGGACGCCGGGGACCCTCGCGCGGTCGCGGTCTGGCAGCGCGCGGTCGGCGCCCTGGCCGACGGCATCGTCCTCGCCCAGAGCCTGCTCGACCCGTCCCGGGTGATCGTCGGCGGCGGTCTGGCCGAGGCCGGGGACACCCTCTTCACCCCCCTGCGGGCGGCCGTCACCGAGCGGTTGACCTTCCAGATGCCCCCCGAAGTGGTACCCGCCATGCTCAAAGACACCGCCGCGTCGCTGGGCGCCGGCCTGCTCGCCTGGGATCTGCTCTCCATGGAGGTGACCGCGTGACCGCGGACCGACTCGCACTGTCCGGCGCCCGGCTGGTCCTGCCCGGCGGCGTCGTCGAGGGCGACCGCCTCGCCGTCGAGGGCGAGCGGATCGCCGGGCTCGGCGGCTCCGCCACCCCCGGCGACCTCGACCTCACCGGGTACACCGTGCTCCCCGGCTTCGTCGACCTGCACGTCCACGGCGGCGGCGGCGCCTCCTACGCCTCCGGCATCGCCGAGGAGGCCCTCAAGGTCGCCCGCACCCACCTGGAACACGGCACCACCACCACGGTCGCCTCCACCGTCACCGGCGAGATCGACGACCTGATCCGCCAGGCCGCCGTCCTCTCCGAGCTCGTCGAGGACGGCGTGCTCGCCGGCGTCCACTTCGAGGGCCCGTTCATCTCCCACCACCGCTGCGGCGCCCACCGCCCCGACCTGCTGCGCGACCCCGACCCGGCGCTGGTCCGCAAGCTGGTCGACGCCGCCCGCGGCCACGCGAAGATGGTCACCCTGGCGCCCGAGCTGCCCGGCGGCCTCGACTCGGTCCGGATGCTCGCCGACCTCGGCGTGATCGCCGCCGTCGGCCACACCGACTCCGACTACGCCAAGACCCTGGAGGCGATCGAGGCCGGCGCCACCGTCGCCACCCACCTGTTCAACGCCATGCCCGGCATCGCCCACCGCGCGCCCGGCCCGATCGTGGCGCTTCTGGAGGACGAGCGGGTCACCGTCGAACTGATCAACGACGGCGTCCACCTGCACCCGTCCGTGCTCGACCTCGCCTACGGCACCGCCGGCGCCTCCCGGGTCGCCCTCATCACCGACGCCATGGGCGCGGCCGGCATGGGCGACGGCCGCTACCCGCTCGGCCCGCTCCAGGTCGAGGTCGAGAACGGCGTCGCCCGGCTCGTCGAGGGCGGCGCGATCGCCGGCTCGACGCTGACCCTGGACGTCGCGTTCAAGCGCTCGGTGACGGTCAACGGGCTCGGCCTGGGCCAGGCGGTGGAGTCGCTCTCCACCGTCCCGGCCCGGCTGCTCGGCCTCGCCGACCAGGTCGGCACGCTGGAGGCCGGCAAGCTCGCCGACCTCGTCGTCGTCGACTCCGCGAGCTACGACCTGGTCGCCGTCATGCGCCGCGGCGAGTGGATCGTCGGCGGCGACCGCTTCACCCCGATCGCCACCGTCTGACCCCGGCACGCCGAACGGCCGCCCGCTCCCCTCGGGGAACGGGCGGCCGTCGTACGTCGGGCCCGGGGCCTTCCATGAGGACCTACGCGGCCTCCAGCACCACCTGGTCGACCAGGATCGTGCCGCTGCCCGGCGGCAGCGAGATCACGACGCTGTTCGGGCCCGCCTGCATCGGCGGGGTTATGTAGGTGTTGAACCAGGAGGAGGCGGGGTCCTTGCCCGGGGAGTAGTTCTTGAAGCCCAGTCCGCCCGGCCAGTCCTTGCCGTTGACCGTCGCCGTCGCCCGCACGTCGCCGGCGGCGTTGCTGTAGTGCACGGTGAACTTGTAGGTGCCGGCCGTCGGCAGGTCACCGGACCAGGTGACCGTCCCGCCGGGGTTGAGCGTCAGGTAGCTGCCGTCCGAGGACTTGGCGCCCTTGACGGTGTTGCCGGCCGGAGCGTTCTGCGCCTGCAGCTGGCTCGCGTCGACCGTGCCCAGGCCGCCCGCGCCGGAGGCGGTCGCCGACGGCGTGGCCGAGGCGGAGCCGCCCGGGCCCGCCGTGCCGGTGCCGGCGCCCGGAGCGGCCGGGGCGCTCACCGAGGAGCCGCCCTTGGCGCTCTTGTCCTTGTCCGCGTCCCCGCCGGTGAGGGCCACCGCGGCGCCGATCGCGACGGCCGCGACCACGGCCACCGCGCCGATGACCGCGCCCTTGCCCCGGCCGCTGCTCGGCCGCTCCTCGCCCGGCTGCGGGCGGGAGTGCTCGGCGTACCGGGTCTGCTGGGTGGGGGCGCCGCCGAAGTCGGCCTGCGCCGGGTAGGGCTGTTGCGGCTGGGCCTGAGGGTAGCCCTGCTGCTGCGGCGGATAGGGCTGCTGCTGCCGCGGCGGCTGGCCGTACTGGGCACGGCCGACCTCCATCGGACGGCTGTACGGGGTGCGGGGCACGCCCTGCTGCGGCTCGGCCGGCTGCCCGGAGGCGCCGTCGGCCGGACGGTAGAGGTAGCCGAACGGATCGTCGTCCTGAGGGGCGCCGCCCTCCGGTCCCTGGGGCGCCCCGCTGCTGCCGGCGGTGGTCACGGTGGTCAACTCCCCCATCGCGTTAGCGCCGCCGGGCTGCCCTGCCGCCGGCGCTGGTCGTGGTCGTGGTCGCTCGTACCCCGGAACCCTACCTGCCGTCGAGTACGCCCCGAAAAGCCCCTTTGACAACCCGCGAGTAGCTTGCCCCCCGACGCTGGCCCGGGACCGGCCGGGGAGCTACTAGCCGGCCCGCCGGTGCGAGCGCTCGCCGCGGGCGCCGCGCACCGCGCCGCCCCGGGCCCGCTTCTCGTCGTACATCCGCTCGTCGGCGGTGTGCAGGACCTCCTCGGTGCTCATCCCGCAGCCGGCCCAGCCGATGCCCAGGCTCACGCCGACCCGCATCGCCCGGCCGTCGATCCGCATCGGCGGGATGATCGCGTTGCGCAGCCGGTGGGCGAGGTCCTTCGCCTCGTCGCGGCCGATGCCGTCGGCCAGCACCACGAACTCGTCGCCGCCGAGCCGGGCCACCGTGTCGCCGTCCCGTACGGCGGCGCTGAGCCGGCGGGCGACCTCGACCAGGACGGCGTCGCCGGCGTTGTGCCCGAACCGGTCGTTGACCGACTTGAAGCCGTCGAGGTCGCAGAAGAGCACCGCGAGCCCCTTCTCGACGGTGGTCGCGGGGCTCGACCGGAACGGGCCCGACCAGATCTCCCCGCCCGGGCCGTGGTCGGCCGGCACCACGGCGTGCACATGGTCGCGGTCGCCGTAGCCGTTCGGCCCGCCCGGCCCGTTCAGCCCGCCCGGCGCGCCGGCCACCGCCGGGTAGCCGTCCGCGAGGCCGTAGCCGTGCGCCGGGTCGGCGCTCCCGTACCCGCCGTGCGCCCGGTGGAGGTCGCCGAACAGGTTCTCCGGATATCCGCCGAAGCCGTCCTCCGCGTGCCCGGCCTCCGGGTGGACCACGGTCGCGTACCCGGCGCCGCCGTGGCCGGTGTCGGCGGGCCCGGCCTGGTGCCCGGCGGCGACCGCCTGCGGCTGGCCGCAGAGCCGGCGGCCGAGCCGGGCCTTGAGCTCGGCCCCGTTCGGCAGGCCGGTGAGCGCGTCGTGGCTGGCCCGGTGGGCGAGCTGGAGCTCGTGCCGCTTGCGGTCCTCGATGTCCTCGACGTGGGTGAGCAGGAAGCTCGGGCCCTCGGCGGCGTCGGCCACGATCGAGTTCCGCAGGCAGACCCACTGGTAGCCGCCGTCCCGGCGGGAGAGCCTGAGTTCGGCCCGGCCGCTCTCGGCGCTGGTGCGCTCCAGCAGCGCCCGGTCGTCGGGGTGGACGAGGTCGGCGAAGCTCTGCTGGCGCAGCACCGCCCGGGGGCGGCCGAGCAGGCGACAGAGCGCGTCGTTGACCCTGGTCAGCTGGCCGCGCCCGGCGCCGTGCAGTTCGGTGATGGCCATCCCGCTGGGGGCGTACTCGAAGGCCTGGCGGAAGCTTTCCTCGCTGGCCCGCAGGGCCTGCTGCTCCTTCTCCAGGCGGGCCAGCGCGCGTTGCATCTCGGCGCGCAGCCGGGCGTTGCCGATCGCGATGGAGGCCTGCAGGGAGAACATCTCCAGGGCCTCGCGGGTCCAGGCGCCGGGGCGCTTGCCGCTGCGCGGGCGGTCCACCGAGAGGACGCCGAGCAGGTCGCCGCCGGCGCTGTACATCGGGGCGAGCAGGCCGTCGGCGGGGTGCCAGTCGTTGGCGTAGACGGGCATCGGGCCGTCCCCGATCCAGCGCGGGATGTCGCTGGCCACGGCCCAGCCGCGGTCGTAGGGGAGGAAGCGCAGGGTGCCCCAGTGGTCGCTGACGCCGAGCAGCCGGTCCCAGGACTCGCGGGAGCCGACCTGGCCGAGCAGGACGGAGGGGCCGCCCATGGCGCTCTCCTCCAGCTCCCAGACGGCCGCCACCACCAGGTCGCCGTCGGGCCGGACCAGGCTGACCGCGGCGGCGTCGAATCCGAGCCCGTGCACCGCGCCCTCGACCACGGCCTGCAGCGTTCCCGCCAGGCTGCGGGCAGCGTTGAGGTCCGCCACGACCCGGTGCAAGGTGCGGAGGGTCGCGAGACGGACATACGGCTCCGACTCGGCTTCCATGCGGGGGCTCCCCGGCTGCTTCGGATAGGTCTTGATTGGTTATCGTCCGATTGCCAGAAGAACTGAATCACAGGGAGCACAGCGTTCGGCACGCTCGGTCAGCAATAGGTCAGCACTTGTGACTTAAATCACACGACGCTAATGCGCCCTTAATCGGTTCATCCGCCCCATAACGGGACATAAAACCCCATCGGAACATTTCCGATGTCGGTCACCGGGGCCCCGCACTGAAGCCGACTGACCGCCGGGCAGGCCCTTCCCGTCACTCCTGGGAGTGAGGTCGGGCGCGAAACGTCACCTTCCCGCCGCCCCGGGGGCCGAGCCGCGCTGCTCCGCTGGTCCTACGACCAGGGCCCGATGTCGTTCCGACCGGCCGCGGACTACCGTGCGGTACGTGTACCCGTCCCCGCAGCCCGAAGCTGCCTCCCACGCGACCCCCGACGAGTTCCGGGCGGCGCTCTCCCAGCTCGCCTCCGGTGTGAGCCTGGTGACCGTCCACGACCCGGAGGACGGCGAGGACGTCGGCATGACCGCCACGTCCTTCCTCTCCGTGTCGCTGGAGCCGCCGCTGGTCCTGATCTCCGTCCGTGAGGACTCCCGGATGGACGAGGTGCTCTCCCGGGCCGACACCTGGGCCGTCTCACTGCTGTCGGAGGAGCAGAAGGCGCTCGGATCGCGGTTCGCCATGAAGGGCCGGCTCAGCGACCGGCTGCTGTTCGCCGACGCCCCGCACCACCGCGGCCCGCACAGCGGGGCCCCGCTGATCGACGGCGCGCTCGCCACCGTGGAGTGCCGCACCGAGCAGCGGATAGCCGCCGGTGACCACACCCTGCTGCTCGGCCGGGTCCTGGAGGCCCTGGTGCCCGACCCCGGCGGCCGCCCGCTGCTGTACTTCCGCGGCGGCTACCGCACCCTGGGCTGAACCGGCCGCCCGGCCGGACCGGCGCCAGGGCGTGTCTTTCGGATCACGCCCTACTCGCCGCCGCGCGGGGAGCGCCGCCCCTGCTTCACCTCGGAGCGGTGCCGCTTGTTGAAGAGCCGCCGCTCGACCATGCCCCGGCTGGGCTTGGTCGCCCGGCGCGCCTTCGGCGGCGGCGCGGTCGCCTCGCCGAGCAGCGAGGCCAGCCGGGCCGCGGCGACCTCCCGGTTGCGCCACTGCGAGCGGTGCTCGGAGGCCCGGACCACCAGCACCCGTCCGTCCACCAGCCGGCCGGCCAGCCGCTCCAGGGCGCGCTCCTTCCACACCTCGGGCAGCGCCGCGGAGGCGGCCAGGTCGTAGCGGAGCTCGACCTGGGTGTCGGAGGTGTTGACGTGCTGGCCACCGGGGCCGGAGGAACGCGAGAAGCGCCAGACGAGCTCGGCGTCGGGGACGACCACCGACCCCCGTACGCGGATGGGCTCAGGCATGCGCCCATCATCCCGCGCCGGACCGCGCCCGGTCACCCGGTTATCCGGTCGGGCTCCGGCAACCCCGACAATGGCCAGTGTGATCGAGCTCGGCTACTCCCTCTCCAACCGCTTCCCCGACCCCCCGCAGACCGACTACCGGTCCGCCGGCGTGCGCGAACTGCGGTACGACCTGTTCTGCGGCGACGTCTACCTCGACGCCGAGGGCGCGGATCTGTCCACAGCCTGGGGATGGGTCCCGGTGCTGGACTTCGCCTGGGCGCTCTGCGACATCGTCGAGGAACTCGACCGCGACCCGGCCGGCGGCCGCGCCGCCCGGGTGCAGACCGCCGACCTCGACTTCACCCAGAACACCCAGCTGCTGCGGTTCGCCCGCCGCTTCAACTGGGTCGAGGTCACCGCCACCTGGCTGCCGGACGAGCCGCCCGCCGTGGTGCGCCACGGGGACCTCCGCCGCGAGGCCCGGGACTTTCTCCAGGACACCCTCGCCGACCTCTTCGACATGCACCCGGATCTCGCCGACAATCCGGTCATCTGGGAACTCCAGGGCAGGTTCCGCCGCGTCTGACGGGGAATACCCGAAGCCGTGCCGGCGGCGGAAAGCCCCGGCCGCGCGGAACCAACTCTCGCGGTTCCCGCGTTATCCCCGGCAACAAGCAATCGAAGGGACAGCACACACCATGCCAGTGAGCCTCTCCAAGGGTGGCAACGTCTCGCTGACCAAGGAGGCCCCCGGCCTGACCGCGGTCACCGTCGGCCTCGGCTGGGACGTCCGCACCACGACCGGTGCCGAGTTCGACCTGGACGCCAGCGCCATCGTGCTGAACGCGGACGGAAAGGTGCTGTCCAACAGCCACTTCGTCTTCTTCAACAACACCAGCACCCCGGACAACACCGTCGTCCACACCGGTGACAACCGCACCGGCGAGGGCGCCGGCGACGACGAGGCGATCAACGTCAGCCTCGCCACGCTGCCGGCCGAGGCCGCCCGGATCACCTTCCCGGTCTCGATCTACGACGCCGTCGCCCGGTCGCAGAACTTCGGCCAGGTCCGCAACGCCTACATCCGCGTGGTGAACGCCTCCGGCGGCGCCGAGATCGCCCGCTACGACCTCTCCGAGGACGCCGCCACCGAGACCGCCATGATCTTCGGCGAGCTCTACCGCAACGGCGCCGAGTGGAAGTTCCGCGCGGTCGGCCAGGGCTACGCCTCCGGCCTGGCCGGCATCGCCCAGGACTTCGGCGTCCAGATCTGACGCTCCGCCGCTGCGGTGCCGTCCGGCGCCCGTCCCGCCACCCGGCGGGGCGGGCGCCGCGTCGTTCCGGGGCACCGCGCCCGCGGGACGACGGAGCGGCGCGGGCGGGACGGCACTCCGTCCACCCGCGCCGCTCGACGTCCGCTCGACGACCGCCGGGCGCCGCCTCAGCGGGAGGCGCGGAGCTCCGGCACCTCGATCTGCTCGGTCTCGTCGTGCGGGGTCAGATCGACCACCTCCGGCCCGGCCGTCGCGCCGACCAGCGGCAGCACCTGGGTCCGCTCCTCGGAGGCCTCCGGACGACCGGCCGGCGCCTGTGTCCGGACCTGGGCCTGTGCCTGTGCCTGGGCCTGGGCCTGGGACCGCTCCTCGGCCTGCGCCTGGGCGGCGACCACCTCGTCCCCGACCACGTCGGCCAGGTCCGCCCGCTCGCCGAGCTCCGCGACGCTGCCCACGGCCGGCGTCGGCGCGGTCGGCCGGGCCACCGCGCCGGCGCCCCGCCCGAAGAAGCTGAAGCCCTGGGGACGCGGCGCCGCCTGCGCCGCCGACCGCGGGCGCTGCCGCTCGGCCGGCCGCACCGACTGCGCGGCGGGCGATCCGCCGAGCTGCCCCACGGTCGCCGTCAGCACCGGCCGGACCGGGGCGGCGGGAGCCGGGACGGCGGCCGCGGACGGCGCCGCCCCGGGCGCGGGCACCGCGGGGGCGACCGGAGCCGGAACCGCCGGCACGACCCGCTCGGGCACCGGCGAGGCCGCCACTGCGGAGGTCGCGGACGTCGTCGCGGGCACCGACCGCGCCCGCAGCGCGACCTCCGCACCCGCCGCGCGCTCCCGCTCGGCGGCGCGCTCCGCCTCCCGCCGGGCCTCCCGCTCGCGCTGCGCCTCCTGCTGCGCCGCCCGCCGCTCCAGCTGCCGCAGCGCGGCCCCGGCCCGAACGTAGGCGGCCGGGCTGGCCGGGTACCTGGGACGGCTCGCGGCCAGCGCCCGCTGGGCCGCCTCGGCCTCCTTGAGCGCCTGCTCGGCGACCATCACGGCCCGCTCCTTGAGCAGCCGGGCCATCTCCGTCTCGGCCTTCGCCAGCCGGGACTTCTCGGCGGTCAGCCGCCGCCCGAAGCGGGTCGCCCGCTCCTCGGCCACCTCGGCCGCGTACTCGGCCTCGGCGAGTTGCTCCTCGAACCGCTCCTCGGCCCGCAGCCGCTGCGCCACGGAGACCTCGGCCGCCGCCCGGGCGGCCCGGTCGCGCTGCCGCAGCAGCACGGCGAAGCCGAGCGTCGCGAGCACCGCGGCAGCGCCCACCGAGCGGACCAGCACGGTGTCCTGACTGAACAGCAGCGCCCCCAGCGCGGCGACGAGAAGCACGCCGGCGGCGGTGGGGGGAAAGACCCGGCCGAGGACGGAGGAATGACGGTGGCGTCCGCGAGACATGCCCAAGAAACTAGCGTGCGAATTGGGGCCGTGTCAGCCCAGGGTCGGCTTCGGCCCTTGACACCGTGCCGGAATAACCGGAGGCGTCCGGGAAATCACTCAAGATCACCGGAAATTGCCTGGTCAGCGGTGGGTGGCCGCCGGTCCGTGCGCGCCCGGGTCGTCGTGGTTCTCCGGCAGCTTGCAGATGTGCTGCAGCCAGAGCGCCGCCGCGATCACCGCCACGCCGGCCAGCACCGCGAACCCGGCGGTGATCGCCTGGTCCTTGCGGGCCGGCACGTCCAGCTCGCCCAGCAGGTGGATCCCGGCGCCCGCGTAGATGCCGGTGACCACCGCCGAGACCAGGGCGCTGGCCTGCCCGAGCACCACCGCGCGGGCGGCGCCCAGCGGGTCCACCCCCTTCGCCCCGGGCTGCCGCTCCCGCGCCGCCTTCAGCCGCGAGCGCAGCGAGAGCGCGGTCGCGAGCAGGATCACCGCCACCGCGGCCAGCACCACCGGCGCCGCGCCCGGCACGGCGGGCAGCGTGTCCAGGGAGGCCCAGAGCTTGGCACCGGCCCAGGACAGCGCCGTCGTGACGGCGGTGATGCCGACCAGCAGGCGGAGGCGAAGCAGCTTCACTCGGACAAGGTCCTTTCCCGGGCAACGGGCGACAGCGACGGCGACGGGGGCGGGCGGCGGGCGGCGGGCGACGACGGAACCGGCCGCCCCGGGGTCACCGGTACGGCGGCGTCAGGCCACCGTACCCGGCCCGGCCCGGAGCGGACCCGGACCGGGGCGGACACCTATGGGGACGGTCGGCGGCCCCGCCCGAGTTCCCCGACCCGCCGCGGCGACGCGGAGCGGCCCAGCCGCAAGCGAGCGGGCCCCGGCGGTCCGGCCCTACTCCGGCAGCGTCAGCCGGATGTCCTCGCGCCGCCGGACACCCTGGGCGTCCGCGCCGCCGAGCGCCGCCAGCAGCGCCGCGACCGGCCCGTGCCCGGGCAGCTCGGCCTCCGGCTGGGCGTCCAGCCACGGGGCGAGCACGAAGGCCCGCTCGTGCGAGCGCGGGTGCGGCAGCAGCAGCCGCGGGTCCTCGCTGACGACGCCCTCGTAGCTCAGGATGTCGACGTCCAGCGTGCGCGGGCCCCAGCGGACGTCGCGGACCCGGCCGAAGGCGTCCTCGATCGCGTTGCCGCGGTCCAGCAGGTCGTGCGGCGGCAGCGAGGTGCGGAGCACCACCACCGCGTTGTAGTAGGCGGGCTGCTCCGCGGGGCCGCCCACGGCGTCCGTCTCGTACACCGCGGAGACGGCCTTGATCTTGAGCCCGGGCGTGTCCGCGAGGGCGTCCACGGCCCCCTGGAGGGTGTCCAGGCGGTTGCCCAGGTTGGAGCCGAGGGCGATCACGGCGCAGCGCTGGCTGTGCAGGGTGGTGTCGACCGAGTCCACCCGCTGCTCCAGGTCGAAGGCGCTCGGCGAGGCGGTCGGGTCACTTGTGGTCATCGCGCTATCCCTTGGGGGTGAGACGGGCCGCTCTGCGGCGGGCACCGGACGCGCGGGACGGATCACCCGCGGGTCCGGTGGATGGTCACGGTCACGTCGTCGAACGGCACGGTGATCGGGGCGTCCGGCTTGTGCACGGTCACCTCGACCTCCTCCACCGGCTCGTGCTTCAGGCACTGGTCCGCGATCCGCTGGGCCAGCGTCTCGATCAGCTCGACCGGCTCGCCGGCGATGATCGCGGTGACCTCCTCGGCCACGATGCCGTAGTGCGCCGTACGGGTCAGGTCGTCGCCGGCGGCGGCCGGACGGGTGTCCAGGTACAGCACCAGGTCCACCACGAAGGTCTGGCCCTCGGCCCGTTCGCGCTCGAAGACGCCGTGGTGGCCCCGGGCACGCAGGCCCCGCAGGGTGACGCGGTCCAGCAAACGAATCACTGCTCCCAGTCGGACGGGCCCCGCCCCGGACGAGGTGGGCGGGCAGGGCGGAGACGGGCGTCGCGCCCGCCGCTGATTTTTCGAATCTACCCGCGCACGCCGACAACACCCGACCGTCCTACCCGGCACTAACCGTCGTCACGCACGCCGCAATGGCGATTGACATGAACGCTCGGTGGCCTGCCGGGAATTCCCCGACCACCGGCCGGCGATGATTTCCCCCGGTTTTCCGCCGGTTCCCGGAATCAGTCCTCGTCGTCCTCGTCGGCGCTGGTCAGAACGGGTGAACCGTGGTGCGACCACAGTTTCCACCCGGCCGGCGTCCGCCGGAAGAGATTGGTCGACACGACCTTTCCGCCGACCAGCGGACCGAGCTCGCCCTCCTCCTCCGCCTCGCCGCCGGAAAGGATGTTCTCGGTGCACGTGACAAGGGCCACATCGCCGTGCACCTCCGCCTCCTCGTCCGTGAGGATGAACTGGATGTACTCGGTGTTCGCCATGATCAGCATGTAGGAGCGCGTCACCTGCGCCCGCCCCCGCAGCACCGGCCATCCCGGGTGGACGCAGACCACGCCCCCCTTGTCGTCCGCCTCCGCGGCGCCCAGCCAGGCGTCCTCGACCACCGCGAGGTCGCCGTTCTCCAGCGCCTCGTAGAGCGTCCGGTTGGCCTCCAGGACCGCCTCGCGGTCCGCCTCGGCGGACCGCCGGCCCGCCGTCTCCCCGCTCAACCTGCCGTCACCTGCCATGACCCTCCCGTCTTCGCCAAGCGCGCTCACCCCTGCCGGGCCGCGCGCTGCCAGGCCGCGACCACCCGGACGGCGTCCGCCGTCCCGGACACGTCGTGCACCCGCACCGCCCAGGCCCCGGCCCGCGCCGACAGCACCGACACCGCGGCGGTGGCGTCGTCGCGCTCCCGGGCCGGGCGCAGTTCCCGGGTTTCCGGGTCGGCCAGCAGCGTACCCAGGAACCGCTTGCGCGATGCGGCGACCAGGACGGGACGGCCGAGCGCGGTCAGCTCGTCGAGCCGGCCGAGCAGCGCCCAGTTGTGCTCGGCGGTCTTCGCGAATCCGAGCCCCGGGTCGAGGATCAGCTGGTCCTCCTTGACCCCGGCGGCGAGCAGCGCGTCGACCCGGGCGGTGAGCTCGCCGACCACGTCGGCGACCACGTCGCCGTAGACGGCCAACCGGTCCATGTCGGCGGACTGCCCGCGCCAGTGCATCACCACGAACGGCGCGCCGGTCTCGGCCACCACCCGGGCCATCGCGGGGTCGGCCAGGCCGCCGGAGACGTCGTTGACGACCACCGCGCCGGCCTCGACCGCCCGCTCGGCCACCGAGGCCCGCATGGTGTCGACGGAGACCAGCACCCCGGCGGCGGCCAGCTCGCGCACCACCGGGACGACCCGGCGCAGCTCCTCCTCCTCGGGCACCCGCTGCGAGCCGGGGCGGGTGGACTCGCCGCCGACGTCGACCAGGTCCGCGCCGCGGGCGCGCAGCGCGAGGCCGTGGGCGATCGCCTTGGCGGGGTCGTGCCACAGCCCGCCGTCCGAGAAGGAGTCGGGGGTCACGTTGACCACGCCCATGACGGCGCAACGGTCCAGCCGCGGCAGTCCGGAGGGCAGCGAGTAGGGCACCGAATTGCTCATAACCCCATTATCCGGCGGCCCGCACCCGGCCACCCGGCACCCGCCCCGCAGCCGCCCGGAGCCCGTCCCCACGCCCTGCCCGCGCCCCGCCCCGGAAAGCCGGCCGGCCCCCGCCGAGGAGGTCCTCGACGGGGCCCGGCGGCGTTCCGCAGGGGTCAGGCGGCCTCGGTGACCTCCGGCCGGGCCCCGCCCGCCAGCGTCCCCTGGCGCTGCGGCCGGCGGCCGAAGCGGGGCATGCCGAGGGTGATGAAGGCCTCCGCCTGCATCGCCGCGAAGCCGATCCGCGGCAGGTCCCGGGTGTTCGGGAAGACCAGGAAGCGCGGCTCCCACTCCGGCTGGAACTTCGCGTTGAACTTGTACAGCGACTCGATCTGGAACCAGCGGGACAGGAAGACCAGCAGCCCTCGCCAGGCGCGCAGCACCGGTCCCGCGCCGATCCGCTCGCCGCGCGCCAGCGCCGAGCGGAACATCGCGAAGTTCAGCGACACCCGGCGCACCCCCATCGCCGGCACCGCCTGCAGCGCGGCGACGATCAGCAGCTCGTTCAGGCCCGGGTCGGCCGCCCGGTCGCGGCGCATCAGCTCCAGCGAGATGCCGTCCTCGCCCCAGGGCACGAAGTGCAGCACGGCCTTGAGGTCGTCGCCGGTCTCGCCCTCCTCCGGCGCCTTGTGGGCGGTGACCACCACGCAGTCGTCGTCGCCCGGGTCGCCGAACCGGCCGAGCGCCATCGAGAAGCCCCGCTCGGTGTCGGTGCCGCGCCAGCGGGCCGCGGCGTCGGCGATCCGCTGCTTCTCCTCCAAGCTGAGCTCGGCGACCCGGCGGACCTGGCAGGAGTAGCCGTTGCGCTCGATCCGCTTGACCATCTGGCGGACGTTGCGCATGGCCCGCCCGGAGAGCGAGAAGGACGCGGTGTCGACGATCGCCTCGTCGCCCAGCTCCAGCGCGTCCAGCCCGGCCTCGCGGGTCCAGACCTCGCCGCCGACCTCGCTGCAGCCCATCACGGCCGGCACCCAGGCGTGCTCCCGGGCCTCGGCCATGAACACCTTGATCGCGCCCGGCCAGGCCTCGACGTCACCGACCGGGTCGCCCGAGGCCAGCATGACGCCGGAGACCACCCGGTAGGAGATCGCCGCCTTGCCGGTCGGCGAGAACAGCACGCTCTTGTCCCGGCGCAGCGCGAAGTAGCCGAGCGAGTCCCGCTCGCCGTGCCGCTCCAGCAGCGCCCGGACCTTGACCTCGTCCTCGGCGGTCAGCTCCGGCTTCGGCTTCTCCGGCCGCAGGGCCAGGTAGGTGGTGGTGAGGGCGGTGATCAGACCCATCGCGCCGAGCAGGTACCCGACCAGGTCCTCCATCCGGTCCGAGTTGTAGTGCACCGAGCCCTCGAAGCCGAACAGCCCGTAGAGGACGTGCTCCAGCCGCTGGTACAGGCCCGGGTGCCCCAGCTCGTACTTGGTCCGGGTGCTCACGATCAGCAGGCCGATCAGCACGCTCACGGTGCCCATCACGACCAGGTTGACCACCGCGCGCCAGCGGGTGCGCGGGTCGGCCTTGGCGTAGAACTCGCGCCGGTGGACCAGCATGACCGCGAACAGCACCAGCGAGATGACCGCCGGGCCGAGCTGGTGCCAGCGCAGCAGGTGCAGCGCCGCGCCCACCGGCAGCAGCACGCAGACCACCCGCCAGGCGCGCCGCTTGCGGCGCCGCAGCGCGTGCGCGAGCAGCACCAGGAGCAGGCCGATCATCAGGGTGCCGGCCGCGGCCAGCGTCGTGGTGCCGCCGGGCAGCTGCCCGGCGAAGGTGTGCACCTTGGTGTGCCGGAGCTTGGGGAACACCGCGCTGGCGATGTCGACCAGTCCGATCAGCAGACAGGCATAGCCGACCGCACCCGGGAGCCAGGCCCTCGGAACGGCGGCCGCTTGGGTACGAAGCGTCTGCAGGCCGCGACGGCGCTGCGGCTGCTCGGGGCTCGACTCAACGGACACGGGAACGCTCATGGGGGTTCAGCGTAGAGGCTGTCGCGGGGTGTCCCGTCACTCCGGGGTGGGAGCCGTGATGGACCTTCATGCGTTTTCCTTCATCTGGCAAGACGCACACCAAGGAACCGGCAACGAAGGGTAAACCGGCGCCCTGGGGACGCTGCGAATTGAGCCGAGGGGTGGGTGCCGGGAGCCCCTCGCCGCGTGGCGCGACGAGCCCCCGCGTACGTGCTACGTACGGTGGACGCCGCATTTTAGGGCGTCGGTTGCGCACGAGCGCCGTCGGGCTCCCGGACCCTTCCCGGCGTCCGGACAGCCTATCCGCGGTGGCCCGGGCTGACGTACCGCCAGACGATGAAGCCTGCACCGACAGTGCCCCACCGGAAGGCCGACTGCATGGAACTGACCAGCGACGCGCTGATGAACTCGCTGCTTGCCCTGGGTTCGGCGGCGCTCGTGATCACCCTGTGGCTGTGGCCCCGGCTGGCCCGGCAGCGGCCGCTGCCGGTGCTCGGCCGGGTGGGCCTGATGACGGTCACTCAGGTGTCGGTGCTGGCGGTGCTGGCGCTCTGCGTCAACAACTCTTTCGGGTTCTACACCTCATGGGACGACCTGCTCGGCTCCGGCGGCACCAAGCTCGCCCTCACCAGCAACGAGAACCACAAGGGCGGCGCGCCGGCCGGCGCCGAACTGGTCCAGCCGACCAACGAGGGCGGTATGGAGACCGTCGGGGACCTTCCCAAAGGGGCACCCGAGGAGGTCGGCAGGGTCGAGTCGGTCCGGGTCAACGGAAAGGAGACCGGACTGTCCGATCAGATGTTCGTCTATCTGCCTCCGGAGTACTTCGACCCCAAACTCGCGCTGACCCGGTTCCCGGTCCTGCTGGCCGTCGCCGGCTACCCGGGGATCACCGTCAACCTGATGAAGGAGCTGCCGGTCGTCCAGCAGGCGGTGGAGCTCCAGCGCGCCGGCAAGATGCAGCCGACCATCGTGGTCCTCTCCCGCCCCACCCTCACCCCGCCGCGGAACACCGAGTGCGTGGACGTCGCCGGCGGGCCGCGCACCGAGACCTGGTTCACCAAGGACGTCCCCGAGGCGCTGCACTCCGCCTACCGGATCGGCCGCTCCCCCGCCGACTGGGCGGTCTTCGGCTACTCGACCGGCGGCAGCTGCGCGCTGCGGCTGGCGATGCGCTTCCCGAACGTGTTCGGCGTCACGGCCGCGCTGCACGGCGACGTGAAGGTCGTCGAGGACCAGTTCACCGGCGGCAGCCTGTTCGGCGGGGACCGGACGCTGACCGAGCAGAGCGACCTCACCTGGCGGCTGCAGAACCTGCCCGCCCCGGCGCTGTCGATGCTGGTGGTCTCCACCCGCAAGGAGGCCGACTACCCGCAGACCGTCCAGTTCGTCGAGCTGGCCCAGCAGGTGGCGGCCGGCAACCCGCAGTTCCAGGTCGAGTCGCTGTACCTGGACGACGGGGGCCACAACTTCGAGAGCTGGGTGCGCGAGCTCCCGGCCACCCTGGAGTGGCTGGGCCACCACCTCGGCTAGGGCCCGTCTTCAAACCCCCGTCGTCCGCCCGGAGGGCGGGCGGGGCGGCGTTGGGGTGCGTGCATCG
>NZ_JBHSOF010000052.1:0-60868 GCF_042656005.1 Kitasatospora misakiensis | reverse complement strand
CTCCCGGACCGGTCACACCATACGAATCAGCGACCCGCGAAGTACGGGTCTAGGTTCTAGCGTCGAGCCGTCGCGGCCCATCGGGTCATCGGCCCAGCTGGCCATCTGCCTATCGGGTCATCGGAACAGGGGAGAACATGAGCATTTGGTTTGTCACCGGCGCATCGCGGGGGCTCGGCGCGGAGATCACCCGCGAGGTACTGGACAGGGGGCACAGCGTGATCGCCACGGCGAGGAACGCGTCGGCCGTCCTCAAGGCGCACCCGCAGAGGCCGGACGGACTGCTGGCGGTGGACGCGGACGTGACCGAACCGCAGCAGTTGGCGGCCGCCGTGGAGGCCGGGCTGGCCCGGTTCGGCCGGATCGACGTCGTGGCCAACAACGCGGGTTACGGCCTCCTCGGCGCGATCGAGGAGGCCTCCGACCAGGCCGCCCGGGCACTGTTCGACGTCAACGTGTTCGGCGTGCTCAACACCTTGCGGGCGACCCTGCCGACGTTGCGCGCGCAGCGCTCCGGACACGTCCTGAACATCGGCTCGGTGGCCGGTTTCGCCACCGGGCCGGCCACCGGCCTGTACGGCGCGTCGAAATTCGCGGTCGAAGGCATCTCCGAAGCACTGCACGGCGAACTGGCCCCGCTCGGAGTCCGCGTCACGATCGTCGAGCCGGGCGGCTTCCGCACCGACTTCCTGGCCGGCTCCAGCCTCCGAGTCGAGCCTGCCACCATCGCCGACTACACCACGGCCGCGGGACCGGTGCGCGAGGCACTGGCCCACTACGACGGCCGCCAGCCGGGCGACCCGGCGAAGGTCGCCAGGGCCGTCGTCGACGTCACCGAGACCGCCGAGCCTCCGCTGCGCCTGCAGCTGGGCGCGGACGCGGTCGAGCGCGTCGAGGCGAAGCTCGATCTTGTCCGGCGGGAACTCGACCAATGGCGCCACGTAGCGCTCTCCACCTCCGTCTGACGGACGAGCGGGCGCCCCGGCCGGGCGGTTCCAGCCGCGCGGCCGGGGCGCCCGAACGGTGGCGGGAACCGGCTTGAGCGTCGGCCGGGCCGCCGTCAGCCGTCCGAGGCGGCCAGGCGGTCGAGCCATTCACCGAGCAGGTGCTCCTCCGCACCGGTCAGCGCCGTCTGTTCGGGCAGGAGGGCGCGCAGGGCCCGGGCGGCGCCGGCGGGGCCCGCGTCCTGGACGGCGGGTGCGTCGCGGGTGACGGCGGCGACCATCGCTTCGCGCAGGGCGGTGAGCAGGGCCGGGTCGCGCTGGTTCTCGGGCTGTGACAGCCAGGTGAGTACCGCGCCGCGTGCGGTGGCGTGGATGAGGGCGGCTGCGAGCTTCTCGTCGACGCGGAGCCAGCCGCCGGCGGCGAGACGGCTGATGCGTCCCAGCAGGATCCGCATGCCGGCGTGGAAGGCGGCCGAGCTGGTTCCGCGCCTGGGTTCGCCGTACATCAGGGCGTACAACTCGGGGTTGGCGAGCCCGAACTCGACGGCGAGGTCCCAGCCCGCGCGCAGGTCCGCGACGGGGTCCTCGATGGGGCGGTCCGCGTGCTTGGCCGCGAGGAACGTGGCGTAGCCGTGCTCCGCCACGGCCTCCAGCAGCCCGTCCTTGTCACCGAACAGGCGGTAGATCGCCGGGGCCTGCACCCCGGCGGCTGCCGCGACCGCGCGGGTGGTCACCGCGTCGCGTCCCTCGCGTGCGAGCAGGTCCGCCGCCGCTTCGACAACCCGCTGCCGGTTGAGTCCACGGGTGGCTGCGGCATCCGGCTCCGGGGCGGAAGCGGTCTCGGTCGCGGTCGCGGTCTTCGGTTCAGTCGCGGTCTTCGGTCCATCGGGCATGAATCAACGATATCAATGCGCTGGTTCCAATGATGCTATCGGTGATAACGTCCATCCGCAATCACTGGAATCATCAAGTGGAGGAGAGCTCCGATGTCGGAGAAGCTGCGGATCGTGGGCCTTGAGGAGCATGTGGCGCTGCCGGTCCTGCTGGACGCCTGGGCGAAGGCGGGAGTGCCGCAGTTGCCGCAACTCGGCTTCGGCGACACCCCGCTCGCCCGCCGCCTGCGCGAGGTCGGCGAGCAGCGCCTGGCCGACATGGACGATCAGGGCGTGGACGTCGCGGTGCTGTCCCTGTCCACGCCGGGCGTGCAGAACCTCGCGCCGGCCGACGCCGTGAGCGTCGCGAGGGAGGCGAACGACGCGCTCGCGGAGATCGTCAACGCCAACCCGCAGCGGTTCCAGGCGCTTGCGGCCATCCCCACGCCCTCGCCGGAATCCGCCGCGGCGGAACTGGAGCGCGCCGTGGGAGAGCTCGGCTTTCGCGGCGCGATGCTGTACGGGCGCACGGGCGACAGGCCGGCCGACGCACCGGAGTTCGACGACCTCTACGCCACCGCCGAGCGGCTGCGGGTGCCGCTGCACTTCCACCCGCAGACCCCGGTGCGGGCCGTCCAGGAGGCGTACTACTCAGGGCTCCCCCACGGCGTGGGCCCCGTCCTCGCGGGCGCCGGGCTGGGCTGGTACTACGACCTGGGCGTGCAGTACCTGCGCATGATCTTCTCCGGCGTGTTCGACCGCCACCCCGACCTGCAGGTGATCGCGGGCCACTGGGGCGAGGTCGTCCTGTTCTACCTGGACCACATCGGATTCCTGGGGGACATGGCGAAGCTGGAGCGGCCGCTGGCCGACTACTTCCGCCAGAACTTCTGGGTGGCGGGCAGCGGCACGGTCAGCGAGCGCTATCTGCGGTGGACGGCGGAGGTCGTCGGCACCGACCGCATGCTCTACTCGACCGACTACCCGTACACCTTCGGCCTGCGGCCCGGCGGCTTCCCCTTCGTCGACACCAGCGGCGGGGTCGCCCGGTCGTTCCTCGAACAGGCGCCCTTCACCGAGGAGGAGAAGGCCGCCATCGGGTCCGGCAACTGGGAGCGGCTGACCGGTCACGTCGGAGTCGGCCACGCAGATCAGCAGCCGGCCGGCGGTCATGCGCGTCCTGCAGTCAGATGACTGATGTGCGCCCGGTGCTGGTCCGCGAGAGTCGGGGGTGCCGGGTGTTGCCCGGCAGTGGGCGTGGGGGGGTACGCCCGCGTGCTTGTCGACTTACGGGAACACGGGAACGAGGAGTACCAGGATGGCAACCAGTCAGCGGCTCGCCGGGAAGTGGAAGACCGCCGTGGCCGTCGGGGCCGTGGCCCTCGCCGTCACCGGCGTCATCGCCGCGCCGGCCGGCGCGGCGCCCCGGGCGGGTTCGGCGGCGGACCGTCTGAGCATCGAGAACCAGGACCTCTCCGACGCCGTCCAGTTCGGGGAGCCGGCGCACCCCCGGGACCACCCGGGCGGCCGTCCGCTGCTCAACCACCACTGGGTCATCCGGCTCCAGTACGCCGCCGTCCAGGCCCTGAACCAGCGGACCAACTACTCCTGGCAGCGCAACTACAAGGACTGGCGGGTTGCCGTCGTGGGCAACAACATCCAGGGCAAGGAGGTCACCATCTACACCAAGATCACCAACCTGGTCTACGGTGAAGGCGGCGTCATCGGTGCCACCACGGCTCCGACCTCACAGGTGGCGGTCGCCCACAACACCATCGTGGCCCAGGGGAACGTCAACATCATCACCGAGATCGTGAACGTGCACGTCGTCAGCCCCAAGTGGGAAGACGTCCTCAGCGGCGAGTGCCGCGCCCAGGAGGACCTGCGCAACGCGGTGAAGGCGCAGCTCGCCTGCACCCTGGGCTGAGCTCCACCGGGCAGTACGGGAGGGACCCGAAGGGAGGGGTTGGTCACGTCGGCGACCGGCCCCTCCCGTACGTCGCGCTCCCTGTCGCTGCCCCTGCCCCCCGTGGACCTCGATTGTCGGACCCACCGCCTAGGCTGGCGCCAGGTCAATGAGCAAGGGGGCAGTGCTGTGCGGATCGAACGTCACCAGGTGGACGGCGCGCGGGTGGCAGAGGCGCGCGAGGACTTCGTGGAGCGGATCGGTAGGCAGGTCCACTCCTACTCCCGCGCCGGTCTGATGGCCACGGTCGAGTGGCAGCTGATCGCCGGCTCCTTCCTCGACTACCTCGGCGCACTCTCCACCACCCGGCCCGAGCTGGACTCCCCCGAGGCCAAGGCGGTCCTCAAGGACGCCACCGAGGCCGCTTGCGGCGCCGTCTCCTTCGCCGCCTACTACCCGCACGACAGCTTCCACGTCTTCCTGGACTATCCGAACTTCGGGATGAGCTACTACCGCGAGGCGGGCCTCGAACGCGACCCCCACCACAGGGTCGACGCCCGGGAGTGGCTCGACGCCTTCTCCCTCGCGATCATCAGCGACGAGATCTCCCGGCACGGTGAGGCCTTCTGCTGGGCCCGGCAGTTGATGCCCGACGAGCCGGTCACCCCCGCCCTCGCACTCGTCGACGCCTTCGTGGCCCACTTCTTCGAGGACGCCGGGCTCGCCGCCCCCGGCTCCCCCGGCTCCCCCGGCGCCGAACCCCAGCCCGGCCCGCGCGCCCTGCGTGCCCTCACCGACCAGGACCGCGAGGGCTTCGACGCCGCGCTGCTCACGCTCCTCCAGGACGGCCCGCACGGCACCGGGCCCGCCGGCCTGCTGCCGCTCGTCCCGATCGCCCTCGCCGCCCTCGCGTACCGCACGCACGGCTGGACCCCGGCCGTCGACACCGACTACCTCCCCCACGCCCTGGTCACCGGCTTCGAGACGCCCGGCCCGCGCGTTCACGGCCTCGGCCGCGACCGGCGCCCCGACGCCGTCGCCGAGCTCGCCGCCGCACCCGTCCACCTCGAACGGCCGGAGCTGGAGCGCCCCTTCAGCCCGGACAGCGAGGCCCGGTTCGAGCGGCGCACCCTGGAGGCCATCACGCCGGAGGACGGCGAGCCGCTGGACGCGCGGGAGCTCGCGGACGCCCTGCGCTACCAGACCAACCTCCTCGGGGCACGCGCTTCGCAGTCCAGCGATGCCTGCGACGCCCAACTCGCCCACCTGCGGCTCGGCTCCCGGCTGGGGGCCGCCGCCTTCCGGGCCGCCCTCGCCGAACCGGGCACCGAGGCCGAGGTGACGGTCGACGGCCGGACGCTGCGCTTCCCCGCTTACCGGGGCAGGGACTTCGGCCCGGCCTTCTGGCAGACGGCCCTGTCCTACGCCCTGATCACCGGCAGCTCCGAGGACCTCGAACCGCTCCTCCTGGCCGGCCCCGCTATCGCCGCGGACGACCGTTCCCCGTACGCCCCGTACCGCACCGCCCTGCACGACCTCCTCCGCGGCGCCGATCCGCTCCCGGCCACCGAACTCGCCCTGAAGGAGGCGGAGCGAACCCCGGACCAGACCGTCTTCCTCCCGCCCCCGGTCGTCCTGTTCTCCCAGCTGGTCGGGGGTGACGAGACCAGCTTCAACCTCGCCCTGCTGGACGCTCTGGAAGCCCACCGCGACCACCACTCCATCGCCGACCGCGCCGACGGCCCCGAGGCCGCGCTCAGCCTCGACGTCCTCGCCCTCGCCTGCCATGCCCGCCGCAGCCGCGGCTGGTCCATCCATGTCCGCTCGCCCTACCTCCCGCCCCGTCTGCTCGCGGCGGCCAGGCCCGCCTGACGTACGGTCCGCGCCCGACATACGGTCCGCGTCCGACGACAGGCCGGTCGGCCAGGGCCGGCCAGTGAGCGCCGGTCGGTCAGGGCCGGTCGCCGGTACCGCCGTGGGTGGGGGCGGGGCCGGCGGGCCGCTGCCCTGCGGCGCTCCCGTCCGGGTGGGAGCGCCGCAGGGTGGCGGCAGGCATCACCCGGCAGGTGAAGACCAGGTGGACGATGACGACGACCACCGCGGGAATGCCGCCGATCATCACCATGAAGGCCGGCACGAGGTTGGCGAGGACCGCGAGGGCGGGGCGCGCGTCCAGGCCTCGCACCGCCCAGGGCGCCACCATGAGCAGCGCGACGATGACGGGGCCGCCGAACAGCAGGGCGCCCACGACGACGAGTTCGAGCGACGTCAGCAGCTGGGAGTCCGTTGTCCAGGTGCCGCCGAGGGCCGCGGTGAAGGCCATCGAGGTCAGTTCGAGGAGCACGATGAGCGGAACCAGGAAGAAGCCGGTGTAGTAGAGCGCGGCGCGCCTGAACCAGCGCAGCGCCGGCCACCAGTGATCAGCCCAGGCGCGGGCACCGATGGCGAATGGGAGGAGCAGGAGCGGCAGCACGAACAGGAGGTACATCGCCGGGTCGCCGCCGGGGTAGCCGTCGGACAGCTCGAACACCGTCAGGTAGGCCGCGGGCAGCAGGGCGAGCAGGGTGACGGTGAAGGAGTGGGCGGTGTCGCAGCACAGCCCGTGCTCCCTCCTCCCACCCCGATGCAGTTGGCGAGGCCGGGTGGGCGGGGAGCCGCCGTCCCGCACCACCGCCAGCGGCGCGCCGAACGCTCCCCGGCCCGGTCCCCCGCCTGCCGCCGCCACCCCGAACCCGACACGCTGAACCATGTCCATGCCCCCTCCGCGAGATTGAACACGTTCAAAATATGGCGCGTCAGGTCCCCCGGTCAATCCCGCAGCCTTCGCTTCGTTGACACCCGCTCCCGTGCCGTGGTCGGCCGGCCGAGCCCGATCGGCGGGGCCCGGCACCAGAGCCGCGCTGCGGGTCCGTCAGGACGAGAGCGTCCTGGTCGCCAGCACCCTCCCCTCGGCGTCGTACGCGGCGAGCCGGATGCCCTCGAACGGGTCCGCCTTCGCCTCACCGGAATCCTTGAGGCCGGGCCCCCAGAAGAAGCCGCTGGCGTAGCCCGGGTTGCCGGGGAGCGAGGCGACGGTGGCCCAGTGCGCCCGGCCGTCCAGCTCGATGGCCATCCGGGCCACCTGTCCGGGGCCCTGGTACACGAGGTTGTACAGGCCCTCCCGACCCTGCGGGGGCGAACCGTAGTACTGCATGGTGATCTCGGTCGTACCCGTCGTCCAGGAGTGCCCGCCGCACCCCGGGCCGGTTCCGTACGCGGGCGCGTCATGGATGCAGATCTCCTGGTCCTTCAGCTGCATCCACCAGTTCGGGCGGCCCAACGGCAGTTGCTGACCGGGCTCCACCACCACGGCCTCGGGAGCCGGCCCGTCCGGTGCCGACAAGGGTTGCGAGGCCGGTCCGACGGCCGTGACCCCGCGCTGCGCGGACAGGACCGCACCGGTCCCGGCCACCACCGCGAGTGCGGCCACCGCCGCCGACACGCCCATCGCCGTACGCCGTCCCCGTCGCTGCCGGCGCACGTGAACCTGCACGGGCCCGGCGGACCAGTCCGCCACCTCGACCCGGTCCACCTCGTCCCGCAGAGCGCCCCGCACCATGTCCTCGGTGTCCATCAGCTGTTGTCTCCGTTCGTGCCGTCGGTCGTCGAACCGGTACCCGCCGCGTACGGGGCCAGCGCCGGGTGTCCGCGCAGTTTCGCCAGGCCCCGGCTGGCCTGGCTCTTCACAGTGCCGGGCGAGCAGCCGAGCACCTCGGCCACCTGCGGCTCGCTCATGTCCTCCCAGTAGCGCAGGACGACAACGGCCCGCTGGCGCTGCGGCAGTTCCGCCAACGCCTGGAGCAGCGCCGAGCGCTCCTCCACGTCGCGGTGGCCACCGCCTGCGGTGTGCGCCCGGTCGGGGAGGACGGGCACGAGCAACTGCCGTACCCTGCGCCGCCGGTGACGGCTCAGGTTGTTGTTCACCAGGGCCCGGTGAACGTAGGCGTCCGGCTCCTCCAGACGGCTGATCCGCGACCAGCTCCTGAAGACCTTCGCGAGGGTCGCCTGCACCACGTCCTCGGCCTCGTGGTAGTCGCCCGTCAACAGGTAGGCGGTGCGCACCAGCCGCCGCCAGCGCGTGGCGGCGAACCCCTCGAAGCCGAGCTCCCGCGCGCCGGGGCCGCCCTCGGAGGCCTCTCCGGAAGGTGGTCCGGCGGCCGGTGCCGTCACCGGCCGGGACCGGTCCCCCACCGGGATGGTCAATGCACTCGGGGTCATCCGATTCCTCTTCGCGTAAGCGCGACGACCCCACCGGACCGTCGCTCTGCCCTACTCACCCCCGCGCCGCCGGAAAGGTTGCACGCCGCACCGGATCACCCCGGCGCCGATCACGACACGGGGCTCGCGGAAGGCCCCTGCCCCGGTCCGCCGCCGGTCCGCCGCCGGTCCAGCGCCGGTCGGCCAGGGTGAACAGCGGTGCCCGGGGGACGGGAGAATGGGTCGGGTGACCAGCACCCAGCCCCTGCCCCGGGGCCTCGCCTCGTTGATCCCCGACGCCCCCGCCCAGGCCACGCCGGGCGAGCGGGCCGCCTCCCAGCTCCGGCACCTGCGCGAGGCGACCGTTCCCGTGCCGGTCCTCGCCGCAGCCGCCGAGCTGATCGCGCCGCACCTGGCGGATCCCGACCCGGCCACCCGCGCGGCCGCCGCCACCGTCCACGCCCGGCTGCTCGCCGCCATCGAAGACGCCGCACCCGGCCGGTAGGCGGCGGGAACGTCCTCGCGTGCCTGCGCGTCTGCGTGCCCGCCGGATCTGCCCACGTCACGGGGCACGTACACTTACCGCTCGTGGTGGACACCCAGTACGAAGACCTGTTGAAGCACACGCTCACCTCCGGGACGGCCAAGGCCGACCGGACGGGCACCGGTACCCGGAGCGTCTTCGGGCACCAGTTGCGCTACGACCTCGCGCAGGGGTTCCCGCTGGTCACCACCAAGAAGGTGCACCTGAAGTCCGTGGTGTACGAGCTTCTGTGGTTCCTGCGCGGCGACTCCAACGTCGGCTGGCTGCGCGAGCACGGCGTCACCATCTGGGACGAGTGGGCCGACCGCGACGGCGACCTCGGCCCCGTCTACGGCGTGCAGTGGCGCAGCTGGCCGAGCCCCGACGGCCGGCACATCGACCAGATCAGCCAGGTCCTCGACACCCTGCGCAGCGACCCGGACTCCCGCCGGATGATCGTCTCCGCCTGGAACGTCGCCGAACTGGACGCGATGGCGCTCGCCCCGTGCCACGCCCTGTTCCAGTTCTACGTGGCCGGCGGCCGGCTCTCCTGCCAGCTCTACCAGCGCAGTGCCGACCTGTTCCTCGGGGTGCCGTTCAACATCGCGAGCTACGCCCTGCTCACCCACATGGTCGCGCAGCAGGTGGGCCTGGAGCCCGGGGAGTTCATCTGGACCGGCGGTGACTGCCACATCTACGACAACCACGTGGAGCAGGTGACCGAACAGCTCACGCGCACGCCGTTCGACTTCCCCGCGCTGCGCCTTCGGCAGGCCGACTCGCTCTTCGACTACGCCTACTCCGACGTGGAGATGGTCGACTACCGGCACCACCCGGCCATCAAGGCACCGGTCGCGGTATGAGGATCGGACTGATCTGGGCCCAGACCCCGGACGGCGTGATCGGCGCGGACAACACGATGCCGTGGCACCTGCCCGAGGACCTCGAACACTTCAAGGCGACCACCCTCGGACACCCCGTGGTGATGGGCCGGCGCACCTGGGAGTCGATCCCGCCGCGCTTCCGCCCGCTCCCCGGCCGGCGCAACATCGTGGTCACCCGCGACCCGCGGTGGGCGGCGGACGGCGCGGACCGCGCCGGCTCCCTCGACGAGGCCCTGCGCCTGGCGGCCGCCGCACCCGGCGCGGGCACGACCGCCGAGGCCTGGGTGATCGGCGGCGGGCAGCTCTACCGCTCGGCCATCGCCCTCGCCACGACCCTGTCGGTGACCGAGATCGACCTGTCGGTCGAGGGCGACACCTACGCCCCGGCCATCGACCCCGCCTGGACCCTCACCGAGGACCGCGGCCCGCAGACCTCGACGTCCGGCCTGCGCTACCGCATCCGCACGTACACGCGCCGCGGCCCGCAGGGCTGACCCGCCGAACACGCGCCGCGCATGGGCACGGCTCGAGCACAACGAGACCGCCAAGCCCTATCGGTGAACCTACGAAGGCACCCCGCTCGAAGCAGCCTGATCGGAGGCTCCGGTCACTCGCGCGCGGACTCCGCCACCGCGCGGACGGGTGCCGTGATCGCCCGTTTGTGCTGATGAGAGGATCACGGGGGTGGCCGCCGGTCGCCGCCGTCCGGCCCTGCGGGGGCTCGCGCGGGCGATACGGAACGCGGGGAGCAGGGCACATCGTGCGGGGGCGCAGTACGGAGCGGGAGCGGATCGGCAGGCTGCTGGCGGACGGCCGGCGGGGGAACAGCGGTGCGCTGCTCGTCCACGGCGAGGCGGGGATCGGCAAGAGCGCCCTGCTCGACTGGGCCGCCGGGCAGGCCCAGGGTGCGCGGGTGCTGCGGGTGGAGGGCATCGAGTCGGAGATGGAGCTCGCCTACGGCGGCCTGCACCAGCTGTTCCTGCCCGTGCTGGAGCTCGTGGACGGCCTGCCGCCGGCGCAGGCCCCCGCCCTGCGGGCGGTGTTCGGGCTGACGGCCGACGGGGTGCGCGACGGTTTCATCGTCGGGCTCGCCGTCCTCACGATGCTGTCGGAGGCCGCTGCCGACGGGCCGCTGCTCTGTCTGGTCGACGACGCGCAGTGGGTCGACCAGCCGTCGGTGGACATGCTGACGTTCGCCGCGCGCCGGCTGCGCGCCGAGGGCGTCGTGATGCTCTTCGCGGTCCGTGACGGGCCCCGGGCGCCACTGTGAAGGGCCTGCCGGGGCTGCTCGTCGAGGGTCTGGACCGTACGGCCGCCGGACTGCGCGGGCGGATCCAGGACGGCTTTCTGGAGCAGGTCCGGCGGCTGCCCGAGGCCGCTCGGCTGGCCGTACTCGTGGCCGCCGCCGACGACACCGGAAGCCTCGGCACGGTGCTGCCGGGCGCCCGGGAGCTCGGCGCGGGCGTCGAGGACCTCGAACCCGCCGAGCGGGCCGGGTTGGTGGTCCTCTCCGGGGAGCTGGTGCGCTTCCGGCACCCGCTGGTGCGGTACGCCGCCTACCGGAGCGCCCCGCTCGCCCGCCGGATCGCCGCCCACCGGGCGCTGGCCGGGGCCTTGGGCGCCGCCGGTCAGCCGCACCGGCGGGCCTGGCACCTGGCCGCTGCCGCGACCGGCCCGGACGAGCGGGTCGCCGAGGAGCTGGAGCGGGTCGCCGAGTGGGCCGGGAACCGGCAGGCGATGGCGTCCGCGTCGGCCGCGTACGAGCGCGCCGCCCAGCTCACCGCGGATCCGGACGTACGGGCCCGCCGCCTGGTCCAGGCCGCGCAGAAGGCCGCCGACGCGGGCCAGGACGAGCGGTGCGGCGCCCTCGCCGACCAGGTGCCGCTGCCGCTGGCGGACCAGGAGGTGGCGGCGAACTTCGCCCGTGCCAGGGCGGTGGTCGAACTCGGTTACCGCAGCCCGGCGACGGCCGCCCGGATCCTGCTCGACAGCGCGGACCAGACCGGTGCCGCACACCCGGAGGCGACGGCCTCGCTGCTCACCGACGCCGTCCACGCGGCCTACTCGGGCGGCGACGCCGCGCTGATCCAGGAGATCGCCTCCCGCGCCCCCGAGCTGCCCGTACTCGCCGTGCCCGCCCGGCTGTTCGGCGGGGACGTGCCCGGCGCGCTCGCCGCGCTGCGCCCACTGGCGGCGGCGGTCGGACGGGACGCGGCGGCCGGCGCGGCGGACAGCGGCGTGATGGACCGGCTGATGACCGGTATCTACTGCCGGCTGGTGGGCGACCACCCCACCGCCCGCCGGGTGGCCCTCGGCGCCGTCGCCCACTGCCGGGACCAGGGGATCAGCGGCTGGCTGCCCACCACGCTCGACCTGCTGGTCCGCACCGAGCTGGCGCTCGGCCACCACGACGAGGCGACCGCCCGGGGCACCGAGGCGCTCCGGCTCGCCGAGTACTACGACCTCGCCCACCGGGCCTCCCACCTGCGCGCCGCCCTGGCGCTGCCGGCCGCCGTCCGGGGCGAGGAGGAGCAGGTCCGGACCCTGACCGAGGAGGCCCTCGGGTACGCGCGCCCGCGCGGCGTGGGCCGGGCCACGGCGGACGCCCTGTGGGCACGGGGACTGCTCGAACTCGGCCTGGGCCGGGCGCAGGCGGCCCTCGACCAGCTGTCGGCGGCCCGGCAGGAGGTCGGCCATCCGCTGCTCTGCCTGGCCCTGCTGCCGGACGTGGTGGAGGCGGCGGTCCGGGCGGGCCGCCCGGAGCGGGCGGCGCCGGCGGCCGGACTGCTCGACGAGTGGGCCCTCGCCCTGGGGCAGCCCGCACTCGGGGCCCTGGCCGCCCGGTGCCGGGCGCTGACCGGACCCGAGGGCGCGGCCGAGGAGCACTTCACGGCCGCGCTGGCCCTGCACGACGAGAGCGGGAACGCGTTCGACCGGGCCCGGACCGCGCTGCTGTACGGGGAATGGTTGCGCCGGCTGCGCCGCCAGATCGACGCCCGGGACCAGCTGCGCGCCGCGCTGGACGGCTTCGAGGGGCTCGGCGCGCGGCCCTGGGCCGAGCGGGCCCGGTCGGAGCTGGGCGCGGCGGGCGGGGAGACCGCGCTGACCACCCGGCAGGACGGGCCGATCAGCCTGCTCAGCCCGCAGGAGCGGGAGGTGGTCCGGCTGGCCGCCACCGGGGCGAGCAACCGGGAGATCGCGGCGCAGCTGTTCCTCAGCCCGCGGACGGTGGGGCACCACCTGTACCGGGCCTTCCCCAAGCTGGGTGTCGGCTCGCGGACCGAACTCGCCGCCCTGCTGGCCGCTGCCTGAGGGGGTGCGGCCCGGGGGGCCCGGGCGGCTCAGGAGGCCGGGGCCGTTTCCGGGGCCGACCAGATCAGCCGGGTCTGGGCGACCCGGTAGCCGGCCCGGGCGAACGCGGCGGCCATCGGGGCGTTGTCGGTGTCCGTGGTGGCCGTGATCAGCTCGGCCCCCGCCGCCACCTGCACCCGGGTGATCTCGGCCAGCACCTCGTCGACGTACCCCCGGCCGCGCAGTTCGGGGACGACTCCGAGGTAGCCGACGTTGCGGTTGTACGGCGTGGCCGACGGCAGCGCCAGCCCGGCCACCTCGCCGTCGGGGGTGCGGGCCAGCCGCCACCAGGAGCGCTCCCCCGGGCAGCTGAGGTAGAAGTCCACCTCCTCCTGGGCGGTGGCCTCGGCCCCCATCAGCGCGAGGTTGCGGCGGGTCTCGCCGTCCAGGCTGCCCACCGCGATCCGCCGGAAGACGTCGAGGAACTCCTCGTCCGTGCCCTCGGTGAAGGTCAGCCGCCCGCTGGAGGCGGGCAGCCCGGCGTCCGGCGTCCACTCCAGGCGGAGCCGCTCCACCACGTCGGTGAGCCCGGCGGCCAGCGCGGCGTCCCGCCGCCAGTCGGTGGCCGCCACCACGGCCGGGTCCTCGCGCCAGCCCTGCGGCAGCGTCAGGTTGTAGAGCGGGAGCTTGGGTGCGCCCTGCTCGGTGAAGGCCCGCAGGCCGGCCCGGATCAGCTCGGCGCCGAGCGCGGCGCGGTCCTCGACCGAGGGGTCGACGGACAGACAGTCCAGGGCGATCGGGTGCTCCCCGGTGGCATGGCCCCACCACAGGGCGCGGGCCAGCACCCGGCCGTCCTGCTCCGCGATCCAGGTCCACTCCGGCCGGTACATGCCCTCCTTCAGCTCGTCCAGGTAGCGGTCGGCCTCGATCCAGCCGACCGGCTCGTCGACCGTCACGGCGGTCACCCGGTCGAGATCGGCCTCGGTGGTGGGACGCAGCAGCATCCGGGTCTCCTTCGCGTAGGTGGTGAGGGTGGCGCCGGTGTTGAAGACCCGGGAGTCGGTCGGGGTGAAGGCGGTGGGCCGGAACGGGGCGCGGAACAGCGGGATGCCCGAGCCGGCCACGAGCGGGTGGCGCGCGACGACCAGTTCGTCGATCTCCTCGATCAGCTGCCCGGCGAGGTCCGCCCCGCCGCACAGCCAGATGCCCGCGCCGTCCTGGCGCTTGAGCGCGCGGACGAAGGCGACCGGGTCCCCGGAGACGGTCTCCACGGCGGGGTCGAGCCGGTCGGGGGTGTGGGAGAAGACGTACTGGGTGAGATGCGGGTAGGGGCTGGTGGTGCTTTTCGTGAGGCCGGCCTCGTAGCCGGCGCCGTCCATCAGGACGGTGTCGAAGCGCATGTTGGTGACGCCGTCGAGGCCCAGCGGTCCGCGGCCGTGGGCCGGGATCGTCTCGGGGTACTCGGCCAGCAGCGCGGCGGCGAGATCGCCCTCGAAGGGGAGGAAGTCGGACTGGCCGTCGGGGCCCGCGACGAAGCCGTCGAGGGTGGTGCCGACGTAATAGGTGAGCTGGCGCACGCGGCCTGCTTTCGTTCTCGGGACTGGGGGGGTGACGTCACTGACACTAGGCCGGTCGCCGACTGACCGGCTTCAGTCATGCCGACGTAATGTGGCCGGTCACCAGCCTGGGTCTCCTGCCCGGAACCGACCCGGGCGGGACTCTCTCGGCTCTGCCGTCCGCGTGGCGGAAACGCGATTGCCCACCGGGAATCGGCTTGGCAGCCTGACCTCATGATGATGCGGCGAACCGTGGTCGTAGGGGCCGCCGGTACCGGAAAGACCACCCTGGCCAGGGAGCTGACCGGCCGAACCGGCGGGCGGTTGACGGACCTCGATCTGCTCTTCTGGGGGCCTGGGTGGAGCCGGCGTCCGGCGGAGGATTTCCGGGCCGATGTCCGCCGTCTGGCCGCCGACGAATACTGGGTGGTGGCGGGTAGCTACCTTCCGCAGGTCGCCGATGTGCTGTGGCCGCGAGCGGAACTCGTGGTGTGGCTGGATCTCCCGCGCCGTGTGTCGTTCAGCCGAGTGGTGCGCAGAACGGTGCGTCAGCTGGTGGGTGCCGAGGAGGTCCTTCCGGGGTGCTACCAGTCACTGCGCGCGGTCTGGCGGGACGGCCTGCTCGGTTCGGCATGGCGTGATCCCGCTCGGTTCCGGGACGCGGTCCCGGAGGCGATGGACCATCCCTCCTGCCGCCAGCTCCAGTTGGTGCGACTGCGATCGGCCGGGCAAGTCCGGCGCTGGCTCCGGACCCAGGTAGCGGACGGGCGGACAACGACCTGACGCACTGGCTCTGAACCACGGCGGCCCGCATTGTCAGTGCCGGCCGGTACGTTCCTGGCATGACTTCCGTGAACACCGCGGCCGCCCGTCCGCGACCGGCCACCACCGCTGCCGCCCGACCCACCGACACCGTCCGGGTCGTCCCGCTGTGGGCCGCACCCTGGTCCCTCGCCGCCCAACCGCCCTCGAAGCGCTGAGCGGCCGGCCGGGGCAAGCCGATTCCCTCGGCCCGGGGGCGGCTGGTGACCGGTCGCCTGCAGGGCAACCGGTTCGGGACGAACACCCGCGTGCTGACTGCGGGAAGTGTGGCGTTCCCTGACCGTCAGGACGTCGTCGAGGGCGCCTCGGCCGAGGCGCGGGCGTACCGGCGGTACGTGGGCCAGGCTGCGCAACCCGCTTCCGCTGCGGGTGGGACGGCCGGTCCGCCCCGAGTTCGGCATGCGGACGCGGCGGCGCTCTGTGGGCTGATCGTTGCCCGAACGTCCCCGCCCGTCCACGGGGAGGCGTTCGTCGCGATGTTCCCAGGTCAGCGACCGGACGGACGGCCGGTGGTCCGGCCGGCACGGTGTGGGTGCCGGCCGGACGGGGTGGTGCTCATCCGCCGAGGCGGGCGAGGAGCAGGCGCGCCCGGCGGGTCTTGGCCTCGGCGCGGTTCTTCAGGTACAGCGCGTGGGCGAGGCGGTGCTGCTCGGCCTCCCGCATCCGCTCGTTGATGATGGCGCGCGCGGTGTCGAGGTGGTAGTTCATGGCGGTCGTTCCCCCTGCCGGTGGGTGGCCTGCCGATGGCTTCAGCATCGGCCCCAAGGCCCCCCTTGCGCCTATGATTCTACACCAGAATTCCGACTTCGATCGCCATTTCATAGCCACTTCGGGCTGTTGTCCTACTGTTTGAAGGCCCGTCGGTTGGTGAGCATTGGGTGTGCCGAGTGTGGCCGCCCGCCGTCCGGCGCTGGTCTGCCCGGTGGCCGAACGGAGGGGCGGGCACAGGTCAGGAGGCGCAGTCGCGGCAGATCGGTCGGCCGTTCTTGTCCTCGCCCGCGAGCTGGGCGCGGTGGTGGACCAGGAAGCACGTCATGCAGGTGAACTCGTCCGCCTGGAGCGGGACGACCCGCACGGTGAGCTCCTCACCGGAGAGGTCGGCGCCCGGGAGCTCCAGCCCTTCGACGGCCTCGGGCTCCACGTCGACGGCGGAGCTCTGCTTGTCGTCGCGTTTGCTCTTCAGTGCCTCGATGCTCTCGTCACTGCTCTCGTCGCCGGTGTCGCGCGGGGCGTCGTAGTCGGTTGCCATGGCGGTGTCTTTTCTCCTCGGGTGTCGCTTCGGGCATCGGATCGGGCCGCCCGCCGGCCGGCGAGGTGCCGGCCGGACGTACGGACGCGGCCGATCCCGCCCGTGGCGCACCACCCTCCCACCTCCCGGGTCGAACGGCACACCAAGACCCACACCCGACACGGCAGCACCGGACGCGGCGACACCGGCGGCGTCCGGGGATCCACGCCCGTCCCACCGGCCGAACCGCTCCCACCTGCGGATACTCACCAACGGCGGCAACGGGCCGAACCCCGCCTTCGGATACCCTGGCCCCATGAGCGACAACCTGCCCGCGTGCCCCAAGTGCTCCGGCGAGTACACCTATGAGATGGACGCACTGATGGTCTGCCCCGAGTGCGGCCACGAGTGGACCCCCGCCACGAACACCGAGGACAGCGGCGCACCCGGTGAGCGCGTGATCAAGGACGCCGTCGGCAACGTGCTCAGCGACGGCGATACCGTGACCGTCGTCAAGGCGCTCAAGGTCAAGGGCAGCCCCGCCGGCATCAAGGCGGGCACCAAGGTCCGCAACATCCGTCTCGTCGACGGCGTCGACGGCCACGACATCGACTGCAAGATCGACGGCTTCGGCGCCATGCAGCTCAAGTCGAGCGTGGTCAAGAAGGCCTGACCCGAGACTCCCCCGGCCACGACGCACCCCCGTGTCGTCGTGGCCGGGACGCAAAGGGCGAAGACTCCGTACGAGGTCTTCGCCCTTCAGCTTGGCGTCAGGCGGATTCGACGGGAAGGCCGGCCTCGACCCAGTCCTGGATGCCCTCGCGGTACTTGCGGACGTTGGTGTAGCCGAGGGCGGTGAGCCGGTCGGCCACCTGCCCGCTGTTCGGGCACGCCGTGTTGGAGCAGTAGGTGACGATCACGGCGTCGCGGTCGGGGAGCACGGCCTGCGCCTGGGTGTCGACCTCGGCCCGGACCAGGGCCACGGCACCGGGAAGGTGCTGCTGGTCGTAGTAGTCGCCGCCGAGCGCGTCGACGACGGTCACGGCGCCGGCCTCGATCGCTGCTGCCAGTTCGTCGCGGGTGATGAGTGCGGTCATGCCGCCACCTCCAGGAGATTCGGACTACAGTCCTGTTATGGCTCACGACATTAACGGACTGCAGTCCGATTTGGCAATGCCCCTGGAACTGCTGCGGACGCCGCCGCCCAAGGAGCGCGCGGACGCGGCCCGCAACCGGGTCGCGGTGCTGGAGGCGGCCGCCAGGCTGTTCGCCGAGCACGGTGTCGAGGCGGTGTCGATGGATCAGGTCGCCGCCGCCGCGGGCGTCGGCAAGGGCACCCTGTTCCGCCGGTTCGGCGACAAGTCGGGGCTGGCCGTCGCGCTGCTGGACACCCGCGAGCGCGTGTTGCAGGAGGCGGTTCTGCACGGGCCGCCCCCGCTCGGGCCCGGGGCGCCGGCCGACGAGCGCCTGGCCGCGTTCGTCAACGCCTACTTCGACTACCTGCTGGAGCATCTGGCACTGGTCCGCATGTCCGAGACCGCCACGCCCGGCGCCAGGTACCGGATCGGGGCCTACCGGTTCTGGCACCGCCATGTGGCGATCCTGCTCGCCACCGCACCCGACACCGACCCCGACACCGCGGCCCACACCCTGCTCGCCGCCCTGGCAGCCGACCACGTCGCGGCGCTCCTGCCGGAACTCGGCGAACAGCGCATGCGCGCCGGCCTGCTCCACCTCGCCGAGCGCGCGATGTGACGGTCCTGCCGACGACGAGGACGCGCCCCGCCCTACGGTCCGACTGCCTGCGCGCGTTCTGACGACGCGGCAGCGGACCGGCGGCAGGGGCTCAGCCGGGCAGGCCAGCGTGGCGGAGGGCGGCCTCTTCGACGGTGGCGCAGACGGGGAAGAGCGGTGCGGCTTCGGTGATGTCCAGGACCCGGACGGCCATCGCGCAGGGGTTGATCAGGACCAGCGGGACGCCCGCGTCCAGGGCCCGGCGGCGGGCGGTGAGGAGGAGGTTGAGGCCGCTGGAGGTGAACAGGTCGACGCCGGCGAGGTCGGCGGCAAGGACCGCCGGGCGCTGGTCGAGCGCGGCGTTGAGGGCCTCGGCGGCGTCGGCTTCGCTGTCCATGCTCATGTCCCCGACGAAGCGACACACCAGGGCCTCCCCCACCCGGAAGGTCTCGCAGGTCAGCCACGAGTTCACGGTCGCCCTCCTTCCCACCGGGTCGACTCGGTGATGAGGGTCGGCTCGGAGACGCGGGTCGGCCGGTACATGGGGGTCGGCTGGGGCGTGTGGGTCGGCTTGGCCGGCTGGGTCATCTGGGACACGGAACCATCTCCCGGAGAGCACCCCGCGCGACGGACCACGGCGCGGACGGTACGGGCGGACGTGTCTCCACTGTTCGCCCCCGCGATGACACCTGTCAACCGTTGCACGAAAACTCTGTCGTGTTTTAATCATCACGAATTGCCGGTCGTATCCTTGGTCCATGGACGACGACACGCCACTCGCGCGGCAGTGGACCTTCCTGACCAACCACGCCCGCGTCCTCGTCCAGATCGCCCGCGACCCCGGCATCCGGGTCCGTGACGTCGCCGCCCGCTGCCTGCTCACCGAACGCGCCGTCCAGCGGATCATCGCCGACCTCGAAGCAGCGGGTTACCTCAGCCACCAGCGCAACGGCCGCACCAACCACTACACGGTGATCGACGGCAAGCAGCTGCGCCACCCCGCCGACGCCGGCCCCACCCTCGCCGAACTGCTCACCGTCCTCCTGCGCTGACCAGCTGACCAACGGCACGGGTCACGCGCCATTCGCGGGGTCCAGGGGCTTGGGCAGGCCGTGCGGGCGGCCGCGGCGAAGGCGTCGGGCCCGGCGGGCCCCGCGGCGGGTGGTTCAGGAGAGCCGGGTGAGCTTGCGGCGGGCGGCGCGGCGGCGCAGCTTCGGCAGTCGTCGCTGTGCGGCGTCGGCGATGTGCCGCTGGCGTTCGTGGAGCACGCCGTGGGCGAAGCCGTCCCGTTCGTCGCCGCCGGTGTCCCGGTGTTCGAGGGCGAGCAGCTCGTGCCGGGCCACCAGGCTGTCCTGGTGGGTGCCGAGGACCTTGTGCAGCTTCTTCATCCGGGTACCGAACCTCTCCACCCGCCCGGCCGCGCGCCTCGGGAGGTGGGGCCGCGCGTGGTCCGCCGTGCAGCGGGCCCGCTTGGCGGCCTTGCGGGCGCGGTGCAGCGCCTCGTCGCGGTGGGGCCCGGGCTCGCAGCGCAGCGCCCGGTCGAGGCGCTCGACGGTCCGGCCCTGCTCACGCCGCAGGACGCCGCGGACGTAGCCGCGCGCGCCGCGGGCGGCCCGGCGGCGGCGCAGGGGCGGATCGGCGGCGGCGCAGGGGCGGATCGGCGGCGAAGGCGTCGAGCCGCTCCAGCAGCGCGAAGTAGCGGTCGCCGTCGAGTTCGGCGACGGCCCGCCGCCACGCGGCGCGGTACTCCGCGGCGTAGCGCTCGGCGAGCCGGCCGCGCAGCGCGTCCCGGCGCAGCTCCGCCGGCACCGCGTCCAACCCGTCCACCAGGACCTCGCCGAGGACCTCCCGGTCCCGGGCCCGGCCGAGCAGGCGCCCCAGCCAGCGCAACTCGTCGGCGAGCGTCCGCGCGCGGTCGCCCTTGAAGAGCCGCCGGTGGGCCTTGAGCAGGCTCCGCAGCCTGCGGGCGGCGACCCGCATGCGGTGCACGGAGTCCTCCTCGCCGCGGCGTACGGCGGCGTCGAGGGTCAGGAGCGTGTCCAGCTGCGTGCGGAAGCCGGCCATGACGAGGGCGCCGGCCGAGCCCGGCGCCGGGGCGGCTCCGGGCGGGGCGGGGCGGGCTTCGCCGAGGGCCCGGGAGAGCTTGGAGGGCCAGGCCGAGCGGACCAGTCCCGCGTCGGTGAACTCGGTGTCGATGCGGTCGAGGAGTCCGGGCCTGCCGTGCTCCAGCTCGGCTTCGAACTCCGTCCACCCGCGGGTCCCGGTCCTGCTCCCGTCCGGTGGGCGGGCGTCCGAGGAGGACGGGGCGAGGCGGTCCGCGTCGAGGACGTCGGCCGCGACCGCGTCCTCGGTGATCCTCGCGAGGACGTTCCCCCGGTCGTCGCGCAGCAGCAGTTCCGAACGGTGGGTGCGCAGCCGCGCCACCGGCGCGAGCGCGCCGCCGCGGGCGAAGGCCGCGACGAGCTGGGACAACTCGGCCGGGACGGCACCGCGGCCGCCGGCCGTCGTCGGCAGCCGGTACTCCCGGCGTGCGTCGCCGGTGCGCGGCAGCTTGAGGTGCCAGCCCGCGTCGCTCCCCCCGGTGCGCCGGCGCAGGGTGATGTGCCGACGCAGCAGACGCAGGTCAGGTGTGTCGTAGTAGACGGCGTCGAGGTCCTCGGGATCGCCGCTGAGCGCGGTGGCGACGCCCGGCAGGCGGTCGAGCCGCGTCGGCAGCGCGGATCCGTCGTACTTGCGCTCCGTTTCCGTGTGTTCTGTGGCCATACCCCGCGCGTGCCCGCGATGGGCGCGGCCATGTGCGGGCTTCGGGCACCGGTCGGCGGGACCGCACACCGCGCAGCCGTCCCGCGCCGTTCCGCGCCGATCCGCGCCGTTGACAGTGCCGCGCCGGGGCTCCTACCGTGACGCCGTCGATTACCCACGAGTAGGGACCGTTGATGTCCGCGCCGCGCCCGTACGACCTCGTCCTGTTCGGTGCCACCGGGTTCACCGGCCGCCTCACCGCCGAGTACCTGGCCCGGGCCGCGCCCGAAGGCTGCCGCTGGGCGCTCGCCGGCCGGAGCGAGCGCCGGCTCGCCGCCGTCCGGACGGAGCTGGCGAAGCTCGACCCGCGCTGCGCCGAGCTCCCGCTGCTGGTCGTGGACGCCGCGGACCGCGAGGCGCTGGGCAAGGTGGCCGCCGCCACCCGGGTGGTGGCCTCCACCGTCGGCCCCTACCTGCAGCACGGCGAGCCGCTGGTGGCGGCCTGCGCCCAGAGCGGGACCGACTACGTCGACCTCTGCGGCGAACCGGAGTTCGTCGACCGGATGTACGTACGCCACCACGAGCGGGCGGTGGCCACCGGCGCGCGGCTGGTGCACGCCTGCGGCTTCGACTCGGTACCGCACGACCTCGGCGTGCTGTTCACGGTCGAGGAGTTGCTGCGCACCGGCGGGCCGGCCGAGCGGGTCTCGGTGGAGGGCTTCGTCCGCGTCGCCGCCACCGTCTCCGGCGGCACCTTCGCCTCCGCGATGACCGCCTTCTCCCGGGTACGGGCGATGGCCCAGGCGGCCCGGGCCCGCCGTGCGGTCGAGCCCCGGCCCAAGGGACGGCTGGTCCACACGCCGCTCGGCCGCCCGCACCGGTCACGGGCGGCGCGGGCCTGGGCGGTGCCGCTGCCCACCATCGACCCGCAGATCGTGGCCCGCTCCGCCGCCGAACTGGACGACTACGGCCGGGAGTTCGGCTACACGCACTACGCGGCGGTGCGACGACTACCGGTCGCCCTCGGCGGTGTCAGCGCGGTCGCGGCCATCGCCCTCGCCGCCCAACTGCGGCCGCTGCGCCGGGCCCTGGAGCGACTGCGCAAGCCCGGCGACGGGCCCGGTGCGCAGCAACGGGCGCACTCCTGGTTCGCCGTCCGCTTCGTGGCGCGGACGGCGAACGGGCGGACGGTCTTCACCGAGGTGTCGGGCGGCGATCCCGGCTACCAGGAGACCGCGACCATGCTCGCCGAGTCGGCGCTCTGCCTCGCGTACGACGACCTGCCGCCCCGGGCGGGACAGTTGACCCCGGCGGTGGCGATGGGCCGGCCGCTGATCGAGCGGCTGACGGCGGCCGGCATCGCCTTCCGGGTACTGGACACCCCGCCGACGGCCGCTCCCGGCCGGTAGCGGAGTGCATCCGGCCCGCTCACCTGCCCCCGAGCGCAAGGAGCCTGTCATCGTGTCTTCCGCATCCCCGAACCGGCCCTGGGACGTCCACCGGGTGCCGCCCGCCGAGGGCAGGACCTTCCTGGTCACCGGGGGCAATGCCGGGATCGGCTACTTCGTCGCGGAGCAACTCGCCGCCAGCGGCGCCGTCGTCGTCCTCGGCAGCCGGGACGCCGCGAAGGCCGACGCCGCCATGGCCTCGATCCGCTCGCACGTCGCCGGCGCGCACGTACGGCACCTCCAGTTGGACATCGCCGACCTGGCGTCCCTGAAGGCCGCCGTGGAGCGGCTGGACGTCGACCGTCTCGACGCCGTGGTCCACAACGCGGGGATCGCGCTCGACGACCCGCCGCGTCGGGAGACCGAGGACGGCCATGAGCTGATGTTCGGCACCAACCACCTCGGCCACTTCGCGCTCACCCGGTGGCTGGCCCCCCTGCTGTCCGCGGCGCCGGCGGGCCGCGTCGTGACGGTGGGAAGCTTCGCGGCGCGGTCAGAACGGCTGGACCTGGACGACCTGCAGTCGACCCGGGACTTCCGGCCCAAGCGCACCTACGGCCGGTCGAAGCTGGCGCAGATGTCCTTCGGCTTCGAACTCGATCGCCGCCTGCGCGCCGCTGGCAGCACGGTGCTCAGCGTGGTCGCCCATCCCGGCGGCGCCCTGGACTCCCTCACCCCGTCCCGACCGCCGGTGCACACGACCTCGCCCGGCGAGCGGCTGCGCGGCCTGCCCGCCGGGCTCCTGGTGCAGGGCAAGGACGCCGGGGCGTGGCCGATCGTCCGTGCCGTCCTCGACCCGGAGGTGCGGGGAGGTGAGTTGTGGGGGCCGCGGGTCTTCGGTCTGCGCGGCACGCCGCGGCGTGAACCCGTCCCCTCGCACATGACCGACCCGGCCGTCGCCGCCCGCCTCTGGGCCGCCAGCGGTGAACTGGTCGGCGCCGAGCCGCACTTCGCCTTCCGGTAGGCGCGCTGCCGCGACCGCCGGACGGGGGCGGGGCGGCCGGGGCTCAGGTCAGCAGGTCGGACTGCAGGGTGACCACCTGTTGGAACGCGGCGGCGGGGACGCCCTTCGGGTTGGTCATGGTGATCACACCCACGATGTCGCCCGCGGAGAGGTAGGCCACCCGGGCGGCCGGCTCGGTACCGGGGCCGGTGGCCGGGGTCTGGCGGACCACGAAGTCGACGCCGTAGAGCATGTCCCAGTTCGAGGGCGTGACGTTCCTGAGGCCGTCGATGTCCTTCGGGTCGCCGTTGTCACGGAATCCCAGGAACACGGGCCACGCCTCATTGGAGGAGCCGAAGGCGAGCAGGCGGATCTGTGTACGGGTGCCGTCGGAGGCGGTCCACTCCCGGACGGTGGCGGCCCGGCAGGCGTACTGCACCAGGAGGGTGCGCAGCTTGGCCGGGTCCTTCTGATCGGCGGTGAGCGTCTTGCAGTCGGCCCAGTCGGCGGTGGCTCCGGGGGCCGGGGTCGTCGAGGTGGCCGAGGTCGTCGGGCTCGCGCTCGCGGTCGGACTGCCAGTCGCGCTGCCGGTCGGGGCCGACGTCGGCAGACCTGCCGGGGCGAGCGAGCCGCCCGCCTCCCGAGGGGCGGGCAGGAGCAGGCGCCGCAGGTCGGCGGCGTGCCGGCTCTTGTTCTCCCTCGGCACCGCCGTGCCCGACGGCAGCGGCGGCAGGACCAGGGCGGGGAACACGTAGCGCCCGTCGCTCTTGGTGGCCAGGCCCGGGATGTCGGTGCGCTCGGGCGCGGTGACGGCGAGCGCGCTCCCCGTACCGGCCAGCGCGCACACCACGGCGGCGGCGCTCCACCGCACCGCGGCCTTGCGGCGCCGGGTGCGGCGGGCGGCGCGTTCCTCGTCGTTCGGCGCCTCGGCCGGGGGTGCCTCCGTGGTGGACGCCTCGGCGGTGGGCACTTCGGTGGCGGACGCCTCGGCCGCGGGCGCCGCAGGCGTGTCCGGCACCGACGCGTCGGTCGGCGGCGCGTCGGTCGGCGGCGTCTGGGGCCCGGCAGGGGTGTCGCTGTCGGTCATACGGAGGCTCCCGGGCTGGCGAGACGGTCGAGCTGCTGGGTGAGGAAGGTGACGATCGTGTCCTTGGGCAGCGGTGCCGGGCCCTCGGCGCTCAGTACCACGAGGAGGTCGCCCGCGGCGGCCGAGCACTCCATGCGGTCGATCGGTGCGGACGGCCGCGCGGGCATCAGGTAGCAGTGCGCCTCGGGGTGCCCCGGAACGGCCGGGCCGACGCGGAAGAGTCCGGAATCGCCCGTGAACACGGCGGTGTACTCGTTCATCCTCTGCACCTCCTGCTGGTTGAACTGGTGCAGTCGGACCCCGATGACGAGGTTGTTCAGCCGGTGCTTGTAGGTGCGCACACCGGTGGCCCTGACGTGCAGGCCCTGCCAGTACTGGCGGAGCTTGTCCTGCTGCGCCTTGGGGACCGGCAGGAGGTCGTCGTCGAGCTCGGCGGTGAGCTGTTCACCCGTCAGCTCGGTGTCGTTGCCGTAGCCGCCGTCGTCCGGCCCGAGCCCGTACCCCCCGGTGGCGGGCAGCAACAGGTCGCGCAGCGAGCCGAAGTGGCTGCCGTTCGACTTCGCGCCGAACGGGGTCGCGGTCGGCGTCGGGGCGGGCGCGGCCGACGGAGCGGCGGCGGCGACAGCGGGTGCGGGGTCGTCGTACCGCACCTGGATGATCCCGACGCCGATGGCCACGCCGACCAGCGCGGCCGCCACGATCGCTCCCCCGGCGCGCAGGGCGAGCCGGCGGGCAGCCTCGGACGGGGCGGCCGAGGAGGCTGCGGCCGCAGGTGTCGGCGTCGGTGCGGCGGCGACTTCCTCGGCGCGCGGCTCGGGAACCGCCTGCTCGGGAACCGCCTGCTCGGTCACGGTGCTGTCGGTCATGCCAGTCGCTCCCACTGCTGCTTGGCGAGGCCCTTCACGACTTCGGCGTCCACCGGCTCCGTTCCGAAGACCTCGACTTCCATCCGGACGGTGCCGCGCTGCGCGACGGCACTCCCCAGGTAGAACTTCTCGGTGGTCTCGGCCCAGTAGAAGGGCCGGCTATCGATCCGGTAGCCCCCGTTGGCCTCCGCGGCGAACGGCTTCACATTGGTCTGGCCCGAACCCGCGAGGGCCGCGAAGTCGCTCGTGTACTGGATCAGCGAGACCCGGACCTTCAGGCCGTGCTGCATCCAGTTGACCTCCACCGCCCGCCGGAAACCGCGCTCGCTGAGGTCCTGGAAGGTGCTGGCGACGTTGGCGCTGTGCTCGGCGCGCTCACCCGCCGTGATCCAGCTCGGTACTTCCGGGTAGTCGCCCCACCCGGTGCTGCCGCTCGGCGCGGTGATCAGCAGCTTCCGCAGGTCCCCGTCGATGGCCAGCGGCGACGGGGCGGCCGCGGCGGCGGCCTTCGGGTCCAGCACCTCGGCCGGGTAGGCGGGCAGCGCCACCTGCACCGGCGGCAGCGGCGTCGGGGGCCGGCCCGCCTGGATGGCATAGCCGACGCCGACGCCGGCCGCCGTTCCCAGCAGCAGCCCGGAGACCAGCAGCAGGACCGGCCGTGGGCGGCGCGGCCTGCGGGCGGGGGCCGGAGTGACGGGAGGTTCGAGAGGGGCGGGAGGTTCGGCGGGGGCGGGCGCCTCGGCAGGCGCCTCGGTGAGCGCGTCGGTGGGCGACGGCGCCACGGGTTCGGTGGTCACGCGGTGGCTCCAGAGAGGAAGAGGTGGGGACGGCGGGGACTCAGCGCCCGGAGGCCAGCCAGTCGCGCTGGCGCTTCATCAACTCGCTCAGCAGCGCCTTGTCCGGGTTGCCCTTCACCTCGACGTCGACCGTGTACTGCACGTCCCCCTGGCTGGAGATGCCGCTCATCGAGCCGGTGTACGCCTGCTGCTTGGGCTTGCGGACGTAGCCGTGGGCGGCCGGGTCGCCGGTGATCTCGATCGGGTCGAGGGTCATCGTGTGGCCCTTGGCGAACTCGCTCGCCTGCCCGGCCGAACCGAAGCGCAGCAGGGTGACGGTGACCTCGGCCTTGCCGTCGGCCGTGCGGTAGGTGCGGGTGGCGGCGTCCTTGTAGGCGTACGAGCGGAGGACGCTCATGATCTCCGCCCCCTCGATGTACAGGTCGGCCAAGTCCTCGTTCGTCATCGGCATACCGTCGACCGGTCCGTAGGACTCGCCGCCCGCCGGGATCGGGAGCAGGAAGTACCGCAGGTCACCGTCGTGCCGGCCGCCGCTGACGGTGCCCTTGACGGTGCTCGTCGGGGCGGGCGCGGGTGACGCGCCGGCCGCCGGGGCGGAGGCGGCGGGCGGGGCGGGGGTCGAGGCCGACGCGGCCGGACTCGGGGTGCCGCTCGCGGCGGGGTGCGCACCCGCCGTCCCTCCGGCCGCTCCGGCGGTGGTGACGACCGGTCCGCCGTCCGGCTTCCCGACGGCCACCGTGACGACGGCGCTGGTCGCGGTCACCGCCAGCAGACCCACGGTGGCCAGGGCCACACCGAGGGTACGCGGCAGCTTCCGCCCGCCCTCCGTGGCCGGCTCGGCTGGTACGGCTGGCTCAGCCGGTACGACTGGCACGGCTCGTTCGGCCACCGCCGGAGGTGCGGCGGAGCGGTCGTGTGCCGCCTCCTGCCGCGGTTCGGCAGCGGACGGCACGTGGTCGGGCGCGGACAAGGGACTCCCCGGGGAGGTTCAGGAATTTCGCGCACGGGCCCGTTCACGGGGCGCCTTCGGCGGCTCGTGCGGCCGCTCGTCGCGCGTCTGGCAGGAATTATGTGAGCGACCGACCTCCGGTGCCAACAAGATCAATCACCACAGTCCCGCCCAATGGCCGACCAAAGGGACACGCCGTGATCGAACCGAAATCGGTCGGCCACCCCTGACGCCCCGGCGCCCTCCCCTCGCCGTGGTGGCGGAGGCTCAGCGGCCGATCTTGTCGAGCTCGGCGAGATCCTCCTCGGAGAGCGAGAGTCCCGCGCCCGCGACGTTCTCGCGCAGGTGCGCCACGGACGAGGTGCCGGGAATCAGCAGGACGTTCGGCGACCGCTGCAGCAACCAGGCCAGCGCGACCGACATCGGCGTCGCCTCCAGCCGAGCGGCCACGGCCGTGAGCGCCTCGGACTGCAGTGGGCTGAAGCCGCCGAGGGGGAAGAAGGGCACATAGGCGATGCCCTGCTCGGCGAGCTCGTCGAGCAGCTCGTCGTCGTGGCGGTGGGCGAGGTTGTACATGTTCTGCACACAGACGATGGGCGCGATCGCCCGCGCCTCGGCGACCTGTTCCGCCGTCGCGTTGCTCAGACCGAGGTGCCGGATCAGGCCCTGCCGCTGGAGTTCGACCAGCGCCTCGAACGCCTCCGCGAGCGAACCGGGCACGGGGCCCTGGGCGTCGCCGAGCCGGAGGTTGACCACGTCCAGCGTGTCGAGGCCGAGGTTCTCCAGGTTCTCCCGGACGGCGCGACGCAGCTCTTCCGGCCTGCGCGCCGGGGGCCAGCCGCCCGCCTCGTCCCGGGTCGCGCCGACCTTGGTCACGATGTGCAGCGAGTCGCCGTACGGGTGCAACGCCTCGCGGATCAGCTGGTTGGTGAGGTGCGGCCCGTAGGCGTCGGCGGTGTCGATGTGGGTGATCCCGAGGGCGACGACCTCGCGGAGGACGGCGAGTGCGCCGTCGCGATCGGCCGGCGGGCCCATGACCCAGGGGCCGGCGAGCTGCATGGCGCCGTAGCCGAAGCGGGTGACGGTCAGGTCGCCCAGGGTCCAGGTACCGCCGGGAGGCGTGGCGGCAGGGGTACTCATGGTGTGCCTTTCGGGTTGAGCTTGAGTCAGGAGGTGGTGCCCAACGGCGCCTTGCACCATCTTTGGTGGGTAACTTCCTGGCAGGAAGAAGGCACTTCGGAGTGCGTAAGGCACCCGTGGGTGAGAGGAGCGGTCCATGGCAACGACGACGGCCCAGCAGCGGGCACAGGCCAAACTGGCGTACGACGCCTTCCTCGCGGTCTGTCCCAGCCGCAAGCTGCTCGACCGGCTCTCCGACAAATGGGTCACCCTGATCCTCGCCGCGCTCGGCAGCGACAGCCCGCACCGGCCGGGCACCGACTGCGCCGGCGAGCCCCGGGCGATGCGCTACTCGGAACTGCTGCGCCTGCTGGCCGGCGTCAGCCAGAAGATGCTCACCCAGACGCTGCGCTCCCTGGAGCGCGACGGTTTGGTCACCCGCACCGTGACGCCGACCGTCCCCGTCTCGGTCACCTACGAGCTGACCGACCTCGGCCTGTCCCTGCACGAGATGATGCGCGGCCTCAAGACCTGGGCCGAGACGCACATGGACGACGTGCTCGCCAACCGCGAGACCTATGACACCGTCCACTCATCGGGCGGCGGGGAGTGAGAACCGGACCTTGGGCCGGGCCCGGGCACCCGCGCGCTGGTAGAAGCGGATGGCGTCGGTGTTCCAGTCGGGCGTCTGCCACTGCAGTTCCGCGACGCCGAGGGCTGCCGCCGCGTCCTGCACGGCGTCGAGCAGGACGCGCCCCCAGCCCGCTCCCCGGTGAGCTTCGGTGACGAACAGGCAGTCCAGGTGGAGGTAGTCGGCCGCCTGCCAGGTGGAGAACTCCCGCGAGAAGGTGGCGTAGCCGATCAGTTCGCCTCCCCGGTCGACCACGAGGCACCACGCCCTCGGACGGGCCGAGAACAGGACCGGCTCCAGGCGCGCGGCGAGATCGGCGGGTACGGGCCCGGCGCGCTCGAAGTCGGCGTGGGCGGCGCACAGTTCGGCCAGCGCCGGCAGGTCGGCCGCGGTGGCCGGACGGATCGCGGCGCCCGGCCGGACGGTGTCCTTCGGGCCGGCGGAGTGGGTGGCGGGCGTGGTGGCGGGCGTGGTGGCGGGCATGGTGGGTACCTCGTGTTTCTGCTTGACGGGACGGGACGGGGTCGGGTGAGCCCATCCTCCGATCCCCCGGGCCCGCCCCACGAGTGGCGTGAGCGCCCCGGCCCGCCAAGATCCCGCCAGCCCTCAAGGGCCGCCGCGGCCTGCGCCGCATCCCGGTGACCGACCCGACGCCCGTCTACCCGCACTCCGCGTCCCCGCTGCCGCGCGAGGAGGGAGCCGGTGGGCGCATGCTGGAAGGAGAGCGTGGCGCCGAGCCGACGAGGTGATCGTCGTGAGCTGGAGATGCAGAGCCCGCCTGCGGTGGGCGTCGGCGGTGTCGGCCGCGTTACTGGGCCTGCTCGCGGCCGCCGGACCGGTCGCGGCCACCGGTGCGGCCGACGAGCCGTCGCCCGCGGACGGTGTGCTGGTGCCCACCTACGAGGCCGCCCGGACGCCCGAGGACCAGCAGGTCAAGGCCTTCCTGTCGCAGAACCACGTCCTGGAGGGCATCGCCGACTACGCCGCCGAGCGCGTCAAGCTGCCCCAGGACGTGCCGCTGCACGCCACCAGCTGCGGGGAGCCCAACGCGTTCTGGCTGCCCGCGTCCCAGGACATCACGTTCTGCTACGAGCTCTTCACCGCGATCAAGCCGCTGCTGGCCGAGCACGAGCCCGGGGACACCGAGCAGGAGCGTTCCGAGGAGCTCGACAAGGACCTCATCGGGGTGACCAACTCCTTCATCCTCCACGAGCTCGGTCACGCGTTGGTGAGCCTGTACGACATCCCGGTCATCGGACAGGAGGAGGACGCCGCGGACCAGTTCGCGGCCCTGCTCCTCAACTCCGGTGACGAGCAGCACGTCGCCTACTCGGTCAGCACCATCTACTCCTACGGCGTCCTCGCCGACGCGGAGGAGCAGGGTCAGCGGCCGATCGAGGCCTACGCGGACGAGCACTCCCTCCACGCCCAGCGCTACTACAACTGGGCCTGCTGGCTCTACGGCTCGGACACCGCCCGCTACGCGACCCTCCAACTGGCCGAGGGGAACCCGAACGGCATCCTGCCGCCCGATCGGGCCAACCGCTGCCCGGGCGAGTACCAGCAGATCGAGAAGGCCTGGGGCCCGTACCTCGAACCGTACGTCAGGTCGTGAACGGGACCGCTCCCGGTCCCCGGCCCGGCCTCAGTCCTCAGGCCTTTGGCGTTCCGGCTCAGTCGAACCGGATGTGCGTCGCGCCCGTCCAGGCCCGACGGAGGCCCCCGCGCAACGCACTGTCGGTGTTCGGGGTGAGGGTCAGTCCGCAGGAGCCGGCGATGCGGTCGGCCACCTGCGGGACCGTCAGCTCGTCGGTCCACAGGTGCTGGGCGAACTCCGCCCCGCTCAGGCGCTCCAGGCAGAGGTCGAGCTTCGACAGCGCGAAACTCTCCCGGCGCAGCGGCGCGTCCTTTCCGGCGAGGAACCGCGCGGCGTGCCCGAAGCCGCGTTCACGCAGCCGCCGCAGCACCGTGTCCCGGGCGGCCAGCAGCGCGAAGTGCCGGACGTCGTGGCCGCGTTCGCGCAGCCGGCCGACGGTCTCATGGAAGTACGGCGGTTCCACGACCGTCATCGGCACGATCACCGTGCCCTCGTACTCGGTGAGAGCACGGTCCAGCACCTCGTAGACGCCCTGCCGCCAGGCCGGAAGGTCCTGGAAGTCCCCTCGCAGCGGGGGCGGCATCATGCGGTGCAGCCCGAACCCGACATGTTCGGGATCGCAGACGACGCTGCCGGGAAGGCGCCGCCGGATCTCGTGCGCGGTCTGGGTCTTGCCACCGCCGAACGGCCCGTTGATCCACAGGAGCATGCACCGACCCTACTCCGGCCCACCGGCGGCTTCTTCCGCGACGGGAAGCCCCTGCCCTGGTAGCCCGGCGCCGGGCCGGCGTCAGCGCGCGGTCTGCCGCTCCAGTGCCTCCTTCATGACCCGGATGTCGGACGGTCCCGCCGGGGTGTGCCCTACTTGCCGGGGTGGTGGACGAAGCGGTAGGTGGCCCGCTCCAGTTCGGTGATCTCGACGCCGATCGCGGTGGGCACGGTGAGGTGCGACTCCAGCAGGGCGAGGACCCGGGCGCTCAGTTCGGCGCGCTGCTCGACGCTGCGGCCGGCCAGGATCTTGATCTCCACCAGCATCACCGCCTGCCCGGTGGTCCCGTAGCCCACCGCGGCGTGCACGGCCGGGCGGAACACGGTCTTGCAGTCCTCCACGGCGGTGTCGATCACCTCGGTGATCACCCGCTGCACGTCGTCGACGAAGCCGACGCGGTCGAAGTCGAGATCGGCCGAGTGGTCGATCAGGATCTGCGGCACGGGAACCTCCCCGGGGACAGGGCCCGCCGAAACCCGGCAGGCGGCTCCCGCGACGCTACCGCGCCCGCCCGGCGGGCCCACGGGCGCCCCCGACCAGCGGATCCGACATGGCCCCGGGCGCACCGGTGTCAGTCCTGGTCGGGGGTGAAGGGCCCCTCGTCGACGAAGCGGCGCAGGAGGCGGCCGTCGGTCCCGCCGCGTCGGCGGGACCGACGGCCGAGCGGCTCGTTACGCGCCGGCCGGGCCGTAGACGGTGTGCAGGACACCGCTGGCGAAGGCCTCGCTGCTCAGGAGCTTCAGCGGGATCGGGTCGACGCCCTCCTCGAACAGCCGGGCGCCGCGGCCGACCGCGATCGGGTGGACGAGCAGGTACAGCTCGTCGATCAGGCCGGCGGCCAACAGCGCGCGCACCACCGAGATCGATCCCGACATCCCGATCGGGCCGCCGTTCTCTTGCTTCAGTGCGGTGACGGCCTCGATCAGGTCGCCCTTCAGCTGCTCGGAGTTGCGCCAGGTGAACTCCAGCTCCGACCGGGAGACGACGATCTTGCGGGCCTCGCCGAGCGCCTTCGCCATCTCGCCCTCCTCGCCGCGCGCGCCCTCACGACCCGGCCACGCATCGGCGAAGCTGTCGTAGGTGACCCGGCCCAGCAGCACCGTGTCCGCCTCGGCGAACCGGGCGCCGACCGCCGCGCCCATCTCCTCGTCGAAATACGGGAAATGCCACTGCTCCGGGCTCTCCACGACGCCGTCGGCGGCGATGAACAGTCCTGCGGTGAGCTTGCGCATGGGGCAACTCCTTCATTCGGGGGTTCGGGGTGGTGGTTGCTTTCACGTAGTCAGACCGGGAACGGGGCACGGACTCATCGCTCCCGGCGAAGAAATCTCCCGGAGCTTCCGCGTCCTCGCTCGGGAACGGAACCGACGGGCCCGTCATGGACGGCAAAACCGCCCGGGGACCGGCCGGTCGGCCGGTCCCCGGGCGGCGCGAGTGCGTCCCGGCGGGGGTGGGTCAGGAGAGCAGGCCGTTGTAGTCCGGCAGCTTGAAGGTGCGCTCGGCGTGGCCGCCGTTCAGGTCCGTCCAGTTGTTGCCGACGCTGGCGATGATCGTGTAGCCCTCGCTCTCGACCTCCGCCCGCTCGGCCGTCTTGTACTGCTGCACCGACTTGAAGAGATCGCCCAGGCCGCGCCCGTGCAGCTCGTCCACGGTGTAGCCCGCCTTCTCCAGGCTGTACCGGGTGACCGGCTCGATGAAGTCCACGCGCGCGGTGACGAAGATGACCGCGACCCCGCGCGCGTGGGCGTACTGCGCCAGCTCCACCACCGGCGGGATGCCCGGCATCGTGAACGGGTGGAAGTGCGTCGCGAGGGTGGTGTTGTCGATGTCGAAGACGATCGCGGGCCGCTCGTCCGTCGACTCGGCCGTGCGCTGCTCGACGTAGACGCGGGCGGGCGCGATCGCGGCGGTGACGTCGGCCAGCCACTGCTGCTCGGTCACCGTACTGCCGGCCGCGGCGGCCACGGGAGCCGGGGCGGCGGGAGCGGGAGCGGCGACGGCGGGGGTGGCGAGACCGGCGGTGATCGCGGCCGTCAGGGTCGCGGTGGCGGCGAGCTTTGCCTTGATGCTCATGTCTGGGAACTCGGCTTTCACGGTGATGGACGGATGGTCGGTCTGGCGGTCGGCGTGGCACTCGGGATCGGGCTCGTCGGATCGCGACAAGATGTCAAGGGCATGCCATGGCGCGGCGCAGCAAGGTCCACCGCAGACACGTACGAAGGCGAGTTGCCCTTCGCGGCCCTGGCCCGCCCGGACGCGAACGTACACGAGTCCACGACAAGGACCGCTACCCGGGGGTAACAACCAGGCGACGAGAGGACCAACAGATGGGCAGGCCGTCACGGCCGCTGCCGACCCGAGACGGAATCATGCGGGCCGCTCTCGCCCTGGTCGACGAGGAACGACCTCCGGGCCCCGCACAACGGCGACACGCATCTGCTCGGACGTGCGCGTCGGCGGGCCGAGTGGCAGCGTGGGAGTGAGTCTCGGATGTGCGGGGACAGCCCGGACGCGGCGAGAGGCCAGTCAGTGCAGCGAATGGCCGGCCGGGCCCTTGGCGACGAGGACACGGCCGAAGCGGCGAAGCGGCGGTCGCCATGGCGGCGGCTGCCCTCCCGGCTGCGGGTGCGCAGCCTCGCCGGGCAGGTGTTCCTGTGGATGCTGATCGTCGTGGTGCTGCTGATCGGCGCCGCGCTGACGGCGCTCATCCTCCAGGCCCGCACCAACAGCACGAACGGGGCCGAGCAGCGTACGCGTGCCGCGGCGGTCACCCTGGCGCAGGTCCCGATGGTGGTGACCGCGCTCGACGGCGCCGACCCGCCGGCGATGCTGCAGCCGCTGGCCGAGGACGTCCGGAAGAGCGGCGGCTTCGACTACGTCGTGATCTTCAGCCGCGAGGGCATCGCCCACACGGCGCCCGACCCGGAGGAGATCGGGTCGCACGTCGCGGGCGCGTACGAGGAGGCGTTCAAGGGGCCGTTCACCAGCATCTTCGGCACCCCCGTCGGACGGGTCGTGGACACCACCGCGCCGGCCACCAGGCCGGACGGTTCGGTCGCCGGGCTGGTGTCGGTGGGCTACACCGTCGCGCACACGGGCGGCGAGGTGGGCCGGCAGCTGCCGGTCCTGCTCGCCGGCGCGGCGGCCGCGCTCGCCGCGGGCACGGCCGGTGCGGTGCTGGGGCGGCGGCGGTTGCGCCGCCAGACGCACGGCCTGGGCCCGTCCGAGATGACGCGGATGTACGAGCACCACGACGCGGTGCTGCACGCCGTCCGCGAGGGCGTACTGATCATGGGCGCGGACGCCCGGGTGCTGCTGGCGAACGACGAGGCCCGGCGGTTGCTGGAGCTGCCGCCCGAGGCGGAGGGGCGGCCCGTCGCCGAGCTCGGGCTGAGCCCCCGCCTGGCCGAGCTGCTGGCATCCGGGCGGGCCGCGACCGACGAGGTGCACCTGGCCAAGGACCGGCTGCTCGCCGTCAACAACCGCCCCACCTCACCCTTCGGCGGAGAGCCCGGCAGCGTCGCGACCATCCGGGACACCACCGAGCTGCGGGCGCTGGCCGGGCAGGCCGAGGCCGCGCGGGCCCGGCTGCAGTTGCTCTACGACGCCGGACTGCGGGTCGGCACCACCCTGGACATCGTGCGAACCGCGCAGGAGCTGGCCGACGTGGCGGTTCCCCGGTTCGCGGACTTCGCCACGGTCGAGCTGGCCGACCCGGTGCTGCGCGGTGACGAGCCGCCGCCGGGCACGGGCACGGCCGGCGGCCCGGAGATCCGCCGGACCGCCGTCAGCGGCATCAGGGACGACTGGCCGCTCTACCCCGTCGGCTCGCTGATCAGCTTCATCCCCGCCACCGCGGAGGGCGCCGCGCTGGAGAGCGGGCACGCCGCGCTCGCCGCCGACCTGCACCAGGCGCACGCCTGGCGGGCGCGCGACCCGGCGAGCACCGACCAGGTGCTCGCCTACGGGATCCACTCGCTGATCTCCGCGCCGTTGCGGGCGCGCGGCCTGATCCTGGGCGCGGTCAACTTCTGGCGCGCGGGAGCGTCCGCGCCGTTCGGGGAGGACGACGTCTCCTTCGCCGAGGAGTTGGTCGCCCGCGCGGCGATCACCGTCGACAACGCCCGCCGTTACACCCGCGAGCACCGGATGGCCGAGACACTGCAGCGCAGCCTGCTGCCCCGCGGCCTGCCCCGGCAGAGCGCCCTCGACGTCGCCTACCGCTACCTTCCGGCGCGGCGCGGAGTCGGCGGGGACTGGTTCGACGTCGTCCCGCTGCCCGGCTTCCGCGTGGCGCTCGTCGTCGGCGACGTCGTCGGCCACGGCCTGCACGCCGCCGCCACCATGGGCCGACTGCGCACGGCCGTGCTCAACTTCGCCGCCCTCGACCTGCCTCCGGACGAACTGATCGCCCGCCTCGACGACCTGGTCGCCCACCTCGACCAGAGCGGGGCGGCCACCGGAGGAGCGGCCGTGGGAGGAGGGGCCGCCGGAGGAACGGCGGGAGGAGGAACGGCCGTCGGAGAAGGCGACCACGAGGACGAGCGGGCGGCTGTCACGGGCGCCACCTGCCTGTACGCGATCTACGACCCGGTCTCCGGACGCTGCACCATGGCACGGGCCGGCCACCCACCGCCCGCCCTGGTCCACACCGACGGCTCCGTGGAACTCGTCGACCTGCCCGCCGGCCCGCCCCTCGGCGTGGGCGGCCTGCCCTTCGAAACCGTCGAACTCCAGCTGGCACCCGGCACCTCACTGGTCCTCTACACCAACGGGCTGATCGGGACCCGCGACCGCGACCTGGACACCGGGCTCGCCGCACTGCACGCCGCCCTGACCGGCACCCGAGCCGGCGGCTCCCCCGAGGAGACCTGCCGAGCGGTGTTCGACGCGCTGGTCCCGCCGCGCCCGAGCGACGACATCGCGCTCCTCGTCGCCAGCACCCGCCTGTTCGAGCCCGACAAGGTCGCCGTCTGGGACGTGCCCGACGACTTCGCCGCCGTCTCCCGGATCCGCTCCGAGTGCGCCGACCAACTGACCGCGTGGGGCCTGGACGAACTGACCTTCACCAGCGAGCTGATCCTCAGCGAACTGATCACCAACGCCCTCCGCTACGGCACCCAGCCGATCCGCGTCCGCCTGCTGTGCGACACCAGCCTGGTCTGCGAGGTCTCCGACGGCAGCAGCACCTCCCCGCACCTGCGCTACGCCGCCACCACGGACGAGGGCGGGCGGGGCCTGTTCCTGGTGGCCCAGATGGCCGAGCGCTGGGGAACCAGGTACACGGCCCGAGGCAAGGTCATCTGGTCCGAACAGCCGCTGATCGCACCGGCGCACCAGTTCGAGGCCATGCTGCTGTAGCCGACCCGCGCCTGGTCTCTGGACCGGATCACCGCGCGTTGATACATTCGCGCATCGGATACACCGCTGTATTCGAACCGCTGCATCGAACCGCTGCATCAAATCGCTGTACCGAACCGAGGACGCGGCTCCGCGAACCGGCCAGGCGCCGGCAACTGCCGCCGCTGCCGGCCGATCCCGACACCGCCGCCCAGGCCGTGGTCGCCGTCCACGACGGTGTCACCGCCCAACCGCTCCTCGACGGCGACACCGCCGGCGCCCGCACCGCGCTCCACCGGCCGCTCACCACCCTGCTCACCACCGAGGACCCCCATGGACGCTGACGTCATCGTCGTCGGTGCCGGCCTGGCCGGACTCACCGCCGCGCACGAACTCACCTCCCGCGGACGGAAGGTGGCGCTGATCGACCAGGAGAGCGCCGCCAACCTCGGCGGGCAGGCCTGGTGGTCGTTCGGCGGTCTCTTCCTGGTCGACTCCCCGGAGCAGCGCCGGCTGGGCGTCAAGGACTCCTTCGAGCTGGCCTGGAGCGACTGGCAGGGCAGCGCCCGGTTCGACCGCGTGGACGACCAGGACTCCTGGGCGGTGCGCTGGGCCCGCGCCTACGTCGAGTTCGCCGCCGGCGAGAAGCGCTCCTGGCTCACCGGCCACGGCCTCTCCTTCCTGCCCACCGTCGGCTGGGCCGAACGCGGTGACCTGCGCGCCGACGGGCACGGCAACTCCGTCCCCCGCTTCCACGTCACCTGGGGCACCGGCACCGGCGTCGTCGAACCGTTCGCCCGGTCCGCCCACCGGGCCGCCGCGCGCGGGCTGCTCACCTTCCACCACCGCCACCGGGTCGACGGGCTCGTCCTCACCGACGGCACCGTCACCGGCGTACGCGGCCGGGTGCTCGCCGAGGACGACGCGCCGCGCGGCGCCGCCTCCACCCGCGAGGAGGTCCGCGACTTCGAACTGGCCGCCCAGGCCGTGGTGGTGGCCTCCGGCGGCCTCGGCGCCAACCACGACCTGGTCCGCGCGCACTGGCCCGCCCGGCTCGGCACCGCGCCCCGGCACATGGTCACCGGCGTGCCCGCGTACGTCGACGGCCGGATGCTCGCCATCAGCGCCGAGGCCGGCGCCCGCCTCGTCAACGGCGACCGCATGTGGCACTACACCGAGGGCCTGCACAACTGGGCCCCGGTCTGGCCCGGCCACGGCATCCGGATCCTGCCCGGCCCCTCCTCGATGTGGTTCGACGCCCTGGGCCGCCGCCTGCCCCAGCCGTACCTGCCCGGCTACGACACCCTCGGCACCCTCCGCCACCTGCGCACCACCCCCGACCTGGCCGAGCACGACCACTCCTGGTTCGTCCTCACCCAGAAGATCATCGAGAAGGAGTTCGCGCTCTCCGGCTCCGAGCAGAACCCCGACATCACCGCCAAGGACCGCCGCGCCTTCCTCCGCGACCGCCTGCTCGGCAAGGGCGCGCCCGCGCCCGTCGAGGCCTTCAAGCGTCACGGTGAGGACTTCGTGGTCGCCGCCACGCTGGAGGAACTGGTCGCGAAGATGAACGGGCTGACCGGCAAGCCGCTGCTCGACCCGGCCCTGATGCGCCGCCAGATCGAGGCCCGGGACGGACAGCTGGCCAATCCGTACAGCAAGGACGCGCAGATCCAGGGCATCCGCAACTCCCGCCGCTACCTGGGCGACCGCCTCGGGCGCACCGCCACCCCGCACCGCCTGCTCGACCCGGCCGCGGGCCCGCTGATCGGTGTGAAGCTCCATGTGCTGACCCGCAAGACGCTGGGCGGCATCCAGACCGACCTCGCCTCGCGGGCCCTCGGCCACGACGCCGCTCCGGTCCCCGGGCTCTACGCCGCCGGCGAGGTCGCCGGATTCGGCGGCGGCGGCGTGCACGGCTACAACGCGCTGGAGGGGACCTTCCTCGGCGGCTGCCTCTTCTCCGGCCGCGCGGCCGGGCGCGCGGCGGCCGAGGCCACGGCCTGACTCGACGCCGAGGCCTGAGTCGACGCCGAGGCCTGAGTCGAGGCCTGAGTCGAGGCCGCAACCGACCGCATCCGCTCAGGCCCCACCGCCACTCAGGCCCGGTCGAGGAGTGCGGCCAGGTAGCGCGCCGTTTCCTCGTACAGCTCCTCCAGCGTCGGCAAGTGGGTGTGCCCGCTGCCTGCCGTCGAGTTGAACAGCACCCCGTCGCACCAGCGGATCAGCCGCCGGGCGTCGGCCACCGCGTCCGTGGAGCCGCACTGCGCCAGCAGGGCTGCGGCGATGTCGGTGAAGCGGGCGCCCAACCGGTCGTAGCCGGTGCGCAGTTCGGGTCGGCGGGTGGCCTCCAGGGCGAGTTCGAGTCGGGCCAGGGTGAGCGTGCGCCCGGTGGTGAGCGCCTGGTGGAGCAGGCCGGCACCGGCCTGGACGAGCAGGTCCCGCGGTGAGGCGTCGGCCGGGGGCGCGCCGGTGAGGACGGGGTGGTCCCGGGTCTCCCGTTCGACGATGCGGTTGAGGGCGAGGTCGAGCAGCGCGGCCCTGGTCCGGGCGAGGTTGGAGGTCGAGCCGGCGGGCAGTCCGGCTTCCTGGTCGACGGCGCGGTGGGTCAGCCCGCGCAGGCCGCGTTCGGCGATCAGGGCGATGGCGGCGTCGGCGATCAGGGACGGGCGCGGCGATGTCATGGATCCGGAAACGGCCTTCCTCTTCGGGTCCCGACTCGGGGCGAGTCCGAATCCCTCACTACAACAGTAGTCCGCATCGACTACATGTGTAGTACGGTACCGGGTATCGGCCACTACACCCGTAGTGTCAGGGGAGGAGCTCACGCATGGACGCGCACGAGGCGATCGTCATCGGCGGCGGCATCGGCGGGCTGGCTGCCGCGCTCGCGCTCCACCGGCAGGGCATCCCCGTGACCGTCCACGAGCGCGCCTCCTCGCTCGAACCCGTCGGGGCCGGACTCGCCCTCGCCCCCAACGCCCTGCGCTCCCTCGACCGGCTCGGCGTCGGCGAACGCCTGCGCGGCCTCGCCACCCCGCACCCCGCCATCGGCCTGCGCCACCCCTCCGGCCGCTGGCTCGCCCGCACCGACACGGCGAGCTTCGAGGCCTTCTTCGGTGACACCATCGCCGCCGTCGCCCGCGCCGAGGTCATCGCCGCCCTGGTCGACGCCCTCCCCGCCGGCGCCGTCCGCACCGACTCGCCCGCCGCCCTGGTCACCCCCGGATCCACCACCGAACCGGCCGTCGTCCGCACCCCCGACGGTGAGCGCTCCGCCACCCTGGTGGTCGCCGCCGACGGCATCCGGTCCGCCACCCGCGGCCTGCTCTTCCCCCGGCACCCCGGCCCCCGCTACAGCGGCTTCACCACCTGGCGCACCATCGTGACCCCCGCCCGCCGGCCGGAGGCCGTCGGCGAGATCTGGGGGCGCGGACGGCTCGTCGGCGCCTTCCTGCTCGCCGACGGCCGGGTCTACGTCTACGGCGCCGCCCTCACCCCGGCCCGCGAGCGGGCCGCCGACGGCGACGAGAAGGCCGAACTCCTGCGCCGGTACGGCACCTGGTGCGCGCCGGTGCCCCAGCTCCTCGCGCTCGCCGAACCCGAGCGCGTCCTGCGCCACGACGTCTGGGACCTCGCCGACCCGCTGCCCGCCTACCACCGCGGCCGGGTCGCCCTCCTCGGCGACGCCGCCCACGCGATGTGCCCCTTCCAGGGCCAGGGCGCCTGCCAGGCCATCGAGGACGCCGTCGTCCTCGCCTCCCCGCTGACCCCGGACACGGACCCGGCCGCCACCCTCCCCGCCTACACCGCCGCCCGGCTGCCCCGCACCACCGCCATCGTCACCGGCTCCCGCCGCGTCGGCGACCTCGTCGCCCTCCACACCCCCGCCACCACCTTCCTGCGCACCACCGCCCTCACCCTCGCCGGCCTCCTCCCCGCCCGGACGCTCCTCGGGCGCTCCGCCGCCACCTACAACTGGCAGCCCCCGGCCCTCGACGCGACGGCCTGAGACCCACGAGACGGGACGAGGGCCCAACCGCTGGTTGCGGCCGGGCCCTCGTTCCTCGGCGCGCGGTGCGCAGGTCAGCTCGTGCTGGCGCCGTAGAGCGGCTTCATGTCGACGACCGTGGTGGTCACGGTGTGGCCGAGGCCCTCGCGGGCGGCGTTGGCGAGCAGGCCGGTGTCGCCGTCGGCCCGGTAGGCGTACAGGCCTCCGAGCTTCTTCGCGCGGGCGTACTCGGCCTTGGCCTTCACGCTGCGCGGGGTGTCGAGGGAGATGAAGACCCTGCTGTCCTGGTTGTAGAGGAAGTCGGCGTTGGCGAGGGCGTCGGTGTACAGGGTGAAGCCGTTGCGGCCCTTGCCGCTCTCCAGGTCGAGGTAGTTGCGCAGGATGTCCGCCTGCTCGCTCCTGCCCGACTCGAACGAGCCGACCGTGGTGCTCTCGTCGTGCGGGGTGTAGCTGCCCCTCAGCGGCGACATCCCGCTGACGCTCGCCCGCTGGGCGTTGCGGGTGTGGGTGGCGTAGGCGAGGTGGATGACACCCGGCGCGACCTTCAGCTCGTCGACCAGGTACGTCACCGCGGCGTCCGCGCTGCGCGGCTCGTAGGCGTTGAAGTCGTGGCGCAGCGGAGCGTGGTGCCCGAGGCCTTCGGCCCACGGGGAGCCGAAGAGGTCGAAGGCGAGGAGGTTGACGCGCTGCGCGCCGGCGGCGAGGAGCAGCGGGATGTTCATGTCCTGGATCTTGCGAGTGTCCGCGGGGGCGCTGATGGCGACGGTGGCCTTCGGGAGCTTCTGCTTGACCGCGCGGATGAGCTGGGCGAAGTTCTCGGGGTCCTCGGGGCCGTAGGCGTTGGCGGGGTCGCCCGCGGCGTTCGGGAACTGCCAGTCGAGGTGGAGGGCGGTGAACATGGGGAAGGCCTGGAAGATCCGGGCGAGGGAGTCGACGAACGCCTCCCTGGACTTGGCCTCCTTGGCGATGTGGTGGAAGGCCTCGCTCATCTCCCAGCCGCCGACGTCGAGTCCGACCTTGAGCTTCGGGTTCTTCTTCGCCAGGGCGGCGACGGCGCCGAGCAGGCCGCGGGCCTTGTCCTGGGTGAAGTTGGCGGCGGCGTCGCCGCTGGGAGCGCCGTCGAAGCCGTAGCCGATGAAGGCGAGGACGTCGCCCACGCTGTCGGTGAACACGGCCCGGCCGCGCTGGCCGGCTATCTTGAAGTCGCGGGCGGCGCGGTCGATGGCGTCCTTCCGCTCACCCGCGTCGCCGATGATGCCGACGCCGCCGATGACGATCTCGTCGAAGGCGTCGGCGGGGATGCGCGCGATGTCCGCGCCCGGCCCGCCCCGGTGGTGGTCGACGCCGGTGTCGCCGGCGGAGGTGCCGTAGCGGGAGTCGTGGGCGGCGTCGGCCGCGACGTAGCCGGACAGGGTCAGGCCGTTGCCGCCCTGGTAGGTGTTGAAGACCGTCTTCGCCGCGCGGCGCGGGGTGTAGGACAGCTTGGTGTCCTCCGTCGCCGGGTCGAAGCCGTTGGCCTGGTAGGTCTTCTCGGCGGCGCCCTTGCCCCAGGCCTTGCCGTTGACCTCGACGCCCGGGTCGGAGGCGTTGACCAGCTCACTCATGACGTGAATCCCCTCAGCTGTGCACGATACATATAACTGGCCGGTCGCCCGGGCGGACAGCGGCGCGGGCGGAGGGGCGCGTCCGGGACCTGAGCGGTTCGCCCGGACGCCGGTTCCAGCCGACCCCTGCCCGCGCCGAACCGTCGGAGCGTCGAGCGACCTGTTCCTGATGCATCGTCGGTGACGCTCGGGCCGTTCGGCAGGGGCAGTCTCGATCTTCACTCGAACAGGTGATTTTCCGGATGTTTTGGGTACGCCCGGACCAGATGGTCCACTCGTTTCGGCTTCGATACGGATGCACTGCGCCGACGGCCCACCGGCGAACGAACGCGAAGGAGGCCCGCCATGGCCTGGATACTCTTCCTGATCCTGGTGGCGATCGTCCTCGGGATCATCGGCGCGGTCGCGCACGGCCTGCTCTACCTTCTCGTCATCGGTATCGCCGTCTTCCTCGTCGCCCTCGCACTCGGTGTCGTACGCCTGCGCAAGGGCCCGCCCGTTCGCTGACCGGCTCCCCGGCGGGGCGGTCCACGGCCCAACGGACGGCAACCGACTCCGGACAGGGCGTGAGTGGCGGGCGGGGACCGTGGCCGGCGAGGGAGGTCCACTCCGCCGTACGGATCACCGGGGCGCCGGCGGCCCCTACCGGGCGGAGGCGCGCAGCCGGGCGATGCCCACGTCCAGCGCGGCTTCCAGGTGGGCGGCGGAGCCGGTGGTCAGGAGGATCAGCACACCGCCCTGGATGCCGGCGAGCAGGGCCGCGGCCTCCCGGTCGGCGTCCAGGGCGGGGCCGATCCCGCCGGTGGCCTGCAGTTGGCGGATGCCGTCGGCGAGTTGCCGCTGCCAGCGGTCGAGCAGTTCGGCCGCCACCGCCCGGGTGGCGTCGGTGGCCCCGCCGATCTGGGCGAGGGCGGTGTGGAGGGGGCAGTCGCTGCCCTGGGCCCGGTAGCGGGCGAGGACCTTGTCGCGCCACCGCTCCCAGGCGGCCCAGGTGGTGAGCGAGCCGAGTTCCGGCTGCTGGTCCTCGATCACCCGGTCCGCCTCGCGGCGGGCGACGGCCAGCAGCAGTTCGTCCTTCCCGTCGGGGAAGTAGTGGAAGACCTGGCTCTTGCTGGTCCCGGTGCGGGCCATGACGTCCTCGAGGCGGACGGCGAAGACGCCCTGTTCGCGGATCTGTTCGGCGGCGCCCTCGACGATGCGCTGCCTGGTCGCGGCGCCTTTGCGGGTCAACGGCATGGCTTCTCCCTGGGCGGGCCGGGTCGGGCCTCCGGGCCGGCGGACGGAGGTTCACGGTCAGGGGAGGAGGACGAGCTTGCCGGTGGTGCGGCGGGATTCGATGTCGGCGTGGGCGCGGGCCGCCTCGGCGAGGGGGTAGCGGCCGGTGATCCGCAGGGTGAGCCTGCCGTGGCGCACGAGGTCGAACACCTCGCCGGCGCGCCGGAGGAGCGCCTCGCGGGTGGCGACGTGGTGGTGCACGACCGGGTAGGTGAGCAGGATGCTGTTGGGCAGGTCGGTGGGGCGCAGCGTGGGGACGCCCATGAAGGGGCCGTAATAGGCGTGCACCCCGTGCGGGCGCAGCGACGCCTGGGACGAGAGGAAGGTGTCCGTACCGCCGCCGTCGTAGGCGACATCGGCGCCCCGTCCGCCTGTCAGTTCCCTGACCCGCTCCTCGAAGCCGCCGCCGGAGTGGACCAGCACATGGTCAGCTCCGGCCTCCTGCGCGACGGGGGCCTTCTCCTCCCGGGAGAGCAGGCCGATCACGCGGCCGCCCCGGGCCTTGACCAGCTGGGTGAGCAGCTGGCCCACTCCGCCGGCCGCGGCATGGACGAGGGCCGTGTCACCCGGGCCGACGGGGTAGGTCTCGGTGGTCAGGTGGTTGGCGGTGAGGCCCTGCATCAACACGCCGCCCGCGATCTCGTCCGGTACCTCGTCGGGCACCTTGACCAGGGAGTCCGCCCGGACGGCGAGCAGCTCGGCGTAGCTGCCGGGGTGGTAGAACCAGGCCACCCGGTCGCCGACGGCCAGGTCGGTGACGCCTTCGCCGAGGGCGGTGACGCGGCCCATGCCCTCGGCGCCGAGGATCACCGGGGCCGCCCAGCCGGCTCCGCCCAGGGCGCGGGCGCCGACGTCCATGTAGTTCACGCCCGCCACGCCCAGGCGCACCAGCGCCTCGCCGGGGCCGGGCACGGGGTCGGGCAGCTCGGTCCAGCGCATGACCTCGGGACCGCCGTGCTCCTCGATACGGATCGCGCGCATGGGGCAACGCCTCTCTCTGAGCGGGTCGTTGGTGAGGGGACGTGGAGTACGTTAGGTATCCGAAAATGGACCGGCAAGTCCACAATCGGCTCCCGGCGGCCGAGTTGGGCCCTCGGCCCGGCGGAACGCTCCAAACGCCGGGACACGCGGCCCGCGCCGGGTCACCCGCCTTCGCCGCCGGTGCGCCGTCCGTTCGCGCCGCGCCCCGTTCGCCCCGTTCGCCCCGTTCGCCCCGGGGAGCCGTGTCGCACCACGTACCGGGGCAGCGCCAGCCAACCGGCGCAGAACCAGAGGAGGGCCGCCCCCGTCAGGATCCAGGCGACGGGCGAACGGTCGGTGGCCGTGCGGAGCAGGAGGAGCAGGGCGGCGGTGATGGTGACGGCCAGCAGGACCAGGCCGACGGAGATGAGCCGGCCGGCGACGCGGATGAGCTCGGGCTTCATGCCGTGGCCGGCCAGGAAGCGGTGGAAGGCGACGGGGGCGATGAGGGTGCCGGTGGCGAGGGCCCCGACGAAGACGGCGGAGACGTAGAGGTGCTGGTCGAACGCGGGCAGGTCGGCGTAGCGGGGCGTGAAGACGACGCTGAGCAGGAATCCGAAGAGGATCTGGGCGCCGGTCTGGCAGACCCGAACCTCCTGGAGCATCTCGCTCCACAGCCGGTCGGCGCGTTCCTCGGGGGTTTCGTCACGCCCGGCGGCCGGGCGGTCCTGCTGCGGGGGCATGCACCGGCTCCTGCCGTGGTCGAGGATCTGCGGTCGAGGACGTCGGGAGCACGTCGGATGGTCGGGGCTGGTCGTCGGGTACCGGCTTCCAGCGTGGCCCGGTGGGCAGGCGTGTGCCACCGCGGGACTGCCGTCCGGTGCCGCCGGCGGCGGCCGGACACCGCTCATCGAGGACAGGCCCTGGCCCTCCCCGACAAGCGGTGGCCCGGCCGGCGCTGCCTACCGTCCGGCGCCGGCCTGACGGCCCGGACTCACTTCAGGTGTCGGTCCAGGAACCGGCACCCGTCCTCCAGCTCGAACCACGGCGTGCCGGTGTGCCCGCCCAGGTTGGCGTGCAGTGTCTTCTCCTTGCTGCCGAAGGCGTCGAACAGGTCCAGGGCCCGCTGCCGGGGGTTGCCCTCGTCGTCCCACTGCAGCAGGAACAGCAGCGGGATGGTGACCTGCCGGGCCTCCTCGCGCTGGGCGCGGGGCACGAAGCCCCCGGCGAAGAAGCCGGCGGCCACGATGCGCGGCTCGACCACCGCCAGTCGGATGCCGAGGGCGGTCCAGCCCCCCGAGTACCCGACCGGGCCACCGATCCCGGGCAGCGACAGGACGGCGTCCAGCGTCGCCTGCCAGTCCGGGACGGCCTTCTCGACCATCGGGCCGATGAAGGACTCGAAGATCTCGTCGACCGGCTCGCCGGCCTGCATCGCCCGGCGGAGCTCGGCGCGGGCCTGCTCCTCGGCGGCGGAGCGGGGCCGGTCACCGCACCCGGCGGCGTCGATGGTGGCCACCGCGTAGCCGCGCGCCGCGGTGTACCGGGCCCGGGCCACCAGCCGGGGGTCCGACTTGGGCAAGCCGTTGTTGTGGGCCATCAGGATCAGCGGAGCCGGTGCGGATCCGGGCGTCCAGAGGGTGCCGGGGATCTCGCCGAGGCCCTGGCCGAGGGTGAATTCGCGTTCGAGGACGCCGTCGTCGAGGCGCTGCTCGGAAGTGAAACGCATGGTCGTGCCTTTCGGGAGTGCACGTGAACGGCGCTCCCGGACGACCTATCGCCCGACCGTGACCCCGGAGGGGAGCACCCATGTCGATATCGCGTTCACGGGTACCACCTCCTCGTTCTCTCGCACGGCCTCCGGCAAGGTAGCAGTGGCCGCCGCGGTCCGCCAACAGGTTTTCGCGAGCTTGGCACCGACCCGGAGCCCACTCACTCGTTCGAGTGCGACCCGCCGCCTTCCGGTTTCGTCGCCCCCGCTCCGGCCCATGATCCGGCTGGACGGCACCCGCGCGCCGCCGGCGATGGCGTCAAGGGTCTACGAGCGGGCCTCCGTTGGCCAGACTGGCGCCGCGAGGTCCCGCCGGCCGCGCTCCTGGAGACCTACCCGGAGGTCGTGGGAACCCTCGAAGAGCTCAGCCGACGGGGCGTGCGGATGGCGGTGGTGTCGGATGCCTGGCCCAATCTGCCCGACCTTCACGCGGGACTGGGGATCCGGCGGCTCTTCGAGGCGCACGCGATCTCCGCGGTGCTCGGCTGCAACAAGCCGGACCCGCGCATGTACCACCATGCCAGCACCGCGCTGGAGCTCGCGCCGGCGCAGTGCCTGTTCGTCGACGACGATCCGGCCCTGGTCGCCGCCGCGATCCGGCTCGGGTACGCGGGGCGCGCGGTCTGCCGGGGACCGGTCACCACGGAGGTGCCTTCCATCGCCTCCCTGGCGGAATTGCTGGACCTCTTCTGACACGGGCGGGCGTGGTGCGCCGGCGGTCTGCCCGCAGCGGGGGCGATTGTGTCGCTGGCGAGCCGCTGGTCAGCTGCGGGTGGTTCGAGGGCCCGGCGGGCCGGCGTGGGGGCGGCCGGGCGTCGCCGGTCAGCCGTTGACGAGCCGGCCAACCGCCCGGCTAGGGTTGGTCCGCATGACTCACACCGAGATCGGAATCACCGCCGACCTGATCCGGGATCTGCTGCGCGACCAGCATCCTGACCTGGCCGATCGCCCGGTGCGGCTCGGCGCGCGTGGTTGGGACAACCAGCTGTGGCGGCTCGGCGACGACCTCGCCGTCCGGTTGCCCTGGGCGACGCAGTCCGCCGACGCGCTGCTGCGCAAGGAGCACGCCTGGCTGCCCTCGCTGGCGCCGCGCCTTCCGTTGCCGGTTCCCGTGCCGCAGCGCCTCGGTGAGCCCTCCGAGCGGTTTCCGAGGCCCTGGATCGTCACCACCTGGGTGCCGGGCGAGCCCGCCGACCGCGCCCCCGCCACGCGCGCCGTGGAGGCCGCCGACAGCCTGGCCGCCTTCCTGACGGCCCTTCACCGACCCGCGCCCACCGGGGCTCCGGCGGGCCGTGGCCGCGGGGGGCCGCTGGCCGATTATGCCGAAGGCTTCGCCCGGCAGCTCGAAGAGGCCACCGCGATGGGGCTGGTCCCCGAGCCGGACGCCGTCCGCGCGGTCTGGGAGGACGCCGTGGCCGCCCCCGACTGGGCGGGCCCGGCCCTGTGGCTCCACGGCGACCTGCATCCGGCCAACGTGCTCACCGCGGACGGCACCTTCTGCGGCGTGATCGACTTCGGTGACCTCTTCGCCGGCGATCCGGCCGTCGACCTCGCCGCCGCTTGGATCCTGCTGCCGGACGGCGCCGTCGACCGCTTCCACGAGGCCTACCGGCCCGCCCCGGACGCCGCGACCCTGCGCCGCGCCCGCGGCTGGGCGGTGCTGAAAGCCCTCGTCTGCATCCTCATCGGCGAGGCCGGCGTCCATGGGCGCCCCGGCGGCAAGGCCACCTGGGGCCCACCCGGCCACGCCGCGCTGCGACGCCTCGTCGCGGCGGACCATCGGTGAATCGGTGAGGGCCTCCCGTCGGCCGCATCCGCCGGGAGGCCCTCAGCCGAAGCCGAAACGGCCGGCCGTCGTCACGTCGAGGGTGTCCTTGAGCATCGCGAGAGCCGCACCGACCGGGCTCGAACGGCCGCCGCTCACGGTGATGTCCCCGGCGTCCGGGCAACCGTAGACGACGGCCTTCTCCGGCCCGGTCAGCGCGTGGAGCGGATCCCCCGGAGCGGTCTCCTCCAGCCGGACGCGGACCACCAGGGGCTCGTCGAGGCTAGCGACCGCCACCGCCCGCAGCCTGTTCCCCCGGCCGGCCGCGGCCACGGCGGCCGGCGCGGTGTGCCCGTCCACCGGCTCCGTCCGCACCCGTACGGCCGACGGTTCCCACCCCCACAGCAGGGCCGCCAGCAGCCGCACCTTGGTGGCCGCGTCCTCCCCGGAGAGGTCGGCCGAGGGGTCGGCCTCGGCGATGCCCCGCCGCTGTGCCTCGCCGACCGCCTCCGCCAGGGACTCCCCCGCCGCCAGCCGGTCGAGGACGAAGGTGGCCGTCCCGTTGGGGCACGCCCGGACCGATCCGCACCCGAGGCCGCGGACGCCCGCGCGCGCCAGGTCGGCCGTCGGCAGCGCGGCGCCGGTGGCCCCGGAGATCCTGATCAGGCTGCGGCCGGCCTGCGCGGCCTCGCCGAGTTCGGACCAGTGGGTGAGCAGGTGGCCCTTGGCCGCCGTGACCACGTGGACCCCGCGGCGCAGGGCCAGGACGGCCTCCTCGGCGGCCTGTCGCCGCACCGCCGGAGAGGAGGGCAGCGCCTGCACCAGCACGCGTGCCCCGGTCAGGTCGAGGCTCTCCTCCAACGCCACCGGCGGGCCCCAGGCCGGGCGTGGCGGCACCGGGCCGCCCGGCTGCGGCAGGCAGTGCGCGGAGCCGGTGCGAACGGCGCCGAGCCGCAGCCGGACGCCGTACCGGAGGGCGAGTTCGTCGCCCCGGGTCCGGATCAGGTCGGCGTAGGCGCGGCCGACCGGGCCGTAGCCCGAGAGCACCACGACGGCGTCCTCCGGTGAACGCGGCGCAACGGCGGGTGTCATGGCGGGGCGTCTCCTTCCTCGGCTGTGTGCGGCAGCGACCAGCGAACCGCCGTCGGCCGACTCGCGGTGGAGCGAACGGGATGACGGTTTGTCGACGGAGGATCGTACCGCCCCCGTGCGCGGACGCTCCGGGCGGTGGTGCGCCAGGCCAGGAGCCCGGCGCACCACACTCCCCGGTGACCCGTCAGCTCTCCGCGGCCGGGCGTGACTCGGTGAGCGCCAGGCCGCCGATGGCCGCGAGCATCAGCGTCGTCCCGACGACCGTGGCCAAGGTGAGCCGTTCACCGAGGAGGAGGACGGCGAGCACAGCCGCGCCGACCGGCTCGACGAGCATCACCACCGACGCCGTGGCCGCGCGGAGGACGGCCGCTCCGGCGAAGTAGAGCGGGTAGGCGAGTGCCGTGGTGACGGCGGCGACGTAGAGCATCAGCAGCACGATCCGGCCCAGGTGGGCGGTGTGCGGCAGAAGGCCCTCGGCCTGGGCGAACGGCAGCATGACGGCCGCGCCGACGGCGAACGACCCGACGGTGAGGGTGAAGGGCTCCTCACCCGCGCCGTGTCGTCCGGTCCACCGGCCCAGGAGGTTGGTGACGGCGAAACCGGCGGCGGACAGCAGGGCCAGGCCCACGCCGGCCGGGTGGACGGCTCCGGCCCGGTTGCCCAGCACCAGGATCGCCAGGCCGGTCAGCGCCCCGGCGACCGCGAGCAGCCCCGCGCGGCCGATGTGTTCGCCGAGGAACACGCGCCCGCCGGCGGCCGTGAGGACCGGCGCCGCCCCCAGCGCGACGATGGTGCCCACCGCCAGACCGGTGTCCTGCACGGCCGCGAAGTAGGCGGTCTGGAGGACCGCCAGACCGATGCCGGTGCCCGTGAACAGCAGCACACGCCGACCGATCGGCCGGGGCGTCCCGGGCACCGCGCGGGCGGGCCGGAGGACCCGGGCGGCGAGCAGCAGGGCCACGCCGGTCAGGAAGCGCCAGAACGAGACGGCCATGGGCCCGAGGTCGCTGGACCGTTGGACGAAGTCCACGGCGGCACCGGTCGTGCCCCAGGCGAGGCCGGCGAACGCCAGGCAGGCGAGGCCCCGGCGCACGGATCGGTGCGCCCGCACGGGGGCAGGGGTCAGGACAGCAGCAGTATTCGACACGAAGGGATCTCCCGACGGAGCAGATGGTCGTGGTCTCGCGTCTGCGGGCACAACCAATCAGCGCGCCGCGGCCGTTGGCCGGGCTACGCGCCGGTGTCGTTGGCGACCCGCCTCAGAGGGCGGGCGGCGGGAGCACTGCTGCGGAAGGCATGTCCTTCACCCTACGGCACCCCGGGGAAGGGCCTCCTTTCCGGGCCCTTCCCGGCACACCGCTCGGCCGCCGGGTCGTTCGGCCTGCCACGCAGGTCCGCCGGCCACACAGGTCAGCCGACCGGGCGGAGCGGCGGACCGACCCGCGCCCCCACCGCCACCCCGTGGCGGGAACGGTCCGCAGCCGATTCGCACCCGTGTCGCAGCTGTTGGGACGAGCGACCGCCACCAGCCGTGTCCTCGACCTGCGGGTGGTCGTTTCCCGGACACCTCTGCCCTTCACATGAGTGGGGAACGGCATGCCCCAGGAATCCATCCACACACTGCGGTACGCGGGCTTCACCTACCACTGCCGCGTCATGGCCGCCGACCGTCCGGCGATGGACCCGGTACTCATCCTCGGTGGTGCTTTCCAGGACATGTTCGCCTGGCGTCGCCACGAGGCGGTCCTCACCCGGTCCACGACCGTGATCACGCTCGACCTACCGGGTTGGGGCGGCGCCGACCACCTGCCGCACGACTACGACATCGACTTCCTCGCGGAGGCCACGGCGCGGGCGCTGGGCGCTCTGGGCACGGCGCGGGTGAACCTGCTCGGCTGCTCGTACGGCGCGCTCGTGGCACACCGCTTCGCCCAGCGCCACCCGACGCTGGTGCGGAGCCTCGCCCTCCAGGGCCTCATCGACACTCCGACCCCGGAGGAGGTGACGCGCCTCCAGCGGACCGCGGCCCTGCTGTCGGCGGGCGAGATCCGGCAGTTCGTGGCCAGCGTGGTGGACAGCATGAGTCCCTCGGACCCCGCGCGTCCCGTCCGCAGGGGCGAGGCCGTGCGGCGTGTTCTGGCGTCCCAGTTGCTGGGTGCGCCGGAGGGGTTCCGGGACAAGTTCATCAGCAACTCCCGGCGGCTCTGGGGCACTCGGGTGATCCACCCCGATCCGTCACCACCGGTGCCGGTCGTACTGTTCACCGGAGAGCACGACACGCTCGCGCCTCTGGAGAACGCGAGCCGGGTCGCGTCGACCTACCCGTCGAGCGTCTGCGTCGCCGTCGCCGAGGCGGACCATCTCGTCCACGTGCAACGCGACGCGGAGTACTGCGAGTTGCTCATGGCGCACTTCAACGGCCGCCGGGTGACCGACCTGCCGTTCTGCCGCCCGTACCGGCGGGGCCAGCGGTGACATGCCGGACCAGGCTCGGCGGGGTGGTGCGCCCGTGTCCGGTGCGTTCGGGGTCGGGCAGGGGGCGGAGCTCCCCCGTCGACGAGGCGTTCAGTTCGTCGAGGAGGACCTCCGCGATCTGCTCGGCCGCCCACTGCGCGCGGCTCGGGGCGAGCCGGCCGTAGCCGATGACCAGGGCCGGCGGGTGGCGCCGGGTGGCGTAGTCGGAGAGGGCGATGGTGGCGATGCCGCGGCCCGCGAGGTGTTCGGCGATCACGTCGTCCTTCAGTCCGCGAGGCAACGGAACCAGCAGATGCAGGCCTGCGGCGATGCCGTCGACCGGGCCGCAGTCACGGATGACGGCGTGGCTGCCCAAGGCGGTCACGAGAGCGTCGCGGCGCGCTCGGTAAGCCTTGCGCACGCGCCGCAGGTGCCGGTCGTAGCCGCCGGTGTCGGCGAGTCTGGCGAAGGTGAGCTGGTCCAGGGTGCTCGGACCGGCGGCCGTGGCGTCGAGGGCGTCACTCAGCGGTTGGCGCAGTTCCGGTGGTGGGACCAGCCATCCCAGACGCAGTCCGGGATGCAGGGTCTTGCTGACCGAGCCCAGGTAGACCACGTGGCTGCGGTCGAGGCCGGCCAGCGCACCGACGGGTCTGCGGTCGTAGCGGAACTCGGCGTCGTAGTCGTCCTCGATGATCACGGAGGAGCGCTCCGCGGCCCAGGCGAGCAGAGCCCTTCGGCGGGTGGGCGACAGGGCCGTGCCGGTGGGGAACTGATGGGCCGGCGCGCACAGCACCGCCCGGGCGTCCGTCCGCCGCAACGCCTCGACGTCGAGGCCCTCGGCATCCACGGCGACCGGCTCGGTGAGCAGACCGGCGGCGGCCGCGACCCGGTGCAGCCGGGACCAGCCGGGATCCTCGACCGCCAGGCTCGGCACCCCGCGTGCGGCCAGGACCCGCGCCACGAGCGACACTCCGTGGGAGGTACCGCAGGTGATGAGTACCTCGTCAGGCTCGACGGTCAGTCCGCGTACCCGGCTCAGATAGGCGGCGACGACCTCCCGCAACCGCCACGCTCCCTCCGCCGGCGGGAACACCGACCGTTCCCAGTCGGCGGTGGCGAGGACGTGCTGCAGGGACCGGGTCCATCCGGGTGCGGGGAAGGCGGCCACGTCCGGTGCGCCCGGCCGGAGGTCGGCCACCACCGGCGGTGTGGAAGGGGCTGGCCGGGTCGCCGGTGCCCGGTCCGGGTTGCGCATGACGGGTTGGGCCGTGACGGGTGGGGCCGTGACGGGTGGGGCCATGACGGGTTGGGCCGTGACGGGTTGGGCCGTGACGCGCGTGCCGGAGCCCTGCCGGGTCTGCAGGCTCCCCTCGGCGGCGAGCTGGGTGTACGCCTCGTTGACGACCCACCGGGAGCAGCCGAGTTCGGCGGCCAGCGCGCGGCTCGGGGGTAGCAGGTGGCCCGGCGCCAGGCGGCCCTCCGCGATCGCGGCCCTGATCCCACTCGTCAGGCGCTCGTACAACGACCCACCGTCCTCGGACACTTCGATGAGCAGGCCGGTTGCTCGATTGGTTCGGTCATCTCTCATGGAAGAGGACTGTATAGCCGGACCACTTGGCTCTAGCGTCGTCCCCGTAGCTGGTGGCAGCAGGCCACCGCGCCATGAACAGGAACAACCCCCTGATGACGAACATCGAATCCCCCGCCTTGACAGTCGTCGCCCAGTTGCGCGCCAAGCCCGGCAAGGAGCAGGCTCTGCGCCAGGCGCTCACCGCGCTCGTGGCGCCCACCTCGCGCGAGCCGGGCTGCGTCGCCTACGACCTGCACGTGGACGTGGACGACCCCGCCTCGTTCTGCTTCTACGAGATCTGGCGCAGCCCCGCCGAGCACGCCGCCAACCTCCAGACCTCCCACCTGCGGGACTTCGCGGCCCAGCTCGACGATCTGCTCGACGGCGAGCTTCGCGTCAGTCTGCTGCGCCGCATCGCCTGAGGTCCGCGGGCCCGACAGGCCCGCTGCCGTACGCGGCAGCCCGGGCTCCAGGGCTCCAGGGCTCCAGGGCTCCAGGGCACACCGAACCACCCGGGCGGGGCCGTCCCTTGCCCGGGTGGTGGACGGTTCGGTACTTGCCGGGCCGTTCGTGGGGAGGGCGCTCGGTGCGTTTGCGCGCCGGAGCGTGCTCCCGCGTGCCCTACCAGGAGGTGGCGGACAGGCGTGACCATGGGGCGCCCGATCCCGTCGGACGCCTGGAGGCGTGGTGTCACGGTATTTGTTCGACAGTGCCCGGGGAGAGGCGGCCGGTCGGTTCGCCGCCCTGGAGGCGTGTTACGACCCCGTCTCGCAGCAGCAGTTGATCCGAACAGGGCTCGGTGCCGGCTGGAGCTGCCTGGAGGTCGGCGGCGGCAGCGGATCGCTCGGTCACTGGATGGGCGCCCGGGTCGGAGCCGGTGGGCGGGTGATCGTCACCGAGATCGAGCCGCGCTGGGCCGCCTCCCGGGAGCGCCCCGCGCAGGTGCGGCTGGTGCGCCACGACGTGGTCCGGGACCCGCTGCCGGACGGGGACTTCGACCTGATCCATGCCCGGCTGGTGCTGCTGCACCTGCCGGAGCGGCTGGCGGTGCTGGACCGGCTCGTGGCCGCGCTGCGGCCGGGCGGCCGGCTGCTGCTGGAGGAGTTCGACTGCGGCTGGACACCGGTGCTGGCCGCCCCCGACAGCGCGTCGACGGCCCTGTTCGAAAGGGTCCACCAGGCGCTGCTCGGCCTGCTGGAGGGGGCCGGGGCGGATCCGCTGTGGGGGCGGCGGGTGCTCGGAGCGATGGCCCGCGCCGGGCTGCGGGAGCTGTCCGCGACCACGTACGCCGAGGCATGGCCGGGCGGGAGCCGGGGCATCGACCTGCACCGCCACAACACCGAACAGGTCGCCGCCGACCTGGCCGTGGCCGGCATCGGCGCGGCCGAACTGGCCGACTTCCACCGGCTGCTGCGCGACCCGGAGTTCGTCGTCAACTCCTATCCGCTGGTCAGCGTGCGCGGACGCCGCCCCCTGAGACCCGAGGAGACGCCGTGACCACCCGGTACCTGGAGGTACGGCTGCCGGTCGCCGAGGACCCGCTGCGGCTGATGGCCCGGCTGGTCCGCGGCACCGGCTACGACCAGTACGTGGTCTACGAGGGCCCCGCCGAATGGTCGCTGGCCGGCCGGCCCCTGGCCACGGTGCGCCTGTCCGGCCCCGAGCCCGCACCGCTGCGCACCGTGGCCGAGCGGCTCGCCCGGGTGCCGGTCAGCGACTGGCGTGCCTACGGCTGGGCCGCATTCGAACTCGCCGCCGCGCTGGCGGGAGCGGGCCGGCCCACGGGCCCCCTCCTGCACCTGATCGTCCCCGGGGACGAGATCCGCGCCGACGGCGGCAGCGTCCTGATCCGCTCCACCAGCCCCGAGCACCTGGACCGGCTGGCCGCCCTGGTGAGCGCGGGCCAGGACCCCCAGGCGGCCCCGACCGAGCGCGGCGACCGGATCGCCCTGGCGCTGGAGGACACCGGCAACTTCCGCGCGGCGGTGGCCGCCGCCGTGGCCGAACTGCACGGCGGCGGCCCCCTGGACAAGGTGATCCTCTCCCGGCGCCTGGACGTCCCCGCCCCCGTCGACCTGGTCGCCACCTACCTGGCCGGACGCCGGGCCAACACGCCCGCCCGCTCCTTCCTGCTGGACCTCGGCGGGGTGCAGGCCGCCGGGTTCAGCCCGGAGACGGTGGCCGAGGTCACCCGCGAGGGTCTGGTGATCAGCCGTCCGCTGGCCGGTACCCGGGCGCGTACCGGATCGCAGGCCGAGGACGCCCGGCTGCGGGCCGAACTGCTGCGGGACCCCAAGGAGATCCACGAGCACGCGATCTCGGTCAAGCTCGCGCTGGAGGAGTTGGCCGCGGTCTGCCACACCACCGGCGTCAGCGAGTACCTGAACGTCCTGGACCGTGGCAGCGTCCAGCATCTGGCCTCCGTCGTGACCGGCCGTCTGCGCCCCGGCCTCGGCCCCTGGGACGCCTTCGCGGCCCTGTTCCCCGCGGTCACCGCCACCGGCATCCCCAAAGCCCCCGCCTACCCCGTCATCCGCGCGCTGGAGGGACGGCCCCGCGGCCTGTACGGCGGAGCGGTCCTGACCTGCGACGCGGACGGCACCCTGGACGCCGCCCTGGTCCTGCGCAGCGTCTTCCGACAGGACGGGCGCTGCTGGCTCCAGGCCGGCGCCGGCATCGTCCGCCAGTCCCGGTCCGAACGGGAGCACGAGGAGACCTGCGAGAAGCTCCGCAGCGTCGCCGAGCACCTCGTCCCCGCCGCAGACGGCGACTGACCGGGTCCGCGTTCGGCTACCGGCTACCAGTCGGGGTCGTCGTGAGCGATGTCGAGGGTGCTCAGCGCGAGCAGGCGTCCGCTGGTGCGGTCCCGCAGGGTGATGTCGAGTACGTCCTCGTCGGGGAGGGTGTACAGGCGGAGGGTCAGGTCGAGTTCCGCGTGCGGCGCGGCGTTCTCGAGGTAGCAGAGTTTCTGGTCCAGGACGCGTCGTCGCAGGAACGCGTGGTCGGGGCGTCCCAGGTGCCGCCAGAACGCCAGGACGGCGGAGTCGATGATGGCGAAGTAGGAGGCGAAGTAGACGATGCCCACGGCGTTCAGGTCGCGGGCGGGGTCGATGCGGTAGGTGGTGGTGAACGGGGGTGCGGCGAGGTGGGAGGCTGCCGGGGCGGGGCTCAGGAGGGTGCCGGCCCGGCGGGCGGCGGAGGGGACGGCGCGCAGGGAGCGGTCGGCGGGCAGTCGGGGCAGGTGGTCGTGGGTGAAGCCGAGTGGGGCGGCGCCGGCCAGACCGGAGCCGCCGTCGGAGCGGGCGCGGGTGATCCAGCGGTTGAGGTTCTCGACGTACAGGCAGTCGGATCCGGCGGTGGGTGTGACGCGGTGCAGTACGGCGACCGATTGGCTGCCGCAGCTGTAGGCCTGCGAGTCGACGCGTACCTCGTCCCCGAGGCGCAGGCCCAGCACGGGCAGGGCGCGGCTGCCGCGGATGCGGAAGTAGGTGTAGGCGAGGTAGGTCGGGTCGCCGTCGGGGGTACGGGCCCGGTGGATGTCGAGTCCGCACTGTCGGGACACCACGTCCCAGGTCCAGTCGCCGATCCGGGCCGCGAACAAGGCGCTCTGGCCGCACATCGACAGTTCGACGGTGAGGGTTCGTGTCGTGTGCGGGGCGGTGGTCGGGTGGTCGGGCATCGGTCTCCTGGAGAGGCGGTACGAGGTCAGGTACGAGGCCAGGCGGGGGCGGTACGAGGTCAGGCGGGGGCGAGGGCGAGCACGGCGTTCTGGCCGCCGAACCCGCTGGAGGCCGACAGCGCGAGGCGGATGCGCTGGGGCCGCGGGGTTCCGGTGACGAGGTCCAGGTCGACGCGCGGGTCCGGCCGGTCCAGGTTCGCGGTCGGCGGGACGGTCTGCTCGACGATGGCGAGGACGGTCAGCGCGGCCTCGATCGCGCCGGCCGCGCCCAGGGTGTGCCCGAGCGCGCCCTTGGCCGAGGTGACGCTGACCCCGCCTGCGAAGAGCCGGGCGAGCAGGCCGGCCTCGGCGAGGTCGCCCTGCGGGGTGCTGGTGGCATGGGCGTTGACGTGGTCGACGTCCGCGGGCGAGGCCCCGGCCTGCCGCAGGGCGGCCCGTACGGCGGCCTCCAGTCCGGCTCCCTGCGGGTGGGGGGAGGTGAGGTGGTGGGCGTCGGCCGAGGCACCGTATCCGGCGATCCGGGCGAGCGCGGTCGCGCCCCGCGCGCGGGCGTCCGCCTCGCGTTCGAGCACCAGCACGGCGGCGCCCTCCCCGAGGACGAAGCCGTCGCGGTCGGCGTCGAAGGGCCGCGACGCCCGGGCGGGCTCGGACCGTCGGGAGGACAGGGCGCCCATGCGTGCGAAGGCCGCGGCCAGCAGCCGGCTGACGGGTGCCTCGGCGCCGCCGGCCAGCACGATGTCGCAGGCGCCCGTACGGAGCAGGTCCGCGCCGACGCCGATGGCGGTGGCCCCGGAGGCGCAGGCGGTGCCGACGGTCATGCTCGGGCCGCGGGCCTGCCAGCGAAGGGAGATCTGTCCGGCCAGCACGTTGGGCAGGAACATGGGGATGGTGACGGCCGAGACGCGCTCCTCGCGGGCGAGCCGGTACGTCTGTTCCTCCAGGGTGGTGATGCCGCCGAAGGCGGTGCCCATCACCACGCCGACCCTGGCTCCGTCCCAGCCGGCCGGCTCCAGGCCGGCCGTGCGCAGGGCCTCGTCCGCGGCCACGAGCGCGAGTTGGGCGTACCGGTCGGTGCGGCGCACCAGGGCGGCGCCCAGTCGGGCGGCCGGCTCGAAGTCGGCCAGCCGGCAGGCGAAGTCCACGCCGAGCCCGTCCAGTTCGGAGCAGGTACGGGCGGTGGGCCGGCCGGCGGTGACAGCCTTCCAGGTGGCGTCGGCGCCCTGGCCGGCGGCGGTGACCAGCCCGAGTCCGGTGACCACGACCCCGGCGGGCTGTCGGCCGGCGGTCACGGGGCACTCTCGTGCAACGCGGTGACGATCTCGCCGAGGGTCATCGCGCGGTTCAGGGCGTCGTCCGCGAGGGTCCGCCCCAGTTCGGCGGCGAGGATGTCGATCAGCTCCACCACGGCGAGCGAGTCCAGGCCGAGGTCGTCCAGGGTGGCGCTGTCGGAGAGCTGGGCGGTGTCCACCTGGAATCCGCCGGTGAGGGCGCGCTCCAGGCTCTGGCGGGGGGACGGCACGGTGGTCACGGTTGTCTCCTTGCGGGGTGCGGGATGACCTGCTGGTCGATCAGGTGGTCGAACATGCGGGCGAAGTAGGCCGTGTCCATGGCGGGTGACGGCACTCCGGCGTCGGCGGTCCGTTTGACGGTCCGGGGGTTCCGGAACCGGGGCAGGACGGTGTCCGGGGCCAGGCCCAGGATGTGGCGGGAGATGGCGAGCGCCCGGATCGCCATGGCCTGCGGTGTCCGGCCGAGGGCCTTCAGCCCCGCGAGCCACTGGTCCGCGGGAGCCGGCGCCAGGTCGTAGCCGTAGGCCCTGGCCTGTTCGAGGAAGCGGTGTGCGGGGAAGGGGTCCTGGTGCATCACCGGGTGGGCCGCGCCGAGGGAGCCGTCCTGCTGCGACAGCGCGGCGATGATCTGCGCGGCGTGGTCCGCGGCGACGACCGGGATCGTGCCGTGCGTCTGCGGGAAGAGCCCGGACAGCGCGCAGGCCGCGTACAGGTTCGCGGTGAAGTCGTCGTGCGGGCAGGCCCCGTCGCGGGAGTCGGCGAGGACGAGGCCCGGCCGGTAGACGGCCACCGGCAGCCCTTCGGCGGCCGCCGCGTCGACCAGGGCCTCGGCCTGGTACTTCGAGCGGGGATAGCCGATCGACCCGCAGGTCTCCTGGGTGGGGCGGTCGTGCTCGCCGACCACGTCGAGGCCGGCCCGGCGGGCGTCGAAGAACACGCCCAGCGTGGAGACGTGGTGCAGCGGGCTGTCGCCGGCGGCCCGGCAGAACTCCAGCACCCGGGCTGTCCCCGCCACGTTGACCGGGGCCAGCGCCGCGTACGGGGCCGCCATGTTCACCGACGCGCCGCAGTGGTGGACTTCCGTCACCGCCTCGGCCAGGCCGCGGTAGACGTCGCCGGGCAGTCCGAGCCGTTCCCGGGTGAGGTCGCCCGCGACGAAGCGCAGCCGGCGGGAGCCGGCCACCTCGGGGTCCTGCCGGGCCAGACGCCGCCGCACCCGCTCCTCGGCCTCCGACGCGCTGGACGCACGGACCACGCAGACGAGCTCCTGCTCCGTCTGTCGCAGCAGTTCCGCGCACAGGCGCGAGCCCAGAAAGCCGGTGGCTCCCGTCAGTAGCAGCATGCGAGTCCTCGCAGAGCAGTCTCGACGGCTTGGGCCGTCGTGCCGGATGTTCCCTGTGGTGTCCAGTGAGGGACATCGGGCCGGGCGGGCGGAAGGGGGTCCGGGGCGCCGGTGTGTTGCGTTCGCCGTGGTGTTGCGCATTCCGACCGATCCACTCGGCCGCGGGGCGGATCGTCGGCGACCTCACCCGCACGGGTGAGGATTGGTAAAGGCGCGAGGCGGAAATCGTCCGCTTGGCGCTTATCCTGAAGGCCGTACTGCCAGCGAGAGTTGACGTCATGCCTCGCCTGGTGGGCGAGGGAGGATTCCGTGTCCCAGCCCCTTCCCAACCACTTGCTGCGGCTCCTGCTCGTGGAGGCCCGCTGGACGGGCGGCGAACTGGCCCGAGCGGTCAACCTGGCCGCCGCCGAGTGCGGCATCCGCACGACCTACGACCGCACCTCCGTCTCCCACTGGCTCGCGGGCCGCCGCCCCCGACCACCCGGTCCCGATCTGCTCGCCGAGGTGTTCTCCCGACGGTTCGGCCGGACCGTGAGCACCGCGGACCTCGGCCTGGACCGGCCGCTGCCCCGCCAGCGCGGGCCGGCCACCTGGGTCCCCGAACCCGTCGACACCCGTGAGGAGTTGACCCTCCTGCGGCAGCTCGCTCCGCAGCCCCCGCACGGCCGTGCGCTCGTAGGCTCCGTCTACAGCATCGCCGCGCTCTCCGTACCGGGCTGGCCGCCGCCCTTCACCCCGCCCGCCCGGCCGACCGGACCGTACCGGCCGGGCATCGCCGACATCCGCGCGGTGGAGGAGATGCCGGCGCTGTTCTCCGCCGTCGACGCCCGGGCCGGCGGCGGCCTGGCCCGGCGGGCACTCGCCTCCTACCTCGCCCACAGCGTGGAACCCCTGCTCGGATCGGTCCTGCGACCGGTTCAGCACCAGCGGCTGCTGGTCGCCGCCTCGCAGCTCGCCTACCTCTGTGCCTTCATGTGCTGGGACGATCTCCTGCACGGAGCGGCGCAGCACTACTACCGACTCGCGCTGAGCCTTGCCGCGGAGGGCGGGAGCAGCACCGACTACGCGATCGCCCTGCGCGGCATGTCGGTGCAGGCCCTCATGCTCGGCCACCGCCGGCAGGCCGTACACCTCTCCGAGGGCGCCGTGGCGGCGGGCACGGGTGTGGATCCGCTCCGCCGGGCCTTCCTGCACGGACAGCTCGCCGTCTCCCGCGCCGTGGAACAGGACCGCAGGCGCGCGCCGCAGACCCTGTCCGCGGCGGAGCGCTTCCTGGAACGGGCCGGATCGCCCGCCTCGGCGCCGGTCGGCGCCTACCACCTGGCCGCCCTGCGCCACCAGCAGGCCGAGATGTCCGCGTTCCTCGGGGACCGGCGCGGCGCGGTCGCCGCCCTCACCGATTCGGTGCACCTGCGGCCCGCGGAGGAGCGGCGCTCGCTCGCCGTCACCCTGGCCCGCCTCGCCCGGCTCCAGGCCCAGGACGGGCGCCTCGACGAGGCCGTCGCCACCTGGCACCGCTTCCTCGACGCCCGCACCACCCTGCGGTCCCGGCGGATCGACCGAGCCGTGACCGAGCTGCGCAACCAGACCCGCCCCTACCGGCGCCTGCCACAGGTCGACGCCCTGCTGCAGCGCACCGCGTCCCCGCCCCGTTGAGTCGGAAACCGACCGTCCTACTTCGATCATGGGCAGGCCGTGGGCGGTCCGGGGGGCTCCTCTAGACCCGTACTTCGCGGGTGACCGTTTCAGGTCTGTGGCCAGCGGGTTTGTG
>NZ_JBHSOF010000051.1:0-61643 GCF_042656005.1 Kitasatospora misakiensis | reverse complement strand
GCCAGCGCCCACCGCGCCCCCGACGCCCCCGGCGCCCCCGACGCCCCCCGAACCCGGACCGGCCACCATGCTCTCCTTCGCCCTGCGGCGGCTCCTCCAGGCGCTCGCCGTCCTGGCCGCGGTCTCCGCCGCCGCCTTCGCCCTCTTCTACGCCGCCCCCGCCGACCCGGCCCGCGCCGCCTGCGGCCCGCGCTGCGACACCGGCCAGGTCGCGGCGGTCCGCGCGAGCATGGGCCTGGACCAGCCGCTGCTCACCCAGTACACCGACTACCTGGCCGGGATCGTCGCCGGCCGGGACGTCCAGGACGTCGACGGGTCCGCCCTGCACTGCGACGCGCCCTGCCTCGGCTACTCCTACCGGCTGCACCAGCCGGTCACCGAGGCGCTGGTCGACCACCTGCCGGTGACCGTCTCGCTGGCGGCGGGCGCGCTGGCCGTCCTGGTGCTGTTCGGACTCGGGACCGGGTTCGTCGCCGCGCTGCGGCACGGCACCCGGACCGACCGGCTGCTCTCCGGCTTCACCCTGATCGGCGCCAGCGTGCAGATCTACTTCCTCGGCTATGTCGCCCAGTGGGGGTTGGTCTACACCACCGGACTGCTGCCGCTGCCCTCCTACACCCCGCCGGCCACCGATCCGGCCGCCTGGGCGGGCGGCATGCTGCTCCCGTGGATCGTCCTCGGCTTCGTCAACTCGGCGGTGTTCGCCCGGCTTTCGCGCTCCCAGCTGCTGGAGACGATGGACGAGGAGTACGTCCGCACCGCGCGCGGCAAGGGCCTCGGCCGGCTCCGCACGCACCTCAAGTACACCTCGCGCGGCGCCGCCGGACCGCTGGTGCAGCTGCTCGGCCTGGAGGCGGGCGCCCTGCTCGGCGGCGCGGTGATCACCGAGACGGTGTTCGGGCTGAACGGCGTGGGCCGGTTCGCCACCGAGGCCGTCGAGGGGCAGGACCTGCCGGCCGTGGTCGGCGCCGTCCTGCTCGCCGCCTGCTTCGTCGTGCTGTTCGTCGCGCTGGCCGACCTGGTGATCGCCTGGCTCGATCCGCGTATCCGCCTCGGCTGATCCCTCCCCGTCCCCGCTTGGAGCCCTTTCCCTTGACCCCTTCCCCAGCCCCCGCGACGCCCGTCGAGCCGCCCGTGCTCAGCGTCCGGGACCTCTCCGTCACCTTCGCCGACCCACGCGGCGGCGCGCCCGTCACCGCCGTCCACGGCCTCTCCTTCGACCTCGCCCGCGGTGAAGTGCTCGGCCTGGTCGGCGAGTCCGGCTCCGGCAAGTCCGCCACCGGACTCGCCGTGCTCGGCCTGCACGACCCCCGCACCACCACGGTCACCGGCTCGATCCGGCTGGGCGGGCAGGAGTTGGTGGGCGCCGGGGAGTCCGTGCTGCGGCGGGTGCGCGGCGGCCGGGTGGCCCAGGTCTTCCAGGACGCGCTCACCTCGCTCAGCCCCTTCCACACCGTCGGCGCGCAGCTCGCCGAGATGTACCGGCTGCACCACCCCGGCACGAGCCGCGCCGAGGCACGCCGGCGGGCCGTCGCGATGCTCGACCGGGTCGGCATCCCGGCCGCCCGGGTGGGCGACCACCCGCACCGGTTCTCCGGCGGCATGCGGCAGCGCGTGATGATCGCGATGGCGCTGATGAACGACCCCGACGTGCTGATCGCCGACGAGCCCACCACCGCGCTCGACGCCCGCGTCCAGCGCCAGGTGCTCGACCTGCTGGGCGAGTTGCAGCGCGAGCACGGCACCGCGGTGCTGCTGGTCAGCCACGACCTCGGGGTGGTCGCGGGCACCACGGACCGCACCCTCGTGCTGCGCGGCGGCCGGGCGGTGGAGAGCGCGCCGACCGCGAGCCTGCTGGCCGCGCCCGCGGCGCCGTACACCAGGGCCCTGGTGGGCGCCGCGCTCACGCTGGACTCCGTCCCGGGCACGCCGCTGCCGACGGTCGACGCCCCCTCGCCGTCGCTCCGCTCCCCCCGGCGGCCCGCGCCGCAGAAGGCGGCCCCCGGCCGGTGGCTGATCGAGGTCGAGGACCTCGCCGTGCACTTCCCCGGCCGGCGCCGCTTCCGCGGCTTCCCCGGCGTCCCCGGCTTCCCCGGCGTACGGGCCGAACCGGTCCGCGCGGTCGAGGGCGTCGGCCTGCGCATCGCGCCCGGGGAGACGCTCGGCCTGGTCGGCGAGTCCGGCTCCGGCAAGTCCACCACCTCGCGGGTCCTGGCCGGGCTCCAGCCCGCCACCGCCGGCACCGTCCGCTACGACGGCGTGGACGCCACCCGGCCCGGCCGGGCGCTGCGGCGGCGGCTCGGCAAGGAGATCCAGCTGGTCTTCCAGGACCCGTACGCCTCGCTCAACCCGCGCCGCACCGTCGCCCAGACCCTGGACACCCCGCTGCGCCTGCACACCGGGCTCACCGCCGAGCAGCGGCGGCGGCGGTCGGCCGAACTGCTGGAGCAGGTCGGGCTGCCGGCCGCCCATCTGGACCGCTATCCGCACGAGTTCTCCGGCGGCCAGCGCCAGCGGATCGGCATCGCCCGCGCGCTCGCCCCCGAGCCCCGGCTGATCATCGCCGACGAGCCGGTCTCCGCCCTGGACGTCTCGGTCCAGGCGCAGGTCCTCAACCTGCTGATGGAGCTGCGCGAACGGCTCGGCGTGGCCTTCCTGTTCGTCTCGCACGACCTCGCGGTGGTCCGGCACTTCTGCGACCGGGTGGCCGTGATGCACCGCGGCCGGCTGGTCGAATCCACCGACCGCGACCGGCTGTTCACCGCTCCGCACACCGACTACGCCCGGGGCCTGCTCGCCGCCGCGCACTGAGCGGCGCAGGGGCGGTGGACGGGCTGCGGGCGGGCCGGCGGCAGTTCGGGGCTTCGGCTGCGCGGCCGGTGCCCGACGGGTTAGCGTGCTCCGACTGACCGCTGTGACTGATCTGTTCTGAGCCCGGGGGAGACGTGTCCGAGGAAAAGCTGCTCGCCAGGATCCACCACGGGTTCGACCACCTCGACGCCGACGGCGACGGCCTGGTCACCGAACACGACCACGTGCTGATGGGCCGGGCGGTGGCCCGTTCGCTGGGGCACGCGGAGGAGTCGACCGCCGAGGAACGGATCGTCGACGCCTACCTCGCCATCTGGCGCGACCTGCACGTCTCCCAACTGCCCGCCGGCACCACGGCGGTCGGCCGCGCCCAGTTCGTCGCCGCGACCCGCTCGCTCGCCGACGATCCGGTGGCCGCGCGGACGGTGTACGGCGCCCTCGCCGAGGCGTACCTCGCGATCGCCGACGTGGACGGCAGCGGCACGGTGGACGCGGGCGAGTTCTTCGTCTTCCAGCGCGGCAACTTCTCCGCGCTCTCCCGCGACGACGCGGACGAGGCCTTCCACCGGCTGGACCTGGACGGTGACGGCCTGCTCTCCGCCGAGGAGTTCGTCGCCGGCCTGATCGAGTTCTGGACCAGCCGCGAGCCCGAGGCCCCCGGCCACTGGTGGGCCGGGCGCCCTCCGTACGCGGTCTGATCCGGGCCGTCCGAACGGGCCTCGCGTACGGCGACGGTGCGGGTGATCCGCGCAGGTCGCCGGGGGTCTCCCGGCCGGAGGCGAGGGACGGGGCGGGGACGGCGGCGGGCCGGCCCGGCGGGTAGCGTGGCGCTACCGGCGCCCGGGCGGGCTGGACGGTCACGACGGGTCGGCACGCCCCGGCCCCGGGCCGGCCGCGCGCCGCGCCGGACGGCGCGCCCCCGAACGCCCGGGGCCGGCCGTCGCGTCCGGCCGGGCGCGACACGCACAGCCCCAAGGAACCATCCGCATGCCCAGCACGGCCCCCACCTCCGCCGTCCCCGCCCACGTCAGCCGCCCGGCGCTCGCCCTCGGTCCCCACACCGTGACGGCGGAGCGGATCCGGGAGGACATCCTCGACCGCAACCCCGACTACCCGGACCGTCAGGCGCAGACCGTCCGGCTGGCCCTCGGCAACCTGCCCGGCACCCGCCGCTACTTCCAGCCCTACGAGCTGGTCAGCTCCCCCGACCGCACCGCCGCCGAGCGCAAGACCACGACCTTCGGCGACCTGCTGGCCGCCGCCGAACGCGCCGCCGCCGAGGCGATGGCGACGGCGGGCGTACGGGCCGAGCAGGTCGACTGCGTGATCGTCTCCAGCGCGACCGGCGACGCGATACCGGGGCTGGACGTCCACCTCCAGCAGAACCTCGGCCTGCGCCCCGACGTCAGCCGCCTGCCGATGAGTCAGCTGGCCTGCGCCGGAGGCGCGCACGTGCTGCTCACGGCCCGCCGGTTCCTCGCCTGGAACCCGGCCGCCGTGGTGCTGGTGGTCGCCGCCGAGTCGCTCTCCTCGATGTACCAGAACACCCGCACCTCGGTGGAGGACCAGATCTACAAGGGCCTCTGGGGCGACGCGGCGGCGGCGGCCGTGGTCACGGCGGAGCAGCGCACGCCGGGCCTGCGGCTGGAGCACTGCTTCGAGTACACCATCCCGCACTCCACCGACCGCTACCGCAAGCTGACGGACCACCGCGGCGACCACTTCGCCTCCACCCGCGCCTCGCTCCGCTCGGTCACCGACCTGGGCCCGGCCCTGCTCGACTGGCTGGACCGGCACGGCGGGCGGGCGCTGGACTTCGGCGTGCTGCACCCGGGCGGCCCAGCGATCCTGGACCGGCTCGGGGCGCTGCTCGGCGTCGACGAGGCCTTCCTGGGGCACTCCCGGGGCGTCCTCGCCGAGGAGGGCAACCTGGGCGGCGCCACCGTCTTCTCCGTCCTCGCCCGCACCCACCGCACGCCCCCGCCCGCCGGGGCCCGCGGCCTGCTGCTGGGGATCGGGCCCGGGGTCACCCTGAGCACCCTGCTCACCACCTGGTCGGGGTGAGCCGGCCGTCCCAGTGCTTCGGCGCTACGGGACGATGCGGGCGGTCAGGGTGTCGACGAGGGCCGGGAGGGCGTCGACGCCGAGGACGTCGGGGAGGGTGAGGTGCTCGACGAGCAGGCCGGTCATCGCCAGGTAGAGGACGACGACGGTCTCGCGGTCGCCGGGCAGGCCCTCCCCCAGGTGGTAGGCGACGTTGGCCTCCAGCTGCTCGCGGACGGTGGCGGTGAGCTGGGCGCGCAGTTCCGGCCGGCGGGTGGCCTCCAGCCGCAGTTCGAGCAGGGCGAGGTAGCCGGACCGGTCGGCGTGGACGCGGCGGACCAGGTCGTGCAGCAGGGCGGTGACCAGGGCCCGGTCCCGGGGCGCGCGGAGCAGTTCGGCGAGGACCACCGGATCGGGGGTGAGCCGGTGGTGGATGTGCCGGGCGGTCTGGTCGAGCAGCTCGTCCCGGTTGGCGAAGTAGTTGGACGCCGTGCCGGCCGGGACGCCCGCCCGGACGTCCACCGCGCGGAAGGTGAGTCCGCGCGCGCCCTGTTCGGCGAGGACGTCGATCGCGGCGTCGGTCAGCGCCGTGCGGCGGGCGGGGTTCTGGGCCATCGCTGAAACTCCCTCAGGAAAACTCTTGTAACCACTACAGTCGGAGTACTATAAATGTCGTGGTTCGCCTGGCGGACCGCCACCGACCAACACGTTCCAAGGATGTGGATGCGAAAGCTCACCTACTACGTCGGCGCCTCCCTCGACGGCTTCATCGCCGCCCCGGACGGCGACTACGAGTTCCTCATGCGGTACGTGGACGGGGAGTTCCTCTCCTTCGTCTGCGCGGAGTTCCCCGAGGCCCTGCCGACCCCCGCCCGGGCGGCGATGGGTGTCGACGCGCCCAACAAGCGCTTCGACACCGTGCTCATGGGCCGCGGCACCTACGATCCGGGCCTGGCCATGGGGCTCCACAGCCCGTACGCCCACCTGCGGCAGATCGTCTTCTCGCGCAGTCTGACCGAGAGCCTCGACCCCGCGGTGGAGGTCACCGCAGCAGACCCGCTGGCCCGGATCCGCGAGCTCAAGCAGGAGGACGGCCTCGGCATCTGGCTCTGCGGCGGCGGCGAGCTCGCCGGCCGGCTGCTGCCGGAGATCGACGAACTGATCGTCAAGCAGTACCCGGTCGTGGTCGGCTCCGGCGTCCCGCTGTTCCGCGCGGACTTCGCCCCGCAGGCGTTCACCTTCCTGGGCTCCCGGAGCCTCGGCAACGGGACCAACGTGCTCACTTTCGAGCGGGCCGCCGGGTCGACGAGCGCGCCGACGACCGGCTGACGCTCACCACCAGGCACACGCCGGCGACCACGACGGCCCCGCCCACCAGGGTGGGGCCGGTCAGTGGTTCGGCCAGCACCAGCCAGCCGAGCAGCACGGCCACCACCGGGTTCACGTACGCGTAGGTGCCCACCAGGGTCAGCGGGGCGGAGCGCAGCAGCCAGGCGTACGCGGTGAAGGCGACCAGCGAGCCGAACACCACCAGGTAGGCGAGCGCCAGCCAGGACCGGGTGGACACCTCGCCGAGGTGCAGCCCGCGCTCCTCCCCGCGAGCCAGGCCGATCAGCAGGTTGCCCAGCCCGCCGATCAGCATCTGGTAGGCGCTCGACGCGAAGACGTTGGCGGGCATCGTGCAGCGCTTGGACGCGAAGGAGCCGGATGCCCAGGCGACGGTGGCGGCGATGATCGCGACCACCCCGGCGGGCGCGATGTCGCCGCCGATCGCCGGGGCGGAGAGCACGGCCAGGCCGGCCAGGCCGAGCAGCACGCCGGCCAGCTCGGCCCGCTTCGGCCGGTCGCCGCCGGCCGCCCCCAGCAGCACCATCCAGAGCGGCACGACCGCCACCAGCAGCGCGGTCAGGCCGGAGGGTACGGACATCTCGCCGAGCACGACGAGGCCGTTGCCGCCGGTCAGCAGCAGGACGCCGACCAGGGCCGCGGAGCCCAACTGCCGGAGGTTCACCCGGAATCCGGCCCGGCCGTGGCGGACGGCGACGAAGCCGGCGAGCAGCAGACCGGCGGTCAGGAAGCGCGCGGCGGCGGAGAGGAAGGACGGCATCGTCTCCACCGCGATCCGGATCGCCAGGTAGGTCGAGCCCCAGACGACGTAGACCACCGCGAGCGCCACCCACACGCCGAGCCCGAGCCGCCCGGCGACCGCCGGGGAGCCGCCGGAGGCTTTGGAGTCGCCGGCGCCGCCCGGAGCCGCGGCGGGGCGGGCGGGCGTGGGCGCGGCCGGCCCGCGTTCGACGGGAGCTGTCATGGGTGTCCCCCTAGGACGGTGCTGGCGATTCACCGGACATGACACCGCATCGGCGGCCCCGCGCGCCAGTGGGTATCACCAGGCGGTCACCATCGAGACCCGCCGGCCGCCGCGGCCGCCCCGTCCAGGAGGAACCCCGTGCCCCAGGCCCCGTCCACGCCACCCGCCCCGCCCGCCCCCGGCGGCGCGCCCGCCCTCCCCTTCTTCGTCTACGGGACCCTGCTCACCGGGGAGCGCAACCACGCGGTGTTCCTCGCGGGCCGGTGCGCCGACGTACGGGCGGCGGTGCTGGACTGCGCGGCGCTGCACGCGGGGCCCGGGTACCCGTACGCCGTGCCGGACACCGACCCGGGCCGGCGGATCCTCGGCGAGCTGGTCACCGTCCGCCCCGCCGCCTACCCGGAGGCGCTCGCCGCCCTGGACCGGCTGGAGGACTGCCGGCCGGACGGCCGCGGCGCGTACGTTCGCGAGCGGCTGACCGTCCGCACCGGCGACGGCGGCAGCGCGGACGCCTGGGTGTACCTGGCCGGACCGGACGTCAGCGCCCGGCTGCGCGCCCACCCGGCGCTCATCGCGTCCGGCGACTGGCGGCGCCGCCGGTGAGGACGCCGGACCGCCGCCGTCCGGGGCCGCACCCTGGCCGACCGCGCGGCGAATACCGCCAGGTAGGCTGCCCCCACCCGCCCCGCGACCAGCCCGCGCGCCCGCCCCCGAGGAGCCCCCCGGTGCCCCAGCAGCCACCCCCGATCACCGTCGTCGGGATCGGGGCCGACGGCTGGCCCGGCCTCGCCGGCACCGCGCGCGCCGCCCTGCGGGCCGCCGGGGCCGTGATCGGCGGCCCCCGGCAGCTCGACCTGCTGCCCGCCGAGGAGGTCGGCGCCCAACGCGTGCCCTGGCCCTCCCCGCTGCGCCCGGCCGTCCCCGGCCTGCTCGCCCGGTACGCGCCGAACCGGCTGGTCGTCCTGGCCAGCGGCGACCCGATGTTCTACGGCATCGGCCGCACCCTCGCCGAGACCGCCGGCCCCGAGCGGCTGCGCGTCCTGCCGCACCCCTCCTCCGTCGCGTACGCCTGCGCCCGGCTCGGCTGGCCGCTGGAGTCCACCGAGGTGGTCAGCCTGGTCGGCCGCCCGGCGGACACCCTGCGCCTCGCCCTCAACCCCGGCCGCCGGCTGCTCGTGCTCAGCGCCGACGCCGCCACCCCGGCCGCCGTCGCCGCGCTGCTCACCGCGAGCGGCCACGGCTCGGCCCGGCTGCGCGTCCTCGAACAGCTCGGCGGGCCCGGCGAGCGGCAGCTGGACGGCCCCGCCGACGGCTGGCCGCACCCGCCCGGCGACCCGCTCAACCTGATCGCCGTCGAGCTCGGCGCCGACGGCCCGCGCACCCCGGTCGTGCCCGGCCTGCCCGACGACGCGTACGAGAGCGACGGCCAGCTGACCAAGCGGCACGTGCGCGCCGCCACCCTCGCCACCCTGGGCCCCGTCCCCGGCGAACTGCTCTGGGACATCGGCGGCGGCTCCGGCTCGATCGCGATCGAGTGGCTGCGCGCCCACCGCGACAACCGGGCCGTCACGGTCGAACGGGACCCGGTGCGGGCCGAGCGGATCGCCCGCAACGCCGCCGCGCTCGGCGTACCCCGGCTGCGCGTGGTCACCGGCCCCGCTCCGGACGCGCTCGCCGGACTGCCCGCCCCGGACGCGGTGTTCGTCGGCGGCGGCCTCACCGCGCCCGGCCTGCTGGACGCCTGCTGGGCCGCGCTGCCGCCGGGCGGCCGGCTGGTCGCCAACACGGTGACCCTGGAGTCGGAGGCGCTGCTCACCACCTGGTACCGGCGGCACGGCGGCGAGCTGCTTCGGCTCGCCGTGGCGCACGCCGTCCCGGTCGGCGGCTTCACCGGCTGGCGGCAGGCGATGCCGGTCACCCAGTGGTCCGCCGTCAAGCCCGCCGACCCCGGCGCCGGACCCCCCGCCGCAGAGCCGCCCACCGCCGTAGAGCCGCCCGCCGCCCTCGCCGCCGAGCCCACCGCCTCCCAGGAGAACGCCTCGTGACCGTCCACTTCATCGGGGCCGGCCCCGGTGCCGCCGACCTGATCACCCTGCGCGGCCAGCGGATCCTGGCCCGCGCCGAGGTCTGCCTCTACGCCGGCAGCCTGGTCCCGCGCGAGCTGCTCGCCGAGTGCCCGCCCGGCGCCCGGCTGATCGACACCGCCAACCTCACGCTCGACCGGATCATCGAGGAGATGGTCGCCGCGCACGCCGCCGGGCAGGACGTCGCCCGGCTGCACTCCGGCGACCCGTCCGTGTTCAGCGCCGTCGCCGAGCAGATGCGCCGGCTCGACGCGGCCGGCGTCCCCTACGAGGTGGTCCCGGGCGTGCCGGCCTTCGCCGCCGCGGCGGCGGCGCTCAAGCGCGAGCTGACTGTCCCGACCGTCGGCCAGACCGTCATCCTCACCCGGATCGCCAAGCGCGCCACCCCGATGCCGGAGGGCGAGGACCTCGCCACCCTCGGCCGCAGCGGCGCCCTGCTGGTGCTGCACCTGGCCGCCGGGTACGTGGACGACGTGGTCGAGCAGCTGCTGCCGCACTACGGGGCGGACTGCCCGGCCGCCGTGGTCGCGATGGCCAGCCGGCCGGACGAACTGGTGCTGCGCGGCACCGTCGGGGACATCGCCGGGCAGCTGAAGGCGGCCGGCGTGGTCCGCACGGCGGTGATCATCGTCGGCCGGACCCTGGCCGCCGAGCAGTTCCGCGACAGCCACCTCTACTCCGCCGACCGCGAGCGGCCGCACGAGCCCTGCGGCGCGTGATGGCCGACCCCGCCCGGCGCCACCTGCTGATCCTCGGCGGCACCACCGAGGCCCGCGCCCTCGCCGCCGCGCTCGCCGACGCCTCCTCCTCGGCGGGGGCGCGGGTCACCAGCTCGCTCGCCGGGCGGGTCGCCGAGCCCCGGCTGCCCGCCGGCGAGGTCCGGATCGGCGGCTTCGGCGGCCCCGAGGGCCTCGCCGACTGGCTGCGCGCCGAGCGGGTCGACGCCGTGGTCGACGCCACCCACCCGTTCGCCGCCGTGATGTCCCGCAACGCCGCCGAGGCCGCCCGGGCCACCGGTGTCCCGCTGCTGGCGCTGCGCCGCCCCGGCTGGGCGCCGGTGGCCGGCGACCGCTGGCACCCCGTCCCGTCCCTGGCCGCCGCCGCGGAGCTGCTCCCCTCGCTCGGCCGGCGGATCCTGCTCACCACCGGCCGGCAGGGCATCGGCGCCTTCGCCCACCTCGACGGGCTGCACTTCGTGGCCCGCTCGGTCGATCCGCCCGAGCCGCCGGTGCCCGCCTCGCTCGACGTCCTGCTCGACCGCGGCCCGTTCACCCTGGACGCCGAGCGGGCGGTGCTGCGCGAGCACCGGATCGAGGTCGTGGTCACCAAGGACAGCGGCGGCGCGGCCACCGCGCCCAAACTCACCGCGGCGCGCGAACTCGGCCTGCCCGTGGTGATCGTGGAGCGCCCGCCGCTGCCGGCCGGCGTGCCGGTCGCGCGGACCGTCGAGGCCGCCCTGGCCTGGTGGTCCGCGCAGGGGCCCGATCCTCGGTAATTCCCGTCCGGGGAAGACCCGTTCGTGTCAGGATGGCTCGATGAGCGACGCCTACGACCGCGCCGACGCCGCGCGCACCGAACCGCCCCAGGCCGCCGAGGAACGCGACACCCTGGTCGGCTTCCTCGAATTCCTCCGCCAGACCTTCGCGATGAAGTGCGCCGGGCTGACCACCGAACAGCTCCGCGCCCGCCCCCTCGCGCCGTCCGAACTCTCCCTCCTCGGACTGACCCGCCACCTGGCCGAGGTGGAGCGCGGCTGGTTCCGCAACACCCTCGACAACGAGGCTGCCCTCCGGATCTGGCAGCACCCCGACGGCAGCCCCGCCGCCTTCGACGCGGAGCACGCCGACCAGGACGAGGCCTTCGCCGTCTGGCGCGCCGAGTGCGACCACGCCCGCGAACTCGCCGCCGCCGCACCGTCCCTGGACGTCCTCGGCCACCGCCGGTCGGCCGACGGCCGGGAGGAGTCCTACTCGCTGCGCTGGATCCTCACCCACATGATCGAGGAGTACGCCCGCCACAACGGCCACGCCGACCTCCTCCGCGAACACCTCGACGGCCGCACCGGCGAGTAAGCCGCTCCGACGCGCCATGGCACCGACGGCTGAGGCCCCGGCCGCGCGCGGGGGCGCGGCGGGGGCCTCCGGGGGCGGGGTCCGGGATCAGATGTCGCGGAAGGTCTCGATCTGGGCGCCGATGGAGTTGAGGCGCTCGGCGAGGTCCTCGTAACCGCGGTTGATCACGTAGACGTTGCGGAGCACCGAGGTGCCCTTGGCGGCGAGCATCGCGAGCAGGATGACGACCGCGGGGCGCAGCGCGGGCGGGCAGACCATCTCGGCGGCGCGCCAGCGGGTCGGGCCCTGGACGAGGACGCGGTGCGGGTCGAGGAGCTTGATGTCCGCGCCGAGCCGGGTGAGTTCGGTGAGGTAGATGGCGCGGTTGTCGTACACCCAGTCGTGGATCATCGTGGTGCCGTGGGCGGCCGCGGCGATGGCGGCGAAGAACGGCACGTTGTCGATGTTGATGCCGGGGAAGGGCATCGGGTGGATGGTGTCGATCGGCGCGGTGAGCTTCGACGGGCGCACGGTGAGGTCGACCAGCCGGGTGCGGCCGTTGTGGGCGCGGTACTCGGGGGTGCGGTCGTAGTCGAGGCCCATGCCCTCCAGCACGGCGAGCTCGATCTCCAGGAACTCGATCGGCACCCGGCGGACGGTCAGCTCGGAGGAGGTGACCACGGCGGCGGCGAGCAGGCTCATCGCCTCCACCGGGTCCTCGGCCGGGGTGTAGTCGACGTCGCAGGTGATCTCGGGGACGCCGTGCACGGTGAGGGTGGTGGTGCCGACGCCGTCGATCCGGACGCCCAGCTTCTCCAGGAAGAAGCAGAGGTCCTGGACCATGTAGTTGGGCGAGGCGTTGCGGATGACGCTGACGCCGTCGTGGCGGGCGGCGGCGAGCAGGGCGTTCTCGGTGACGGTGTCCCCGCGCTCGGTCAGCACGATCGGCCGGTCCATCGCCGTGCCGGGCTGGACGGAGGCGTGGTAGGCGCCGCCGGTGGTGGCGACCTCCAGGCCGAACCGGCGCAGCGCGGTGAGGTGCGGCTGGACGGTTCGGGTGCCGAGGTCGCAGCCGCCGGCGTAGGGGATGGCGAAGCTGTCGGCGCGGTGCATCAGCGGGCCGAGGAACATCAGCACGCTGCGGGTGCGGCGGGCGGCCTCGACGTCCATGCCGGCCAGGTCGAGCTCGGCGGGCGGGGTGAGTTCGAGGTCGCGGCCGTCGTTGATCCAGCGGCTCCTGACGCCGATGCTGGTGAGCACTTCGAGGATCCGGTAGACCTCCTCGATGCGGGCGACGCTGCGCAGGGTGGTGCGACCGGTGGTCAGCAGCGAGGCGCAGAGGATGGCCACGCAGGCGTTCTTGCTGCTGCGGACGTCGATCGCGCCGGAGAGGGTGGTGCCGCCGGCGACCCTCAGGTGCATCGGGCCGGAGTAGCCGAGGGAGACGATCTCGCTGTCGAGCGCTTCGCCGATGCGGGCGATCATCTCAAGGCTGACGTTCTGCTTGCCCTGCTCGATGCGGTTGACCGCGCTCTGGCTGGTGCCGAGGGCCTCGCCGAGCTGGGCCTGGGACCAGCCGCGGTGCTGACGCGCGGTACGGATGAGGGTGCCGATACGGGTGAGGTAGTCGCCTGTCACTCGCCAGACGATATCTCATGACTGAGATAGCGACAGAACCGATCCTGGGCGCGGCGCGACATTTGTCCGTTTCTCGCCCCGTATGGGCGTCAGATCTTCACATCACGGCGAGGTTCCTGGGACACGCCTGATACAGAACGCCGTGGAGGAGGACGGCCCTCAGGGCCCCAGCGGTTCCGCGCGGCCGACGATCGTCCCCGCCCGGTCGATGCAGATGACGTCCACCGCGACCGGCGAACCGACCAGCACCCCGAGCGCGGTGGCCCGGGCCGCCTCGGCCACCAGGTCGCCCAGCGGCACCCCGGCCGCCCGGCAGAGCTGGATCGCCTCCAGCGCGGTGTTGGCCGCGGCGACCGCCGCCGTCAGGCCCTCGTCCGCGCCGCCCGCGCGGGCCAGCTCGGCCAGGTACCCCTTGTCCACCTGGGAGCGCGCCGAGTGCAGGTCGAGGTGGCCGGCGGCGAGCTTGGAGAGCTTGGCGAACCCGCCGGCGATGGTCAGCCGCGGCACCGGGTGGCGCTTGAGGTACTTGAGCACGGCGCCCGCGAAGTCACCCATGTCGAGCAGCGCGTCCTCGGGCAGGCCGTGCACGGCGACGGCCACCTTCTCCGAGGTCGAGCCGGTGCAGCCGGCCACGTGCGTCCGCCCGGCGGCCCGCGCCACGTCCACCCCGCGCCGGATCGAGTCGATCCAGGCCGAGCAGGAGTAGGGGACGACGATCCCGGTGGTGCCGAGGATGGAGAGCCCGCCGAGGATGCCGAGGCGGGGGTTCCAGGTGGACCGGGCGATCTCCTCGCCGTGGTCGACGGAGATCTCCACCACCACGTCCCCGCTGCCGCCGCACTCCGCCGCGACCTCGGCGACCGCGTCCCGGATCATCTGCCGGGGCACCGGGTTGATGGCCGGCTCGCCGACCGGCAGCGGCAGCCCGGCCTTGGTGACCGTCCCCACCCCCGGCCCGGCCCGGAACACCACGCCCGCACCCGGCTCCCCCGCCCGCACGGTGGACCGCACCAGCGCCCCGTGCGTGACGTCCGGATCGTCCCCGGCGTCCTTGACCACCCCGGCCATCGCCCGCCGCCCGCCGTCCGGCTCCTCGCTGAGCAGCTCCGCCGCGAGCGCGAAGGCCGGCCGCTGCCCCTTCGGCAGGGTGATCTCCACCGGATCGGGAAAGGCCCCGGTGAGCAGCGCCCGGTACGCGGCCTTGGTCGCCGCCGTGGCACACGCCCCGGTCGTCCAGCCGTGCCGCAGCCCACTGCTCCTCAGCTGCCCGGCCCGCCCACCGACCTCGCCCATGACGGTCTCCTCGCCTCGCACTCGCACCCGACTCCTGCCTCCGGGCCGCGTCCCATCCTCCCCTGCCGTCCGGCCTCGGGCGCACCCGAGGCCGGACGGCCTTCCGCGCGGGGGTGGTCAGGCCTCCGGGTAGCGGCGGGGGGTCCAGGTGACGTCCGGGTGGGGGGTGCGGGGGACGTGCTGGGTCTGGGAGGAGCCGATGAGGAGGATGGTGCGCATGTCGACCTCGGCGGGGTCGAGGTCGGCGAGGCGGACGGTGCGGACGCGTTCGGTGGGGCCGCCGACGTCGCGGGCCATCACCACCGGGGTCTCCGGGGCGCGGTACTCCAGCAGGAGGTCGCGCGCCCGGCCGACCTGGGTGGTGCGGGACTGCGAGCCGGGGTTGTAGAGGGCGAGCACGAGGTCCGCGCCGGCGGCGGCGCGCAGGCGGGCGGCGACGACCTCCCAGGGCTTGAGGCGGTCGGAGAGCGAGACCACCGCGTAGTCGTGGCCGAGCGGGGCGCCGGCCCGGGACGCGGCCGCGTGCGCGGCGGTCATCCCGGGGACGATCCGCACCGGCACCTCCCGGTAGGCCTCCTCGCAGGCGACCTCCAGGACGGCGGTGGCCATCGCGAAGACGCCCGGGTCGCCGGAGGAGACCACCACGACCCGGTGGCCGCGGCGGGCCAGCTCCAGGGCGAACTCGGCGCGCTCGGACTCCACCTTGTTGTCGGAGCCGTGCCGGGTCTGGCCGGGCCGGACCGGCACCCGGTCGAGGTAGGTGGTGTAGCCGACCAGGTCGGTGGCGGCGGCGAGGGCGCCGCGCGCCTCGGGGGTCAGCCAGAGCGGGCCGGCCGGGCCGGTGCCGACCACGGTGACGCTGCCCGGGCCGCTCAGGTCGGGGGCCGGGGCCTCCAGCGGCGCGACCTTGCTGGGCAGCACGGCCACCGAGAAGTACGGGACGCTGTCGGGGTCGACGGAGGCCAGCGGGGCGGTCCGCTCGCCGTCCATGAACGCCCGCTCGACGTACTGGGCGTCGGCCAGCCGGCCGGCCCGCTCCAGGGCGCGGCGCACGGTCGGGAAGGTGCGGCCGAGCTTCATGACGACGGCGGAGTCCGCGGCGGCCAGGCGTGCGGTCAGCTCCTCCTCGGGCAGCGTGCCGGGGATGACGGTGAGGGTCTCCTCGGCCTCGGTGAGCGGCTGGCCGAGCCGGGCCGCGGCGGCGCTGACCGAGGTCACCCCGGGCACCACCTCGGTCGGGTAGCGGTGCGCGAGGCGCTTGTGCATGTGCTGGTAGGAGCCGTAGAAGAACGGGTCTCCCTCGGCGAGCACCACCACGTCGCGGCCGGCGTCCAGGTGGGCGGCCAGCCGCTCGGCGGCCTCCTGGTAGAAGTCGTCGAGCGCGCCCCGGTAGCCGCCGGGGTGGTCGGTGGTCTCCACGGTGATCGGGTAGACCAGCTTCTCCTCGATCTGACCGCCCGTCAGATAGCGCTCGGCGATGGATCGGGCGATCGAGCGGCCGTGCCGCGCACTGTGGTACGCCACCACGTCGGCCTTGCCGATGAGTTCGGCGGCGCGGACGGTCACCAGCGAGGGGTCGCCCGGGCCGAGGCCCACCCCGTAGAGCCGGCCGGTCTGCCGCCGGCCGGTCTGCCGCCGGCCGGCCTGCTGATGATCGGCCTGCTGCTGCCCGGTCTGCTGATGCTCCGTCATTCTTCCTCGCTCGCAATCGCGTTGATCGCGGCGGCGGCCATCGCGCTGCCGCCGCGCCGGCCGCGCACCACCAGGTGCTCCAGCCCGGCCGGGTGCGCGGCCAGGGCCTCCTTGGACTCGGCCGCGCCGATGAAGCCCACCGGCACGCCGATCACCGCGGCCGGGCGCGGGGCGCCGGCCTCGATCAGCTCCAGCAGGCGGAAGAGCGAGGTCGGCGCGTTGCCGACGGCGACGACCGCGCCCTCCAGGCGGGGCAGCCACAGCTCCATGGCGGCGGCGCTGCGGGTGTTGCCCATCGCCCGGGCCAGCTCCGGCACGGACGGGTCGGTGAGGGTGCAGATCACCTCGTTGTCGGCGGGCAGCCGCTTGCGCGTGACGCCGCTGGCGACCATGTTGACGTCGCACAGGATCGGCGCCCCGGCGCGCAGGGCGGCGCGCGCGGAGGCGACCACGCCGGGCGAGTAGACGAGGTCCTCGACCAGGTCGACCATGCCGCAGGCGTGGATCATCCGCACCGCGACCCGGGAGACGTCCGCCGGCAGCGCGGCCAGGTCGGCCTCGGCCCGGATGGTGGCAAAGGACTGGCGGTAGATGGACGCGCCGTCCTTCTCGTAGTCGATCACGTGGTGGTCCTCCGGGCCGCGGCGACCGCCGCGGCCATCTCCTCGTTCGTCACTTCCACGGCGGTGTCCCGCCCCGGCGGCCCGCCGGCCACCGTGACCCGGTAGCCCGGCCCGGTCGCCAGTACGTCCACCCACCGTCCGGCGGGGTGGCCGCAGCGGCGTTCGCAGCCCGACCAGTGCACCGGCAGGGCGCCGGCGGCCGGCGGGGCGGCGGCGTCCAGCGCCCGGGCGGCGTCGGCCCGGACGTCGACCGGCGACTTCGCGCAGCCGGGCAGCCCGGTGCAGGCGCTCGCGCCCTCCCAGGCCGTCCCGCCGGCCGCCCGGAAACCGGCGGCGGCGAGTTCGGGGAGCCGCGCGGCGGAGCCGCCGGGCAGCACCGCGGCGCGCCACGGGGTCAGCCGCAGCTCGCCCTCGGCGGCGTCGACCAGCGCCCGCCACTGCGCGGCCGTGGCCACGCCGAAGCGCCGGCCGACGTGCCGGCCGACGTGCCGGCCGTCGCTCCCAGGGCCATCGCCCCCGGCGCCGTCGCCGGACAGGGCGCCGAGCGGCGGGCGGGCCCCGGGCAGCACGGGCATCGGCAGCGGGCCGGGCGGCAGCAGGTCGGGCAGTTCGCGCAGGTGCCAGGCCCGCAGGCCGGCGGCGCGCTGGGCGTCCAGGAACTCCCGGGCCGCGTCCAGGGCCGCCGCGACCGCCCCGCCGGCGGGCACCGGCCGCACGGTGGCGGCCCGGCCGAGGCGCAGCAGGGCGGTGCCGTCCGGGCCTGCGATCAATGTCACATCGGCGTCCAGCGCGGCGACGTCGCCGCGGCCGTCGTCCAGGGCGAAGAGGAACTTGCCGGACAGGCCGACCGCCCACGGGCTGGCGCACAGGGCCTGGTCGAGGGCGCGCGCCCAGGCGCGCACGTCGGCCCGGCCGCCGGCCGGGCCGGGCGAGGCGACGATGTTGCGGACCCGTTCGTGGGTGTCGGAGGGCAGCAGGCCGGCGGCGCGCAGCCGCTCGGCGAGTTCGCCGCCGCAGTCCGAAGCCAGGCCGCGCAACTGGACGTTGCCGCGCGAGGTGACCTCCAGCCGGCCGTCGCCGAGCGCCTGCGCCGCGTCCGCCAGCGCGAGCGCCTGACGCTCCGTCAGCAGTCCGCCGGGCAGCCGGACCCGCGCCAGGGCGCCGTCGTCGGCCGTGTGCAGACGAAGGGCCCCTGGGCAGGCGTCCGAACGCGCCCGGTCGGGCACGGCGGCGCCCGGCGCGGTGGCGTCGGGTACGGGAGGCATGGCGGCGAGCATACCGATGATCCGAAGGGATGCCCCCGTACCGTCGCTCACACCTTCGACCCCGCCCGCGCCCGCCGGAACCTGCACTCCCCCAGGTCAGCCTCACCCCGTACGATGCTCGCGGACGGTCCCCGCGGACCGTCCGCACGCCAGCGACGGCGCAGGGGAGGAAACCGGTGCGAACCCGGTGCGGTCCCGCCACTGTGACCGCGGTTCACCGGACTCCGGGGAAGCGCGGGAGCCAGGAACTCCTGCCGTCCTCCACCGGCCCGGGGCGCGGACCCCGAGGAAGGCTCGAAGCCATGCGCCGCCGCATGCCCGCGACCTCGCGGTGCCCCATGCCGATGCCCAGGCCCGTCCCCATGCCCGTTGTCGAGGCCGGGAGGGCCTTCGCATGATTCTGCTGCTGTCGACGTCCGACACCGACCTGCTCAGCGCCCGCGCGTCCGAGGGTCCGGTCCGCTACCGGCTCGGCAACCCGGCCCGGCTCGCCGCCGAGGAGCTGCCCGCCCTGCTGGAGGGCACCGACCTGGTCGTGGTCCGCCTGCTCGGCGGTCGCCGCGCCTGGCAGGAGGGCCTGGACGCGCTGCTCGCCGGCCCCCGCCCGGTGATCGTGCTGACCGGCGAACAGGCCCCCGACGCCCAGCTGATGGAGCTGTCCACCGTCCCGGCCGGCATCGCCGCCGAGGCGCACGCCTACCTGGCCCACGGCGGCGCGGCCAACCTCGCCGAGCTCGGCGCGTTCCTCTCCGACACCGTGCTGCTCACCGGCCACGGCTTCGCCCCGCCCGCATCCGCCCCCGCCTGGGGTCCGCTGGAGCGCACGGCGCGCACCTCCGAGGGCCCGACCGTCGCGGTGCTCTACTACCGCGCCCACCACATGAGCGGCAACACCGCCTTCGTGGAGACCCTCTGCCGGGCGATCGAGGACCAGGGCGCGCAGGCCCGCGCCTACTACTGCGCCTCGCTGCGCGGCGCCGAGCCGGAGCTGCTCACCGCCCTCGGCGAGGCCGACGCCCTCGTCACCACCGTGCTGGCCGCCGGCGGCACCCGCCCGGCCGACGCGCAGGCCGGCGGCGACGAGGAGGCCTGGGACGCGGGCGCGCTCGCCGCCCTGGACCGGCCGATCCTCCAGGCGCTCTGCCTGACCTGGTCGCGCGCCCGGTGGGAGGCCAGCGACGACGGCCTGTCCCCGCTGGACACCGCCACCCAGATCGCCGTGCCCGAGTTCGACGGCCGGCTGATCACCGTCCCGTTCTCCTTCAAGGAGCTGGACGAGGACGGCCTCACCGTCTACGCCGCCGACGAGGAGCGGGCCGCCCGGGTCGCCGGGGTCGCCGTCGCGCACGCCCGGCTGCGGCACATCCCGGCCGCCGAGCGCCGGCTCGCGCTCGTGCTGTCCGCGTACCCGACCAAGCACGCCCGGGTCGGCAACGCCGTCGGCCTGGACACCCCGGCCAGCGCGATGCGCCTGCTGGAGCGGCTGCGCGCGGAGGGCATGGACCTGGGCAACGACCTGCCCGGCCTGGACACCGTCGAGGAGGACCAGCACGAGGGCGACGCGCTGATCCACGCGCTGATCGCCGCCGGCGGCTACGACCAGGACTGGCTCACCGAGGACCAGCTGGCCCGCAACCCCGTCCGCATCCCGGCCGCCGACTACCGCCGCTGGTACGCCACCCTGCCCGAGGGCCTGCGCACCCAGGTCGAGGAGCACTGGGGCCCGGCCCCCGGCGAGCTGTACGTCGACCGCTCGCAGAACCCGGACGGCGACATCGTGCTCGCCGCGATCCGCTCCGGGAACCTGCTGGTGCTCATCCAGCCGCCGCGCGGCTTCGGCGAGAACCCGGTCGCGATCTACCACGACCCCGACCTCCCGCCCTCCCACCACTACCTGGCCGCCTACCGCTGGATCGCCGCCGCGCAGGCCGACGGCGGCTTCGGCGCCCACGCCGTCGTCCACCTCGGCAAGCACGGCAACCTGGAGTGGCTGCCCGGCAAGACCGCCGCGCTGTCCGCCGAGTGCGGCCCGGACGCCGTCCTCGGCGACCTGCCGCTGGTCTACCCCTTCCTGGTCAACGACCCGGGCGAGGGCACCCAGGCCAAGCGCCGCGCCCACGCCACCCTGGTCGACCACCTCGTCCCGCCGATGGCCCGCGCCGACTCCTACGGCGACATCGCCCGCCTGGAGCAGCTGCTCGACGAGCACTCCAACATCGCCGCGATGGACCCGGCGAAGCTGCCCGCGATCCGCGCCCAGATCTGGACCCTGATCCAGGCCGCCAAGCTCGACCACGACCTCGGCCTGGACGAGCGCCCCGAGGACGACGGCTTCGACGACTTCCTGCTGCACGTCGACGGCTGGCTCTGCGAGATCAAGGACGCCCAGATCCGCGACGGCCTGCACGTCCTCGGCCAGGCGCCGGCCGGCACCGACCGGGTCAACATCGTGCTCGCCATCCTGCGCGCCCGGCAGATCTGGGGCGGCGTCAGCGCCCTGCCCGGCCTGCGCGAGGCGCTCGGCCTGGACGAGTCCGCGCTCACCCTCGGCGCCACCGACGCGGCCGAGGCGAAGGCCCGCGAGCTGGTCGAGGCCATGGAGGCGGCCGACTGGGCGCCGGAGGCGGTCGAGAAGGTCGCCGCCGGGCTGCCGGCCGCCGTCGCCGACGTGCTCGCCTTCGCCGCCACCCAGGTGGTGCCGCGCCTGGCGGCCACCACCGACGAGCTGGACGCCGTCCTGCACGCGCTCGGCGGCGGCTTCGTCCCGGCCGGCCCGTCCGGCTCGCCGCTGCGCGGGCTGGTCAACGTGCTGCCGACCGGCCGCAACTTCTACTCCGTCGACCCCAAGGCCGTGCCCAGCAAGCTCGCCTGGGAGACCGGCCAGGCGCTCGCCGGCTCGCTGATCGACCGCTACCGGGCCGACAACGACGGCACCTACCCGTCCTCGGTGGGCCTCTCGCTGTGGGGCACCAGCGCGATGCGCACCGCCGGCGACGACATCGCCGAGGCCTTCGCCCTGCTGGGCGTCCGCCCGGTCTGGGACGACGCCTCGCGCCGGGTCACCGGCCTGGAGGCCGTCTCCCTGGAGGAGCTGGGCCGCCCGCGCATCGACGTCACGCTGCGCATCTCCGGCTTCTTCCGCGACGCCTTCCCGCACGTGGTCGCCCTGCTGGACGACGCGGTGCGCCTGGCCGCCGCCCAGGAGGAGCCGGACGAGCAGAACTACGTCCGCGCCCACGTCCAGGCCGACCTGGCCGTGCACGGCGACGAGCGCAAGGCCACCGTCCGGGTCTTCGGCTCCCGCCCCGGCACCTACGGCGCCGGCCTGCTCCAGCTGATCGACAGCCGCGACTGGCGCACCGACGCCGACCTCGCCGAGGTCTACACGGTCTGGGGCGGCTACGCGTACGGGCGCGGCCTGGACGGGCGCCCGGCCCGCGAGGAGATGGAGACCGCGTACAAGCGGATCACCGTCGCCGCGAAGAACACCGACACCCGCGAGCACGACATCGCCGACTCGGACGACTACTTCCAGTACCACGGCGGCATGGTGGCCACCGTGCGGGCGCTCACCGGCAAGGCGCCGACCGCGTACATCGGCGACTCGACCCGCCCGGAGACGGTCCGCACCCGCACGCTGACCGAGGAGGCGGCCCGGGTCTTCCGCGCCCGGGTGGTCAACCCGCGCTGGATCGAGGCGATGCGCCGGCACGGCTACAAGGGCGCGTTCGAGATGGCCGCCACCGTCGACTACCTCTTCGGGTACGACGCCACGACCGGCGTGGTCGCGGACTGGATGTACGAGAAGCTCACCCAGGAGTACGTGCTGGACCCGGTCAACCGGGAGTTCCTGGCCGGCGCCAACCCGTGGGCGCTGCACGGCATCAGCGAGCGGCTGCTGGAGGCGGCGAGTCGGGGGCTGTGGGAGCAGCCGGACCCGGCGCTGATCGAGCAGCTGCAGGCGGCGTTCCTGGAGACCGAGGGGGACCTGGAGGGCGAGGAGGGCTGAGCGCCGTCGATCGGTATTCCGCCAGTACTCCGTTCGAGTGATCGCGGGGCTGGTGAGCGGGCCGCGCCGAGCGGACAATACGGGGCATGCCGCGCCCTCCCCTGCTCACCGGCCCCGCCGGCTCCCCCGGTCCCGCCGCTCCCGCGGCGGCCCGCGCCGCCCGCCCCGGCCCCCGGTTCGCCCGGTACCGGCCCCGGCTGGCGGCGCTGGCCGCCGGGGCGCTGCCGGTGCTCGCCTTCCCCGCGCCCGGGGTGGCGGCGCTCGCCTGGGTCGCGCTCGTCCCCGGCCTGCTGCTCATGCAGCGGGCCCCGGGGGCGCGCGAGGCGGCGGTGCGCGGCTGGTGGTTCGGCGCCGGGCTCATCCTGACCGGGATGTCCTGGCTGGTCCGCTCCATCGGCCCCGGGCTGCCGCTGCTCGCGGTGGTGTTCGGGGCGCTCCAGGCCGGGGTGGGCGTCGCGGTGTGGCGGCTGCTGCGCCCGCCGCTGACCGTCCGGCGGGCCCTGCTCGCGCCGGTGGTGGTCGCGGCCGTCTGGGTGACCACCGAGTACGCGCGCTCCTGGCACGCACTGGGCGGGCCGTGGGCGCTGCTCGGCGCCACCCAGTGGCAGCACCCGGCCGTCCTGGCGCTGGCCTCGGCCGGCGGGATCTGGCTGGTCAGCGCCGCCGTGGTGGCGGTCAACACTGCCGTGCTGGTGGTGCTCACCGCCGTCGACCCGCGCCCCCGGGCGGTGGCGGCGCTGCTCGCGGCGGCGGTCCTGGCGGCCGGGCCGCTGCTGTTCGCGCTGCGGCCGGCGCCGACGGCCGCCGGTGCGGCGGGCGGTACGGCGGGCGACTCTGACGGGCCTCGGGAGGTACGGATCGCCCTGGTGCAGCCCGGGATCGTGGACGAGCCGCGGGCCCGCTTCGAGGCCGGCGCCCGCGCCACCGCCGCGCTCGCCGGGCAGCCGCCGGTGGACCTGGTGGTCTGGGGCGAGTCCAGCACCACCGCCGACCTCGACCGCGACCCGGCGACGCTCGCCCGGCTGCGCGCGCTGGCCGCCGGGGCCGGGGCCGAACTGCTGGTCGGCGAGGACGCCCGGAAGGCCGACGGGCGGATCTCCAAGGACACCGTCCTGGTGTCGCCGGACGGCGTGGTCGACCGGTACCGGAAGATCCGGCTGGTCCCGTTCGGCGAGTACATCCCGCTGCGGCCGCTGCTCGGCTGGCTGGCCGGGGTCAGCCGGGCGGCGGGCGAGAACCGGGCGCCCGGCGCCGACCAGCACCTGCTGCCGGCCGTGGACCGGTCCGGCCGCGCCCTGCCGGTCGGCACGCTGATCTGCTTCGAGTCGGCGTTCCCCGACATGGCGCGGACGGCCGCGCGGGCGGGCGCCCGGGTGCTCGTCTACCAGTCGTCGACCTCGACCTTCCAGCGGACCTGGGCACCCGAGCAGCACGTCTCGCTGGCCGCGATCCGGGCCGCCGAGACCGGGCGGCCGGTCGTCCAGGCCTCGCTCACCGGGGTGTCGGCCGCCTTCGACGCCCAGGGGCGGGAGCTGGCGCGGCTGGGCACGGACGGCACGGGCGCGCTGGTGGTGCGGCTGCCGCTGACCGCGCCGACCGCGTCCACCTGGTACGGCCTGGTGGGGGACGTGGTGCCGCTGGCGGCCGTGCTCGTCACGGCGGGGGCGGGCGCGGTGTCCGCCCGGCGGCGGGAGCGGACGGCGGACGGGCTGGCGGACGGGACCGGTCAGCCCTCGGCGCCCGCGAGGTAGATGCCGAACGCCGCGCCCAGCGGGTCACGGAGCACGGCGATCCGCGGACCGTCCGGGACGTCGCCGGGCGCCATCAGCACGGTCGCGCCGAGGTTGCCGGCCCGGAACGCCGAGACGTCGACGTCGGCGACCGAGAAGTACGGCAGCCAGTGCGGTGGCACCTGCGGCGGGAAGCTCTCCCCCATCGTCAGCATGCCGCCGAAGTCCCCGTCCGCCAGGCCCCATTGGGTGTACCGCTCGGACGGGTGGACCGTCCAGCCGAACACCTCCGGGTAGAAGGCGCGGGCGCCGTCCGGGTCGCGGGTGAGCAGTTCCACCCAGCCGAGCGCGCCGGGCACGTTGAGCACCTCGACGCCGGCCAGCCCGCGCGCCTGCCAGATCCCGAACACCGCGCCCGACGGATCCGCCAGGACGGCGAACCGGCCGTACTCCCGCGCGTCCGTCGGCGGCACGACCACCCGGCCGCCCGCGCCGGTGACCCGGGCGGTGGCCGCGTCGGCGTCCTCAGCCAGGAAGGAGACCGACCAGGCGGTCGGCTGGCCCTCGCCGTAGAGCGGGGAGACTGCCGCGGCCGTCGCGCCGTCCAGCCGCATGAACGCGTAGCCGCCCGCCTCGGGGTGCTCGTCGGGCTCCGGCAGCCAGCCGAACAGCTCGCCGTAGAACCGCTGGGCCGCCGCCGGGTCGGTGCTGCCGTGCTCGACCCAGCACGGGCCGCCGGTGGTCACCGTCTGCTGCTTCATATCGACCTGCCTTCAGCTCACTTCGAGGACCAACTTGCCGCGCGCGTGCCCCGATTCGACGAGGGCCAGGGCCTCCGCGACATGGGCCAGCGGGTAGCGGCCGGTGATGTGCGGGTCCAGCTCTCCGGCGGCCACGAGTCCGGCCAGCGCGGCGAGGGTCGCGGGCGTGGTGGAGTGGGTGAGGTAGCGGCCGCCGAGGTCCTGCGCGGTGGTCGGGTCGACGGTGGAGACCAGTCGGGAGCGGTCGGCCAGGGTCACGGCGGCGGCGCGGGCGTCCTCCCCGCCGACCAGGTCGAGGAGGCCGTCGACGCCGTCCGGCGCGAGCGCCCGGATCCGGTCCGCGACGCCCTCGCCGTAGTGGAGCTGCGCCGCGCCCAGCGACTCGACGTACGCGCGGTTGGCGTCGCCCGCGGTGCCGATGACGCGGATCCCGCGGCTACGGGCGATCTGCGCGGCCGCGCTGCCGACCCCGCCGGCGATGCCGAGGATCAACAGGGTCTGCCCGGCGCCCACGCCGATGTCGCGGATCGCGTCGTCGGCGGTCGCGGCCGCCACCGGCAGGGTGGCGGCCTGGTCGAAGCCGACCTGGGCCGGCTTCACCGCGCTCCGCGCGGCCACCAGCAGCGTCTGTTCGGCGAACGCGCCCGCCGCCGCGACGCCGAACACCTCGTCGCCCAGGGAGAAGCCGGTGACGCCGGCGCCGATCCGCTCGACCACGCCGGACGCCTCGGAGCCCATGACGGCGGGCAGTTCGCGCTCCCGGCCGAGCCAGCCCCGGCGGACCTTCCAGTCGACCGGGTTCACCCCGGCCGCGCGGACGGCGATCGCCAGCTGCCCCGGGCCGGGCTCCAGCACGGGCCGGTCCAGGAACTCCTGGACCTCCGGCCCGCCGTAGTCGACGAATCCGAACGCCTTGGCCATCCCCGCTCCACTCTCCGCTCGACGGCCCCCGCCCCAGCATGCGGGCGGGGGCCGGGAGCGGGCCGGTCCTGGTGGGCCGAACGGGCGGGACGGCGGGGGCGGGGGCGGGGCCTCGGCTGACGACTGACAGAATTGGAAATCTGTTATCTGTTATCTGTCAGCTGTTATCTGTCAGCTTTCAGCTGTCAGCCGACGGTCGTCGGCCGACGCCGGCCGCCCGCCCGCACCACCGGGATCCAGAGCTCGGCCTCGGCCCCGGTGCCGTCCACGAGGGGCCGGGTCCGCAGGATCTCCGGACCGGGCTGGAACTCGTACGGGTTGGACGGGAACCACTGGGTGAAGACGTCCCGCCACATCTCCTGCAGAGCCCGCGGGAACTCCCCGCTGACGCTGAACACCCCCCAGGTGCCGGCCGGGACCTCGCGCACGTCGAGGTCGTCCGGCACCTCAGCGCCGGCCCCGACCGCCACCGCGTGGTAGTAGTCGAGCGGCACGCCCTCCGCCCGGCTCTCCGAGAAGAACTCGGTGACCGAGAGGATCCCGCGCGGCTCCTGCTCCGACAGGGCCGCGATCCGCGCGGCCCCGTCCGCCCCGAGCCCCCGGAGGAACTCGGCGATGGCCGGGTTGACCCCCTCGTGCACCAACGGGACCCGGGCCCTGCGCCCGACGATCCTGAACGCCGGCTTCTCGACGATCCGGTATTCCATACTGCTGCTCCCTTCGACGACGAGCCGGAAGGACATCCGGGGCTGGGAGACGAGCACCGCACCGGTCCGCCGGGCCTCGCCCGGCCCGACACCGTGCATCGCCCGGAACGCCCGGGCGAACGCCTCCCCCGAGCCGTAGCCGTAGCGGACCGCGACATCGAGCAGCGTCCGCTCGCCGGCCAGCACCTCGGCCCCCGCGAGGGTGAGCCGCCGACGCCGCAGGTACTCCGACAGCGGCATGCCCGCGAGCGCCGAGAACAGCCGCCGGAAGTGGTACTCCGAGGTGGTCGCGATCCGCGCCAGTTCGGCCGTGTCGACCGCCCCGTCGAGGTGCTCCTCGATGTACTCCATGGCCTGGTTCAGCCGGTCCAGCATCGGCGCCGTTCTCCCGTCCCTCGTCCCTCGTCCTTCCTCCTGCTCCTCACCGTAGGCAGCGGCCACCCGGCCGGACCCGACATCCCGTGCCCGCTCCGGTCGGGTGGCCCGCGGCGCGGCCGGGCCGCTCAGGAGCCGTCGGCGCGCACCGCGTAGACGTAGCGGCTGCCCGCGTACTCGCTGAGGTTCCAGATCACCGACTCGGCGTACTTCCAGTCCGTGGTCGCCGAGCTGTGGAAGCTGAGGTCCTCGGAGCCGACCGCGAGCCGGGTGACCGTGGCCGGCGTGTCCGCGCCCGAGGTCACCGCGCGCAGCGTGCCGTTGGCGGAGCCGTTGCTGGTCGACAGGTAGTGCTTGGACTGCTGCGAGACCACGCCCTGGATCTTGCCCTGCTTGACGGTGACCGCCTCCGAGGCGGTGGTCGAGGCGAGCCTGCGGTCGGTGTGGTCGAGGTCCCAGCGGACCACCTTGGGCGTGGTGATCCTGGTCCCGTCGCCGTTCCACCCGGCGCCGGAGTAGTCGACCGCCGGGGCGGTGAGGTCCTCGGCGTACTCGCTGACGGTGAGGCTGTCGGGGCTGCTGGCCCGGTCCAGGGCCAGGCAGGAGTAGCGCAGCAGCGTCCCGGTGTTGTCGTACGCGGCGCTCTGCGGCAGCACGTAGCGGTAGTCGTACGCGTAGTACGTGCCGTCGGTGGCGTCGAGGCCGCAGACGTCCGGCTTGCCGCTCGCCACCTCGAAGATCGTGTTGAGGTCGAACACCCGCAGGCCCTTGGTGGTGTCCACCATGTAGAGCAGGTTGCCGTACCAGAGGATGCCGCCCGCGTGCCGCTGCACCGGGGCGTACGAGTACGCGCCGCCCGCCGTCTTCACCGGCTCGACCAGCAGCACGTGCCGGTACCGGGGCTTGAGGTGGTCGGTGTGGTCGACGAAGGAGACCCGGACGCCCTTGTTGACGGGGAGGTTCGGGGTGTTGGGGTTGTTGTCCGGATCGGTGTCGAAGTACCAGGAGACCAGGACCACCCGCTTGCCGCCCCAGACGCCCGAGCCGAGCGCGTCCGCGCTGGTGGTGACGCCCTGTGGGACCCATTCGGCGACGCCCTGGTCACCGGGGTTCCAGCCGAAGCCCTCCTGGAAGGCGCCGACCCCGCTCGGGGCCGAACCCAGGTGCACGGCATCCCGGTTGACGTTGGCGAGCACGTCGGCGACGGTGGCCTTCGGCAGTGCGCCGGCCAGGCCGGTGGCGAGTTCGGCGTAGCCGCCGTGGCTGTTGCCGAGGCGCTCGGCGAGGGTGAACTGTCCGGGCGCCAGCGTGCCGGCCTCGGCGACCGCCGGGGCGAGCGCGGCGCCGCCGAAGGCCACGAGCGGACCGGCGGCCATTCCCTTGATGATCGTCCTGCGTGACATGGTCATGGGGTCAAAACGTAGGCCGACCGGAGCGCCCCTGACAACCCGCCACCTCCCCGACCAGCCGAAACGGCGCCGGTCACACCCGGAACCATGTTGTTCAAATTGGAACTACCTAGTACCGTCGACAACCCAGTCCCAGGAGTGCCGCCCGTCACGGAGGTCCGGCCCATGCCGCAGGTCCAGCTGCCGCAGCAGCAGAACGATTCCCAGCCGGCCACCGGCGCCGCCACCGCCCGGGTCCGGGCGCGGGTGCGGATCCCGCTGACCTTCCCGGACGGCTACCGGGCCGAGGCCGAGGTGTTCACCTTCCACGGGCTCGCGGACGGGGCCGAGCACCTGGCGCTGGCCCTCGGCACGGTGCCGGAGGGCGGCACGCCGCTGGTGCGGCTGCACTCGGAGTGCCTGACCGGGGACGTGTTCGGCTCGGACCGGTGCGACTGCGGCCCGCAGCTGCGCGAGGCGGTCGAGCGGATCGCCGGGAGCGGCGGATACCTGCTGTACCTGCGGCAGGAGGGGCGCGGCATCGGGCTCTACAACAAGCTCGACGCGTACGCCCTCCAGGACTCCGGCCTGGACACCTACGACGCCAACACGGCGCTCGGCCTGCCCGAGGACGGGCGCGACTACACCGCCGCCGCACAGATGCTCACCGCACTCGGCGTCGACGGGATCGAGCTGCTGAGCAACAACCCCGACAAGGCCGCCCAGCTGGCCGAGCTGGGCATCACGGTCGAGCGCCGGGTACCGACCGGCGTGCACCTGTCGGAGAGCAACGTCCACTACCTGCGGGCCAAGGTGGAGCGGACGGGGCACTCAATCGAGCTGCCGCGGCTGGTGGGATGACCGGGTAGGACCGCCCGGGGCAGGACGGCCGTCCGAGGCGACCGGCCGCCCCCGCGACACGGCGGCAGGTGCCGGGCGCACGTCAGCCGGTGCCCGCGCCGTGGCGTCCGGGCAGGCTCCGGCCGGCCGTTCGGCCCAGCCGGGCCGCCACCAGGCCGGTGAAGCGCACGGTCTCGGCGACGGCCGGAGCCGGGTCGTCCCAGCAGAGCCAGCCCCGCTCGGTGGCGCGCCGCGGCAGCAGGTCGGGCGGCAGCCGCCGTTCCCGCCACGCCCAGACGGCGGCCGCGGGGACGTCCAGCCCGCCGACTCCGAAGCTGCGGGTCAGCTGCGGGCCGTGCGGAACGCACCGGCCGGTGAGGCCCAGGTGCAGCGCGCGGACCACGTCCAGCCCGTCCACCGTCTCGAAGAGCCGGAACTGCGCGCCGGTCCGCGGGTTGAAGTCCACCAGCTTGTACCGGCCGTCCCGCCGGTCCAGCCGCCAGTCCAGGTCGGCCACGCCGCGGTAGCCGATCCGCCGGCACAGCGAGGCCGCGAGCCGGGCGAGCTCGGGGTTGCCCTCGGCCCGGGCACGGGTGGTGACGCCCGCGCCGGGCGGCCAGGACCGCAGCTTGCGGCCGGTGAAGACGACCGGCGCCGCGCCGTCCCCGCCGCAGCACAGGTGGGTGATCCAGTCTTGCGAGTGTTCCGGGGGCAGGTACTCCTGGACCAGGACGGACGGGTCGCCGCCGGGCGGACACACGGCCAGGAGCTCCGCCTCGTCCCGGACCAGCGTGGTGTGCCCGACCACCGGGGCGCGCAGCCGGGTGTACGGCTCCAGGTTCTTCAGGACCAGCGGGTAGCCGGCCTCCCGGCCGATCCGCAGGAGTTCGCCGTGCCCGACGGGCGCCCATGCCCGGGGCGTCGGGATGCCGTGCTCCCGGCAGATCCGGTGCAGGCCGTCCTTGTTGGCGAGTCGGCGGGGCAGGTCGGGGGCGACGGGGGCCAGCAGGAACCACTCGCGCAGGCGGTCCGCGTGCTCGGCGAGCAGCACCGCCGACTCGTCGTCGGTGGAGACCGCCACGGCCGGCCGGCCGATCACCCGGCCGATCTCCAGCAGGCCGTCGACCAGCAGCTCCGGCGCCTCCATCCCGCTGACCGGCCGGACGAACGTCCCCGCGAGGTAGCGCGAGTACGCCACCGGGGTGCGGCGGCGCTGGAGCATCGCGTAGACCGGGACGCCCAGGCGCCCCAGGGTGCGGATCGCCCCGATCACGCCGTGGTGGGGCGGGTAGTGGCCCACCTTGACCAGCAGGGCAGGGACTTCGCGGTCCGGATCGAGGAGGGGTCCTGGCATGGGGCGGCCTCGCGGGAGGGCCGGGGCGCACTGCGGGCCCCGGGCCGGGGGTGGGTGGGGAGGCAGGGACGTGTCCATTCTCCCGGCCGTCCGCGGCCACGGCCATCGGACGGGAGCGGGCCGACATGCCGGAGCCCCACCCGGGCGGCATCCTGAGAGCAAGGACTTTCCGGCGTTCCGGCGTTCGAGCGTTCCGGCGAAGAGGCGAAGAGAGGACTCCCCCATGGTCGGATCCCCCGCCGGCCACACGGACCGGGCGGCCACCGCGTCCCGTCGCCCCGACGTCCCGGTCACCGTCGTCGGAGCCGGGCCGTACGGGCTGGCGGTCGCCGGGCACCTGAAGGCCCGCGGCGTCCCGCTGCGCGTGCTGGGCGAGCCGATGGAGACGTGGCGGGAGCGGATGCCCGAAGGGATGTACCTGAAGTCCGTCCCCCGCGCCTCGTCGATCGCCGACCCCGGGGGCCGGTACCGCCTGGAGGACTTCCGCGCCGCCGAGGGGCAGCCGCCCGTCGGGGACGGGTACGCCGTCCCGGTCGACGAGTTCATCCGCTACGGGCAGTGGTACCAGCAGCAGTGCGTGCCGGAGCTGGAGCGCCGGACCGTCACCGCCGTCGCCCCGGACCCGGCGGGGTTCCGGCTGGCCCTCGACTCCGGGGAGTCCTTCACCAGCCGCGCGGTGGTCCTGGCGAACGGGTTCGCCCCGTACGCGTACCTGCCGCCCGAGCTGGCCCGGCTGACCGGTCCGGGCCTGGTCTCGCACTCGGCCGACCACCACGACCTGACGCGGTTCGCCGGCCGGCGGGTGGCCGTGGTCGGCGCCGGCCAGTCCGCGCTGGAGACCGCGGCGCTGCTGTCCGAGCAGGGCGCGCAACCGACCGTAGTGGCCAGGACGGCCGCGCTGCGGTTCGGGACCCCGCCCACGACGGAGCGCGGCAGCGACCGGCCGCTGCCGGTCCGCCTCGCCAAGCCGGCCTCGCTGCTCGGCCCCGGGTGGTCCCTGCTGGCCTTCAGCCGGCTGCCCGCCGCCTTCCGCCACCTGCCGGAGCCCACCCGGACGCACTTCGTGCGCACCGTGCTCGGCCCCGCGGGCGCGTGGTGGCTGCGGGACCGGGTGGAGGGCCGGTTCCCGCTGCTCGTCGGCCACCGCCTGCGGTCGGTGACGGCGGACGGCGACGGGGTGTGCCTGGAACTGGCGGACGCGCGGGGCCCCGGCCCGCGGCTGCGGGTCGACCACGTCATCGCCGCCACCGGCTACCGGGTGCGCATGGACCGGCTCACCGTGCTCGATCCCGCCCTGCGGCAACGGCTTCGGCTGACCAACGGCGCCCCCCTGCTCGACGCGTCCTTCGAATCCGGCGTCCCCGGGCTGTTCTTCACCGGACTCGCCGCCGCCGCCACCTTCGGGCCCGTGATGCGCTTCGTCGCCGGCACGGGCTTCGCCGCCCGGCGGATCGGCGGCGCGATCGGCGGCGCGACCGGCGGCTCCGGATGACACGCCCGACAGAACCGCCCGAACAGCACTGAACCGGACATTCCGCTGGCTATATTCGCTGGACCATGGAACCTGAAGCAGGGCTGGAAGACCACGGTCCGCCGCCGCAGGACACGGCCACCACCGCCGGCCGCACCGTCCGGGCGCGGTCGGCGATCCGTCGCTTCGGACGTGCGTTCCCGCTGATCGCGCTCCCGGCCGCGGTGGTGCTGTGGCTGCTGTCGCTGCGCCACGTCGCGCTGGACTCCATGGGCGACCTCGGCCTGATCCAGGTGCTGCCGGTGACCTTCTGGGTCGCCGTGACGCTGCTGACCCTCGGCTTCTGCGCGGCGCTCCGGGACCGCCGGACACCCGGCGGGCTGTACGCCGGCTATCTGCTGGCCCTCATCGCCGTCATGCACGCCAGCGCCCCGCTGATGTACTCGGAGCTGAGCAACGCCTGGGCCTGGAAGCACGTGGCCATGGTCGACGTACTGGTCCGGGAGGGCACCCTCCCCGTGGCGCACGACCACGGCCTGGACACCTACACCAGCTGGCCCGGCTTCTTCTCGCTGAACGCGCTGGTGGTCAGGGCCACCGGGCTGCCGTCCGCCCTCTCCTACGCCGGCTGGGCCCCGCCGGTGTCCGACGCCCTGCTGCTCGCACCGCTGGTGATGCTCTACCGCTCGTTCTCCCGCAGCCGACGGCTCACCTGGGCGGCGGCCTGGGTGTTCTACTGCTGCTACTGGGTGTCCCAGGACTACTTCTCGGCGCAGACCTTCACCTTCCTGCTGTACCTCGCCGTCGTCGCGACCGTCGTCCGGTGCCTGCCCCGACCGCCGGACCTGCCCCGCCCGCCGGACCTGCCGCGGGACGGCGGGACCGGAGGAGCCCACCGTCTGCCGGTGTCCGGGCCGCGCGCCCGCCGCGGCCGGGCGATCGCCGACGGCCGGACCCGCTGGACGCTGCTGTTCCTGCTCCTGCCGGTGGCCGCGATCGTCTGCTCGCACCCGCTGACCCCGCTGATGCTGATCTGCACCCTGGCGCTGCTCGCCGTGCCGCGCCGCAACCGGCCGGTCGTCCTGCCCCTCCTGCTGGCCACCGTCGCCCTCACCGCCCTGTGGGACCTCACGGTGGCCCGGCCGTTCCTCTCCCAGAACCTCCGCCAGCTCGTCGAGGGCCTCACCCAGCCCGGCGCGAACGCGAGCTCCGCGCTGATCGATCTCTCCACCGCCTCCCGCGGGCAGGTCCTGGTGGCCTGGGGCGACCGCGCCCTGTCCGCCCTGGTGTGGCTGCTCGCCGCGCTCGCCGTCGTGCGGCGGCCCGCGCTGCGGCGCGGCGCGCTGCCGCTGCTCGCGCTGGCCCCGCTGCCGCTGCTGGCCGGCAACAGCTACGACGGCGAGATGCTCTTCCGGACGTACCTGTTCGCGCTCCCCGCCACCGCCTACGCCATGACGGCCCTGCTGTTCCGGCCCGCCTCGCGGTCGCGGCTGCGGGCGGTCGCCATGCCCGTCCTGCTGCTCGCGCTCTTCGCAGGGTTCGCGCTGAGCTATCTCGGCAAGGAGTACGCGCTGTACTTCACCCGCTACGAGGTCCAGGCCGCCCGGTGGCTGTTCGGCAACGCTCCGCCGGGGTCCGTGATCGCCGGCGTCACCGAGGACTTCCCGGCCGGCTACACCGACTACGACCGCTACCAGCGCCTGTGGATCAACATGCAGGGGACGTCCGTGCGGGACACCTTCGCGGCCCACCCGGCGATGACGCTGAACCGGGTGCTGGGGCCGGGCCGGGCACCCGTCTTCCTGATGCTCAACAAGGCGCAGGACGGCCGGCTGAACGCCACCGGCTGGCTGGCCTCCGGACCGGAGGCGCTGCGGGCGAACCTCGCCGCCGACCCGCGCTTCCGGGTCGTCTACCGCAACCCCGACGCCGTCGTCTACGAGTACTCCAGGACCCCGGCCACCGGGAGCACGCCGTGACGCCGGCCGTGCGGGCGGCGCTGCTCGCCCTCGCCTGGCTCGCGCCCGCGGCGACCGCGCTGCCGGACGGGAACGCCGTGCGCGTCACCGTGCTGGCGGTCGCCTGGGTGCTGCTGCCCGGCCTCCCGCTCGCCCTGCGGCTGCCGCCCGAGCGCGGTGTGCCGGAACGCTCCCCCGCCGGGCGCCGGCTGCGGCTCGCGGTGCTCACGGTGGCGGGGAGTCTCGGCTGCGCGACGCTGGTGAGCGAGCTGCTGCGGCTCTCGGGCGCGCTGACGGTGTCGCGCGCCCTGCTGGTGCTCGCGGTGCTCGACACCGCCGCCGTGCTCGTCCCGTCCCCCCGTCGTACGGGGGAACGCGCCGGCCGCGGGTGAGCGCCGGCCGGGGCGGTCAGTGCTGCCAGACCCGGACGTACTCCACCTGGAGGTCGGCCGGCACCACGGTGGGCCCGCCGATCTTCGGCTGCACGGCGTTGTCGATCATCAGCCAGTGCGGCTGCGAGGTCACCCCCTCGGTGATCGTCGCGGCCAGCACCCCGTCGCGGTAGTAGTCCACCCGGCCGGGCTGCCACTCGGCGCCGAGGGTGTGCCAGCCGGTGAAGTCCCCGTCCGTGCAGTGGCCGACGGCGCCGGACGGCGAGTTGAAGTACGAGCAGAGCTGCCCGTGCAGGCCCTCCGCCACGTCGTTCTCACCGCCCGTGGGCCAGTTCGCGCCGACCGTCCAGAAGGCGGGCCAGTTGGCGATCACGCCCGGCGAGGCCGCCGGCAGGTTGATCCGGGCCTCCACCGCGCCGAACGCGTAGGAGAACGTGCTCCTGGTGTTGACCATCCCGGAGGAGTACGGCAGCGTCCGGCCGCCGCAGGTCTGCTCCCGCTCGACGGCGGTGATGTGCAGCGCGCCGTCGTGGACGGCGACCTGGTCCGCGTCGTAGCAGTCCAGCTCGTCGTCGTTGACGGGCTTGGTGACCCGCCCCGGATAGGCGACGTCGGGGTTGCCGAGGGACCACTTGGCGAGGTCCAGGTCCGTGCCCTCGAACTCGTCGTCGAACACCAGGTGCCAGTCGCCCGGAATGCCGAACGGCAGGCCGTTCTCGACCACGTGGGTGGCGTCGCCACGGGCGCTCGCCGAGGAGTCGGCGGTCGCTCCCGGACCGACGCAGCCCGCGGTGGCCGCGAGTGTCAGGGCCGCCGCCGCACAGCCGACGCCCACCGCTCGGCGGGGCCGGTGTGCGGTGCGATGCCCACGACGGTGCCGCATGTGGCCTCCCAGACACGGTCCCCCCAGGGTTCCATCCGGCCCGGCCGGTCGCATCCGCTGGACGGTGCGCCAGCGCGGCGGTGCGGCGGCGCGCCGGCGCGGCGGTGCGGCGGTGCGGCGGCGCCGGGGCCGGTCACCCGTCACGCGGCGGACTCCCGGCCGGACGGCCGAGGACGGCCGTCAGGCGGCGGTAGGCCCGCCAGCCCCTGGTGCGCAGCCGCTCCGGGTACGGGGCGGTGGGTGCGCCGCGCCGCCGCGTCCAGGCCTGGAACACCTCCGCAGGGGTGTCGGCCATCACCATCAGCCGGGAGATCCGCAGCGGGTCGTCGGCGTCCGAGCTGATCGCGTTGCCGACGGCGCAGGCCGACGTCCAGCCCGCCCGGCGGACCTGGCGGCGCACGGCCGCGCTGGAGTAGCCGTGCGGGTAGGCGAAGGAGACGACCCGGTGGCCGAGCGCCTCCTCCAGCGGGTCCCGGCACCGCGCGATCTCCTCGTACGCGCGCCGGCCCGGCAGCGTGTCCAGCTGCGGGTGGGTGACGGTGTGCCCGCCGATCTCGACGCCGAGCGTGTCCAGCGTGGTGAGCTGGCGCCAGTTGAGCATGCCGGCCGGCGGCAGCAGACTGCGGCCGGGCGGTCCGCCGGGGACGGAGATCGCGCCGGTGGTCACGAAGAGCGTGGCCGGCAGACCGCGCTCGTCGAGCTGGGGCGCCACCGTCCAGTAGAAGTCGGCGTAGCCGTCGTCGAAGGTGAGCACCGCGCAGTCCTCAGGCACCGGCGGACCGCCGTGCAGGGCGGCCACCAGGCGGTGCAGCGGGACGACGGTGAGGCCGCTGTCGGCGATCCGGTCGAGCTGTTCGGTGAAGGCGCGGGGCGTGACGGTGTAGGGGGCGAGCCACCCGGGCGGGGAGTCGGACACCGAGTGGTAGAGGAAGACGGGTACCGCCGTCATGGCGCGTCGCCTCCCCTCCCGCGGCGCAGCACGGCCTGCACCCGGCCGACCCCGTACCCGAGCACGGTGGAACCGACGCCGGCGAGCAGGGCCACGGCCTCGATCGGCGCACCGCCCGGCCGCAGGGCCCGGGCCAGGCCGCGGGGCACCGTCGTGCGGAGGTAGCCGCGTTCGCTGGCCAGTGCCCGCCGCTGCCCGGCGTGGCGGGCCACCGTGGCCTTGGACAGGCCCTCCGCGTAGCAGCGGGCGCGGAAGTACGACCAGCTCGCCCGGCGGGCGGGCACGTGGTGGCTGACCGCGGCGGCCGGTTCGTAGGACAGCAGCGCCCGCGGACGGCGGTCGGTCAGCCGCAGGCACAGCTCGGTCTCCTCGCAGCCGAGCGGGCGGGTGCCCACCCGCCCGAGGTCGGTGCGGAAGCCTCCGGCGGCGAGGATCTCGGCGCGCCGGAAGGACATGTTGGCGCCGATGAAGTTGCGCACCGGTGCGGGGTGTTCGGGCAGGCCTCGGTAGGAGCAGCCGACCACCCAGTCGAACTCGGGCGGGAACCAGCGCGGGCGGCCGGTCTCCCAGTCCGGGCGGACCAGGCCGCCCACGCCGAGCACCCGCGGGTCCCGGTAGCCGGCGAGGAGCCGTTCGGTCCAGTCCGGGTCGGCCGCCGCGTCGTCGTCGAGGAAGGCGATCACGTCGCCGTGGGAGGTGTCCGCACCGGTGTTGCGGGCCCCGGAGAGGCCTCGCCGCTCCCGGTTCTCGACGACGCGCACGCCGGTCAGCTCGGCGGCGGCGCGGGCCGCCAGCGCGGGGCAGTGGTCGACGACCAGCACGACCTCGTCCGCGGGTCGCCGCTGGGCGAGGACCGATCCGATCGCGGCGCGCAGGTCCTCCCAGCGGTCGAGGGTGTAGGCGCAGACGACCACGGTCAGGGTGAGCTCGGTCGCGGGGTTCATCGCGGGGTTCATCGCGGGCTCCCGATCGTGCGTGTACGGGTACGCGAGTCGGCGCGGGTACCGGCGCGGGTACGGGCACGGGCGCGGGTGCGGGTGCCCGGGTCGGCGCGGGGCAGCCAGTACCGCAGCAGCAGGAGCAGCGGCAGGGCGAGCGCGGACTGGGCCACCAGCCAGGCCCAGCCGACACCGTCGATGCCGAGCGACGGGATGAGGGCGACGGCGAGCACCAGGACCAGCACGCAGAGCGTGCCCTGGAGCGCCACCACCCAGCCCATCCGGCGCCGGGCGCGGGCGACGTCGACGGCCACGTCCACCACCAGGTTGGGCAGGGCGGACAGGACGAGCAGCCGCAGCACCGTGGTGCCGTGCTCGGCGTACTGCGCGCCGAACAGGGACAGCAGCCGGGGCGCGGCGAACACCGTCGCCAGGCCGGTCGCGGCGAGCAGCCGGCCCGCGTGCCGCAGCACCCGGCGGCCGTGCTCGGCCAGCCGCTCGGGCGCGCGGGCCGCCTCGACCAGCAGCGAGCTGCCCATGTTCAGGGCGACCAGGTAGAACGTGTAGGAGACGGCCCAGGGAAGCGCGACGTAGGCGTTCTGCTCGGCGCCGAGCTGGGCGAGCACCAGCAGCGGCACCACGCTGTACGCCGTCAGCCGGCACAGCGAGCCGATGTAGTCCGCCACCGCGTAGCGGGCGAACCTGCTCTGCGGGGTGCCCACCGGCGCGGCCCGCTGGTGGGACGGCACCGCGTGCCGGAAGAGGTAGACGTTGGTGACCACCAGGGAGATGATCAGCGCGCCGCTCCAGGAGAGCAGGATGCCGGTCTCCAGGGCCAGGAAGGCGCAGCCGGCCAGCAGCCCCGCCTTGGCGACCGCGAAGAGCGCGTTCTCCAGCAGTACCCAGGAGGGGCGGCGCAGCCCGGTGAGCGCGCCGTCCTGGAGGACGAACAGCGAGTAGCCGGCGGTGGCGGCGACGAACGACAGCGCCACCACGGGGCTGCGCAGGAAGCCGAGGGACGGCGCGATCAGCGGGATCAGCGCCAGGAAGGCCCCCGCGACCAGGGTGCTCGCCGCGACGGTCGCCGTGTAGGAGGACAGCACCAGCCGACGGGTGCGGCGGCCGGCCGTGGGCAGGAAGCGCATCAGGGCGTCGCCCAGGTTGAGCTGGCCGATTCCGGAGAGCAGGCTGGCCGCGGCGAGTGCGGCGGTCCACCGGCCGACCGTTTCGGCGTCGTACCAGGCGGTGGCGCCGACCCAGAAGACCATGCCGAACACGGCCGTGACGAACGAACTGAGGGTCAGCACATGACCGTTGCGCAGCAGCGGCTCGCCGACCCGGGTGGCCCGCAGCCGGGCGCGCACCAGGTCGCGGTAGGAGCACTCGCAGGGCAGCGGTACCGGGCAGGAGCAGGTCCCCGCCGAGTCGGCGGCGGCCGAGGCGCGTGCGGACACGGCGCTCACCCCCACGGTGACGGGGAGGGGTCGACGGAGGCGGAGGCGGAGGCGGCCGGCTCGACGGCCGCGGCGACCGGGGTGCCGAAGCGGCTGCGCAGGTAGCCGACCGGGCCGTAGAGCAGCCCGCGGAGTTCCAGCCGGGCGAGGCGCCGCTCGCGCGCCCGGAGCGCGGCGGCGCAGTGCGCGGACCCGGTGTGCCCGAAACGGCCCGCCGCGCCGGGGTCCGGCTCGGCGCGGGCGCGGCGGACCGCGTGGCGGAGGCCGCCGGGGAGGCGGCGCAGGAGTTCGGGCAGCATGTGCGGCTCGCGGACGGCGGCCGCCACCAGGTAGGCACCGAGGCCGACGCCGTAGCCGTAGGCCTGGCGGAGCAGCGCCTCCTCGGTGCGGTGGTGCCGGTGCCAGACGATGGCTTCCGGCTGGTACACCAGCGTGTGGCCGTTGACGATCACCTGGAAGAAGGCCAGCAGGTCGTCGCCGCCGCGCGCCGGGCTGCCCGTCCCGATGAGCGGGTCGAAGCCGCCGAAGGCACGCAGGACGTCCGTCCGGAAGGCCATGTTCGCGCCGGAGCCGAAGGCACCCGCGGTGAACGGGAACAGGTGGTCGGGCGGTGGCTGCCGCAGTGACCAGGACCTGGTGGCGAAGCCCTTGTCGAAGCCGGCGTGCGCGTGCAGGGCGGCCTGGGCGGGGGTTTCCAGCTCCGCGGGCAGGATGAGCCCGGTGACACAGCCGACCCGGTCGTCCGCCCGGAACACCTCGACGATTGAGGAGATCCAGTTCGGGTCGATCAGGGTGTCGTCGTCGACGAACGCGATCACCTCGCCGTGGGCGGCGGCCAGGCCTCGGTTGTGCGCCCGGGCCAGGCCCGCCACCGGCTCGCGCAGGTAGCGGACCCGGCCGGCGTACCGGTCGCGGATCAGCCGTTCGGCGGCGGCGTCGGCCGGGGCGTTGTCCACGACTATGACCTCGTAGCGCGGATAGCCGTTCCGCAACAGGGAGTCGAGGCACTGCCCGAGCATTCCCACCCGGTTGTGGGTGGCGACGACCACGCTGACCGTGACCGGGCCCGCGGGCACCCGGGCACGACCGACCCGACTCGGCCGCGCCGCGGGTGTCGCGGTGGACAGGGCGGGAACGCGCAGTTCCCGGTGAGCGGCATCGACCAGCGCCCGGCGCAGCGCGGCGCTGTCGCCCGCTGTTCCGGTGGCCGTGACCAAGCCGAGCGGGTGTCCGTGCAGCCGCACCAACGCCAACACGCGGCCGACCGGGTCGACGGCACCGGAGCCGCCGGGCGAGCGCAGCCCGCTCGGCTCGTCCAGGTCCAGGTCGACGACGCGGACGGGGGTGTAGAGCGAGTCGCGGGCGGCAGGGCGCGGGCAGGCAGCTGCGGTGCGCCGGTCGGAGCCATTCATCGTTGCTCCTCCGCTGGGGCGTCCGCCGAGGCCCGGGCGCCGGGACGCTCGGAGATCAGGGTCCTCAGCACCCGGCGGCCGTCGGCGACGGCGTGCAGGTGGGAGCGGCCGCTGCGGCGGGGGAGTTCCAGGCTCGGCACCTCGGCGATCCGCAGTCCGGAGCGCAGCGCGTGCGCGATCATCTCGGCCTCGATCTCGAAGCCGGTGGACCGCAGGTCGAGCGCGTCCAGGAAGGAGCGGCGGAAGGCGCAGTAGCCGTAGCACAGGTCGGTGAGGCTCGCGTCGTACAGGCGGTTGGCCAGGGCGAGCAGGGCGCGGTTGCCGAGCGAGCGGACCCTGGTGAAGTCCAGCGAGCCGCCGCCGGCGATGCAGCGCGATCCCTTGACGAAGTCGTAGCCGTGGTCGAGGAAGTGCAGGAAGTGCGGGATCTCGCCGGGCCACATGGAGCCGTCGGCGTCGATCATGACGACGTACTCGCCGGTGGCGGCGGCGAAGCCGGTGCGCAGGGCGTTGCCCTTGCCGGGGCCGCGCTGGGCGACGCTGCGGACGCTGGGCAGGCAGTACCGGGCCATCGGGACGGTGGCGTCCACGGACGAGCCGTCGACCAGGATGACCTCGTCGACGCAGCGCGGGATCTGCTCGAACACCCAGGGGATGTTGCGGGCCTCGTTGCGGGCGGGGACGACCAGGCTGACGGTGTGACGGGTGACGACGTCGTCCCCGGCCCGGCGCATCGGCCGGGTGTGGACTGTGTCCCGGTCGGTGGCCCGGTCGGTGGCCCGCCGCAGCGGGTGGCCGTCATGGTGCGTGTCGTGCTGCATGTCGTGCTGCGTGTCGGGATGGGCGCTCGGGGGCGCGGTGGTGCTCATCTCGCGAGCCGGCCTCTCGGCGAGGAGGTGGCGGGCGGCGCCGGACGGGCCGCAGGGCGGCGGGGGCGACGCGGGCCCCTGGCTGTGACGGGCGCGCCCGGCGCTGACGGCGCGGCGCGGCCCGGATGGGGACGGGGCGGGCCCGGTGCGTTTGACGGATGCGCAGGGCACGGCCCCGGAGAGAAGCCCCGAGGGGGCTGCTGAACGGGCGGACCGGGCGCGGGGCGGTCATCGGGAGCCGGGCGGCCGAAGGGGGTGCGCACCGCCCGTCCCGGGCGCCGGGAGGCGCCGGTCCGTCGTCGATGGAGTCCTGTTCCGCACCTGCGGTGCGAGGACTACCAGGCCCTCATCGTGCGCTCGTACGCCCCGCCGCGTCAAGGGGATATGCCCCGCTTTATTCCCTTTTCGCGGTGCGTCACCGGCCGCCCTCGGCGAGCGACCGGGCGACCGGGCGGCCCTGCGGCTCCTCGGCGATCCGGCGGGCGATCTCGGCCGGCCGCACCGGGCGCCCGAAGTGCCAACCCTGCGCCCAGTCGCAGCCGATGACGCGCAGCCGCTCAGCGTCCCGACCGGTCTCCACGCCCTCGGCGGTGACGGTCAGCCCGAGGGCGTGCGCCATCGACACCAGGCCGCTGACGATCCGCCAGCCGGTCTCCTCGTCCTTCGCCGGGTCGTGCAGGTCGCCGACGAACGACCCGGCGATCTTCAGCCCGGAGACCGGCAGGTCGCGCAGGTAGGCGAGGTTGGACCAGCCGGTGCCGAAGTCGTCGACGGCGAGCGAGACGCCCTGGTCGACCAGCCCGTGCAGGGTGCGCAGCGCCTCGTCCTCCGGGCCGACCACGGTGGACTCGGTGATCTCCAGCTGGAGCCGGGCCGGGTCCAGGCCGGTGCTGTCGAGGATCCGGCCGAGGTCGCCGACCAGGGCGGCGCTGCGGGCCTGACGGACCGCCAGGTTCACGTTGAGCTGCGGCGCGGCGTCGCCGAACCGCTTGATCCAGTCGGCGGCCTGACCGCAGGCCTGCTCCAGCACCCAGCGGCCGAGCGGCATGATCAGCCCGGTCTCCTCGGCGGTGGTGACGAACTCGTCCGGGCCGAGCACCCCGAGCTGCGGGTGGCGCCAGCGCACCAGCGCCTCGACGGCGGCGAGCCGGCCGTCGGCCAGCGCGTACAGCGGCTGGTAGTCGATGAAGAACTCGCCGCGGTCGAGGGCGGCGGGCATCCGCACCGAGACGGCGTAGCGGGAGACGGCGCGGGCGTTCTCCTTGGGGTCGAAGAGCGTCCAGCGGCCCCGGCCGGCCTCCTTGGCGCGGTAGAGCGTCAGGTCGGCGGCGCGGACGGCGGCGCCGGGGGTGGTGGTGGAGACCCGGCGCTCCAGGACGCCCACGCTGGCGCCGACGGCCAGTTTGTGATCGCCGATCAGCACCGGCCCGGCGAGCGCCTTGAGGACGGTCTTGGCGGCGGCGACGGCCTCCTGCTCACCCCGGCTGTTCTCCAGCAGGACGACGAACTCGTCGCCGCCGAGCCGGGCGACCAGGTGCCCGAGCGGGCTGAGCGCGGCCTTCAGCCGGGCCGCGACGGCGGACAGCAGCTGGTCGCCGGTGTCGTGGCCGAGGCTGTCGTTGACCACCTTGAAGCCGTCGAGGTCGACGTAGCAGAGGCCGAACCGGGCGCCCGGGTCCGGCTCCTCGAAGAGCTTCTCCAGCCGCTCGAAGAACGCGGCCCGGTTGGGCAGCCCGGTCAGCGGGTCGTGGGTGGCCTGGTGGCGCAGCCGCTCCTGGAGCCGGTAGCGGTCGGTGACGTCCTCCAGCATGGCGACCTGGTACTGCGGGCGGCCGTCGTCGTCGCGGATCAGCGAGACCGTCAGATGCGTCCAGACCACCTCGCCGTCCTGCCGGTAGTACGGCTTGTCGAACTGGAAGTACTCGCGCTTGCCGCTGATCAGCTCCTCGTAGGTCTCCCAGACGCCGTCGCCGTCCTCGGGGTGGACGAGGTCGCCGACCCGACGGCCGATCATGTCCTCCGGGCCGGCGCCGAACAGCTCCTGGAGCGCCTTGTTGACGGCCAGGATGTTGCCGTCGGTGTCACCGATGCCGATGCCGATCGCGGCGCTCTCGAACAGCGCGCGGAAGCGCGCCTCGGAGGCGCGCAGTGCCCGCTCGGCCTCCTTGCGGGCGATGTCGGCGGCGGTGCGGATGGCCTCCTGCTCGCGGAGGGTGCGCTCGCGCAGGGCGGCCGCCCAGCCGGCCGCGAACGCGCCGCTGAGGGCCGGTCCGCGGCCGTCCCCGGACGGCTGCCGCTGGAGCAGCTCCACCGCGCGGGCCAGCACGATCGGGTCGGTGAAGTGCGCGTCCACGAGCTCCGCGCCGGCCTCGGCGGCCAGCTGCGGCTCGAACGGGTCGTCCCGCTGGGCGCGGTGGAGCAGCCCGGCGGTCCTGGACACCAGTCGGCCGAGCAGGCCGGGCGGGACGGCCGTGCCGTGGTCACCGGAGAGCAGCCGCGCCCAGTCCGCGTGGAACCGCTCGGCGCCGCTGCTCGGTTCCGGTGTTTCGGTCACGGGCGGAACCCCACACCCGCCACCCCGGTCATCCGCTCCGGGTGCTCGCCGACGGCCTCCGGCTGGTCCGGGCGCCACTGCGGGAGGTAGACGACACCGGGCTCGACGATGTCGAAGCCGGCGAACATGCCGGTGATCTGCTCGACGGTGCGCATGGTCAGCGGTGTGGGCGTCATCCGGTAGAGCCGCTGGTGGTCCTCGGCCTGGTCGGGGCGGCCCTCCAGGGAGGCGTGCGAGAGGACGAGGGCGCTGCCCGGCGGGAGGGCGTCGCGGATCACCGCGATCAGCTTCCACGGGTCGTCCGCGTCCTGGACGAAGTGCATGACGGCGACCAGCAGGACGGCCACCGGCTCGCCGGCCGCGAGCAGTTCCGCCACCTCGGGGCGGGACATCAGGTCGTCGACGTCCCGGACGTCGGCCTGGACGACCTGGCTGTCCGGGTCGTCGGCCATCAGCAGGCGGCTGTGCGCGACGGCGACCGGGTCGCGGTCCACGTAGACCACCCGGGCCTCGGGGCGGACGGCGCGGGCGACCTCGTGGACGGCGCCGAAGGTGGGGATGCCGGAGCCGATGTCCAGGAAGCGGCTGATGCCGCGTTCGGCGGTGAACTGGACGGCGCGGCGCAGGAAGGCGCGGTTGGAGCGCATGATCTGCGGCAGCTCCGGCCAGAGGGCGATCGCCTTGCGGGCCATCTCCCGGTCCACCTCGAAGTTGTGCGATCCCCCGAGGTAGTAGTCGTAGACCCGGGCGGCGTTCGGTTTGTCCAGGTCCGTGCCCTCCGGTACCCAGTTCGGTCGCCGCATCCTCGGGACTCCTTCACTCCGGTTCTGGTGCACCAGCTGCCTGGCGTGGCGGCTGTGACTGATGAGACTACAAGCACAAAAGATCCTCCTCCGCACCTCGAACGCATGCAAGCGGAGTCCCGAACTCCCGCCGGACGGGCACCGGTCACTCCCGTCGGACGCCACCCGGCGCCCCGGCCGGGCGACGCCCGGCCCCGCGCCGACCGCGCCGGGAGGGCCGAGAATGGACCCGATGGCCGGACGCATCGAGGACTACGCCCTGATCGGCGACCTGCAGACCGCCGCCCTGGTCGGCCGGGACGGCTCGGTCGACTGGCTCTGCCTACCCAGGTTCGACTCCCCCAGCTGCTTCGCCGCGCTGCTCGGCGAGCAGCGGCACGGCGCCTGGCGGCTCGCCCCCGCCGGAGCCGCCGAGTGCGCCAGCCGGCGCTACCGGGCGGACACCCTGGTCCTCGACAGCGAGTGGCACACCCCCGACGGCCGGGTCCGGATCACCGACTTCATGCCGCAGCGCGGCACCGACGGACGGCGCCCCCCGCAACTCGTCCGGATCGTGGAGGGCCTGGAGGGCGCCGTCCCGATCCGCGGCGAACTGCGGCTGCGGTTCAACTACGGGCGGATCAACCCGTGGGTGCGCCGCACCGGGCACCACCGGGTCGCCGTCGCCGGCCCCGACTCCGCCTGGCTGCGCGTCCCGCCCGGGGTGCACACCTACGGCGCCGACGGCACCACCGTCTCCGAGGTCACCGTCACCGCCGGCCGGCGCGTCCCGTTCGTCCTCACCTGGCAGCCCTCCCACCTGCCCACCACCCCGCGCGGCGACCCCGAGGCGGCACTGCTCACCACCCTCGACGCCTGGCAGCGCTGGGCGGCCGGCTGCCGCTACGACGGCGAGTGGCGGGCCGCCGTGCTCCGCTCGCTGATCACCCTCAAGGCGCTCGCCTACCGGCCCACCGGCGGCATCGTCGCCGCCCCCACCGCCTCGCTGCCCGAGCGGATCGGCGGCCCGCGCAACTGGGACTACCGGTTCTGCTGGCTGCGCGACTCCTCGATGACGCTCTCCGCGCTGCTGCGCGGCGGCTTCCGCGAGGAGGCCGCCGCCTGGCGCCAGTGGCTGCTGCGCGCCATCGCCGGCGACCCCCGCGACCTCCAGGCCCTCTACGGGGTGGCCGGCGAGCGGGTCGTCACCGAGACCGTCGCCGACTGGCTGCCCGGCTACCGCGGCTCCCGCCCGGTCCGGTTCGGCAACGCCGCCGTCGACCAGCTGCAGCTCGACGTCCACGGCGAGGTGGTGGACACCCTGCACCTCGCGCTGCTGGCCGGCATCCCGATGGAGCGGCACGTCTGGACCCTGCTGCGCGCCCTGATGGGCTACCTGGAACAGCACTGGCGCGAACCGGACGAGGGCCTCTGGGAGGTACGCGGCGGGCGGCGGCACTTCGTCCACTCCAAGGTGATGTGCTGGGTCGCCGCCGACCGGGCGGTGCGGCTCGCCGAGGCCACCGGCCTGCCCGCGCCGCTCGACCGCTGGCGGGCCATGCGGGAGGCCGTGCACGCCGACGTCTGCGCCCACGGCTACGACCGGCGGCGCGGCGTGTTCGTCCAGCACTACGGCGGGCACGGGCTGGACGCGGCCACCCTGTTCGTGGTCAAGACCGGCTTCCTGCCGCCCGACGACCCGCGGGTGGTGCGCACCGTCGACGCGGTGCGCGACGGCCTCGACCACGGCGGGCTGGTCCGCCGCTACCGTCCGACGCCGGACACCGACGGGCTGCCCGGCGGCGAGGGCGCGTTCCTGGCCTGCTCGTTCTGGCTCGCCGACGCGCTCGCCGCGACCGGGCGGCGGGCCGAGGCGCGCGAGCTGTTCGCCCGGGTGGTGGGCCTGGCCAACGACCTCGGGCTGCTCTCCGAGCAGTGGGACCCGCACGCCCGGCGCCAACTCGGCAACACCCCGCAGGCGTTCAGTCACGTGGCGCTGGTGAACACCGCCTTCACCCTGGCCGAACCGGGCGGGTAGCACCCCGGGCCGGAGTGGGTCGGCCCGGCCCTCTGCCGGAGCGGGCCGGGCCCGGACTACAGTGCCCCCGTGGACCCCAACCACTACCGGTTCCGCGGCGTGTGGCGGCTGGCCGCCCCGCCGGCGGCGGTGTTCGCGGCGCTCGCCGACGTCCCCGGCTATCCGCGCTGGTGGCCGGAGATCCGCGCCGTCCGGGAGACCGGGCCGGACAGCGGCGAGGTGCTGGTCCGCGCGCTGCTCCCCTACCGGCTGGTGATCGGGCTGACCGCCGTACGACGGGACCGCGCCGCCGGGGTCCTGGAGGCGCGCATGGACGGGGACCTCACCGGCTGGTCGCGCTGGACGGTCGCGGCGGACGGCACGGGCGGCGCGCTGGTGCTGTTCGAGGAGGACACCCGCCCGGCCAAGCCGCTGCTGCGCCGCCTCGCGCTGCCCGCCCGGCCGCTGTTCCGGGCCAACCACGCGGTGATGATGCGGCGCGGCCGGCGGGGCCTGGCCGCCCATCTGGCGGCTCACCCGGCCGGCCCTTCCGCAGGCCCTTCCGCCGCCCCCTCGGTCCCGCGTCCGGCGGCCCGCGCGGCCGCCCGGCCGGCGCCCGGATCCACGCTCCCCGAGGACTGATCCGGGGACTGGTTCGGGGGCTGGTCCGGGGACTGATCCGGGGCCACCGATCGGCCCGATTCACCCGTTCGCACCGCCCCTGACCTGCGCGGACACCCCTTCACCAGATGTTTGCGCGGCACCCCCGCATGGTCCGTAGCAGACTGGGCAGGGTAGTTCGGGCCGCAACCGTGTCCCGAGGATGGTGAGTCCGGTGATACCCCTACGACCGACCAGTTCGCCCGACCGGCAGAGCGCGGGACCGCCCGCCGACGCGGTGAGTCCGCTCACCGAATCGGCCGCGCGCCGCCACATGTCGGGCGTCTGCTTCAAGATCGGACCTCCCCGGCTGATCGGGGTCGAGGTCGAGTGGTTCGTCCACGACGACCGATGTCCCACCGAACCGGTCGCCCCGGAACGGCTGAACGCCGCACTGGACGCACTGCCGATCGGCGGCCCCGACGGGACCTCGCTCCCCTCCGGCGCCCGCCTCACCCTCGAACCCGGCGGACAGGTCGAGCTCAGCTCCCCGCCCGCCGACAGCCTCATCGCCTGCGTCACCGACACCCGGCGCGACCTCGCCGCCCTACGGGCCGCCTTCGCCGCCCAGGGCCTGCGCCTCACCGGGACCGGTACCGACCCGCAGGCCCGCCCCCGCCGGATGGTGCTGGACCACCCGCGCTACCGCGCGATGGAGCACCACTTCGACTCCGCCGGCCCGTGGGGCCGGATCATGATGACCGGCACCGCCTCGCTCCAGGTCTGCCTGGACGCCGGCACCGAGAGCGGCCCGCACGCGCTGGACCGCCGCTGGCGCCTCGCCCACCTGCTCGGCCCGGTCCTGGTCGCCGCCTTCGCCAACTCCCCGCTGCTGGACGGCCGCCCCACCGGGCACCGGTCCACCCGGCAGACCGTCTGGTCCCGGATGGACCCCACCCGCACCCTGGCCCCCGCGCCCGACCACGGCGACCCGCGCGAGGCCTGGACCCGGTACGTGCTCGACGCCGAGGTGCTCTGCGTGCGCCGCCGCGACAGCCTGCCGTGGACCGCGCCCACCGGGCTGACCTTCCGGGACTGGCTGCGCGGCGCCGGCGAGCGCCGGCCCACCCTGGCCGACCTCGACTACCACCGCACCACGCTGTTCCCGCCGGTCCGCCCGCGCGGCCACCTGGAGCTGCGGATGATCGACGCCCAGCCCGGCGACGGCTGGATCGTCCCCGCCGCCCTGACCACCGCGCTGCTGGACGACCCGGTCGCCGCGGACACCACGCTCGCCGCCCTGGAGCCGCTGGAGCCGGCGCGCGGCGCCGACGGTCCGCGCCCGCCGCGCAGCGACCTCTGGCGCCGGGCGGCCACCCTGGCGACGGCCGACCCCGAGCTGCGCCGCGCCGCCCTCTCCTGCTTCGCCGCCGCCGACGCCGCGCTGGGCCGCCTGCCCGGCGCCGAGCGGCTGCGCGCCACCGTCGCCGCGTTCGCCGAGCGCTACCCCGCGCGCGGCCGCTGCCCGGCCGACGACCAGCTGGACGCCCTGCGCACCGGCACCCGACGCACTCCCCCGGAGGTGGCCGCACCATGATCGACGACGCCCGCGACGCCCACGAGGCCCGGACCGCCCGCGACCCGCACCGGGCCGCCCCCGCGCCTGCCGCCGCTGCGCCGCATGCCCCCGCAGACCTCGCGCTGGAGGACCTCGCACCCGAGGCCCTGCGCGAGACGATCGCCGCCGAGCTGCTGGCCGCCCGCGCCCGCACCGCCGCGCTCACCGACTGCGTCGAGGACCGCGACCTCACCGCCCAGCACTCCCCGCTGATGTCGCCCCTGGTCTGGGACCTCGCGCACATCGGCAACCAGGAGGAGCTCTGGCTGCTGCGCAACGTCGGCGGCCTCGACCCGATGCACCCCGAGATCGACCCGCTCTACGACGCCTTCGAGCACCCGCGCGCCGAGCGGCCCACCCTGCCGCTGCTGCCGCCCGCCGAGGCCCGCGCCTACGCGGGCGAGGTCCGCGGCCGGGTGCTCGACCTGCTCGCCGCCAGCCCCCTGGAGGGCGCGCCGCTGCTCACCGCCGGGTTCGCGTTCGGCATGATCGCCCAGCACGAGCAGCAGCACGACGAGACGATGCTGATCACCCACCAGCTCCGCAGGGGCGAGCCCGCGCTGGCCGCGCCCGCGCCGCCGCCCGCCCCGGCGGACGCCGCCGCGCTGCCCGGCGAGGTGCTCGTCCCGGCCGGCCCGTTCACCATGGGCACCGACACCGAGCCCTGGGCGCTGGACAACGAACGCCCCGCCCACCGGGTCGACCTGCCCGCCTACCGGCTGGACACCACGCCGGTCACCAACGCCGCCTACCTGCGGTTCATCGAGGACGGCGGCTACGACGAGCCGCACTGGTGGACGCCCGAGGGCTGGGCGCACCGGCGGAGCGCCGACCTGACCGCGCCGCTGTTCTGGCGCCACGAGGACGGCCAGTGGCTGCGCCGCCGGTTCGGCGTGCTGGAGCCCGTGCCGCTCGACGAACCGGTGCTGCACGTCAGCTGGTACGAGGCGGATGCCTACGCCCGGTGGGCCGGGCGCCGGCTGCCGACCGAGGCCGAGTGGGAGAAGGCCGCCCGGCACGACCCCGCCACCGGCCGCTCCCGCCGCTACCCGTGGGGCGACGGCGCCCCCGGCGCCGAGCACGCCAACCTGGGCCAGCGGCACCTGCGCCCGGCCCCGGCCGGCAGCTACCCGGCCGGCCAGTCCCCTTACGGCGCACGGCAGTTGATGGGCGACGTGTGGGAGTGGACGGCCAGCGACTTCCGGCCGTACCCGGGCTTCCGGGCCTGGCCCTACCGGGAGTACTCGGAGGTGTTCTTCGGGCCGGAGTACAAGGTGCTGCGCGGCGGCTGCTTCGCGGTGGCGCCGGTCGCCTGCCGGGGCACCTTCCGCAACTGGGACTACCCGGTCCGGCGGCAGATCTTCGCCGGGTTCCGCACCGCCGCCGACGTCCCGGACGGCTCCGGCGCCGGACCTGGCACCGGCTCCGCCGCGGAGGCCGGCTGATGTGCCGCCACCTCGCCTACCTGGGCGAGCCGGTGTCCCCCCGGACCCTGCTGGTGGATCCGCCGTTCGGCCTCCACCGGCAGTCCTGGGCGCCGCGCCTGCAGCAGTACGGCACCGTCAACGCGGACGGCTTCGGCCTCGGCTGGTACGCGGACGGCGACGAGGTGCCGGCCCGCTACCGGCGGGCCGGGCCGATCTGGGCGGACGCCTCCTTCGCCGACCTCGCCCGGGTCCTGCGCACCCGGGCGCTGCTGGCCGCCGTCCGCTCGGCCACCGAGGGCTGCGCGGCGGGCGAGGAGGCGGCCGCGCCGTTCGCCGCCGGGCGCTGGCTGTTCAGCCACAACGGGGCGCTGGCCGGCTGGCCGGAGCGGTCCGGCGCGCTCGCCGCGCTGCTGCCGCCCGCCGAACTGCTCGGCCTGGTGGCGCGCACCGACTCGGCCCTGCTGTGGGCGCTCGCGCTGCACCGGCTGCGCGCGGGCGCCGCGCTCGGCGACGCGCTGGCCGGCACCGTCACGGACGCGGCCGCGCACACCACCGGCCGGATGAACCTGCTGCTCACCGACGGGCGGGAGATCGCCGCCACCGCCTGGGGCGACACCCTGCACCACCGGACGGTGCCCGGCCTCGGCGTGCTGGTCGCCTCCGAGCCCTCCGACGACCACCCCGACTGGACGGCCGTGCCGGACCGGTCGCTGCTGCTGGCCGGTCCCGACGGGGTCACCGTCAAACCACTCTGAGCGTGACTCACCGGCCCCTTCTCTTCACTTACTGAACAGAGGATCCATCTGTCATGAGCACATTCGATCTCACCCGCCTGCTGCCCGACGACCACTTCAGCACCGCGCTGCGGCACGACGTCCGGACCGGCCTCACCGCCGAACCCAAGACGCTGCCGCCCAAGTGGTTCTACGACGCGCGGGGCAGCGAGCTGTTCGAGGAGATCACCCGGCTGCCGGAGTACTACCCGACCCGCGCCGAGCGGGCCATCCTGACCGCCCGGGCCGGCGAGATCGCCGCCGCCACCCGGGCCCGCACCCTGGTCGAGCTCGGCTCGGGCTCCTCCGAGAAGACCCGGCTGCTGCTGGACGCGCTGCGCGACCTCGGCACGCTGGAGACGTACGTGCCGGTGGACGTCAGCGAGAGCGCGCTGACCGCGGCCGGCGAGGCGCTCGCCGAGGAGTACCCGGGGCTCGCGGTGCACGGCGTGCTGGCCGACTTCACCGCCCGGCTCGACCTGCCGCCGGCCCGCGGCCCGCGCCTGCTCGCCTTCCTCGGCGGCACCCTCGGCAACCTGCTGCCGCCCGAGCGGGCCGAGTTCCTGCGCGGACTGCGGGCCGCGCTCGACCCGGGCGACTTCCTGCTGCTCGGCACCGACCTGGTCAAGGACCCGGCGGTGCTGGTGGCGGCCTACGACGACGCGGCCGGGGTGACCGCGGAGTTCAACCGGAACGTGCTCAACGTGCTGAACCGCGAGCTGGCCGCCGACTTCGATCCGGCGACCTTCGCGCACGTGGCGCTCTGGGACGCCGAGCGGGAGTGGATCGAGATGCGGCTGCGCTCGCTGGCCGAGCAGACCGTGAAGATCCCGGCGCTGGACCTGCCGGTGCACTTCGCGGCGGGCGAGGAACTGCGCACCGAGGTGTCGGCGAAGTTCCGCCGGGAGCGGGTGGCCGAGGAGCTGGCGGCGGCCGGTCTGCGGCTCTCGGCCTGGTGGACGGACGACCAGGGGCGGTTCGGTCTGTCGCTGGCCCAGCCGGCCTGAGGCCGGCACAGGGCGCATTTTGATTCTTCACCTTACTAATTAGGAAAGGGTACTGGCGGGTATCCCGCGTACAACACTTGAACATTGAGGGGTTACGATCGATCGGCTACCAAGCTCAGCGTTGAGTATCAGGAGTCAAGATCGTGAGCGTCACCCAGCAGTCCGCGGGGCCCTCGGGGGCCTCCGGGGCGGAGACCGGGTCGGCATCCGCCGGCCGGCTCGGCTTCGTCGTCTTCATCACCGCCGCCGCGGCCCTCGGCGGCTTCCTGTTCGGCTACGACAGCTCCGTGATCAACGGCGCCGTCTCGGGCATCCAGGAGAAGTTCGGCGTCGGCGACGGCGTGACCGGTCTGATCGTCTCCTCGGCCCTGCTCGGCTCGGCGGTCGGCGCCGCGCTGGCCGGCCGGTTCGCCGACCGCTACGGCCGGATCACCGTGATGAAGGCCGGGGCGCTGCTCTTCGCCGTCAGCGCGATCGGCTCGATGCTGCCGTTCTCCGCCTGGGACCTCGCCTTCTGGCGCGTCCTCGGCGGAGCGGCCATCGGCATCGCCTCGGTGATCGCCCCGACCTACATCGCGGAGGTGGCGCCGACCAAGTACCGCGGCCGGCTGGCCTCCTTCCAGCAGGCGGCCATCGTGCTCGGCATCGCGATCTCGCAGCTGGTCAACTGGCTGCTCGCGGACGCCGCCGGCGGCGACACCCGCGGCCAGGTACTCGGCCTGGAGGCCTGGCAGTGGATGCTCGGGATCTGCGTCGTCCCGGCCGTGGTCTACTTCGTGCTCGCCTCGACCATCCCCGAGTCGCCGCGCTTCCTCATCGCGGCCGGCCGGCTCGACGAGGCCCGCACGGTGCTCGCCGACGTCGAGGGCGCGGACGCCGACACCGACGCCCGGATCACCGAGATCCAGGGCCTGATCGACTCCGACCACCGGCCGCGCTTCCGCGACCTGCTCGGCGGGTCCTTCGGCCTGCTCCCGATCGTCTGGGTCGGCATCGGCCTGTCGGTCTTCCAGCAGCTGGTCGGCATCAACGTGATCTTCTACTACTCGTCGATCCTCTGGCAGTCGGTCGGCATCGACCAGTCCAACTCGCTGCTGATCAGCTTCATCGGCTCGGTCATCAACATCCTCGGCACCGTGGTCGCGATCCTGCTGGTCGACCGGATCGGCCGCAAGCCGCTCGCGCTGATCGGCTCGGCCGGCATGGCCGTCGCGCTGGGCGCCTGCGCCTGGGCGTTCTCCTCCGCCACCGGCAGCGGCGACGAGGTGACCCTGCCCGACCTCCAGGGCACCGTCGCGCTGATCGCCGCCAACGCCTTCGTACTGTTCTTCGCGCTCTCCTGGGGCGTGGTGGTCTGGGTGATGCTCGGCGAGATGTTCCCCAACCGGATCCGCGCCGCCGCGCTCTCGGTGGCCGCTTCGGCGCAGTGGCTCGCCAACTGGGCGATCACCGTCTCGTTCCCGGCGCTCTCGCGCTGGAACCTCTCCGCGACCTACCTCGCGTACGCGGTGTTCGCGGCGCTGTCGATGCTCTTCGTGGCGAAGTTCATGAAGGAGACCAAGGGCGTCCGCCTGGAGGACATGGGCTGAGCCGTCCCCAGGCCTTTCGGCCCCCGCACCCTAGCGCGAGAACGCAGGGAGCGGGGGCCGAATGGTTCACTCTCTGCGGCGGGCCGGGCACCTCCGGTTTCCTTTCCGGCAGGAGGGATGTCCTTGATCTTCGACCGGCTTCGCACCCGCAGCACTCGCGGCGACCGCACCGAGCGCAGCGACCACACCGAGCGCACCGACCGCGGCCCGCGCCGCGCCACCGCCGCGCCCGTCGGCGCCTGCCCCTACTCGCACGGCCACGTCCACGGCCACCTGGTGCCCGAGGAACCCCCGGGCACTGCCGCCGCCCGGGAGCCGGCCGCCGACGAGCACTTCACCGACGCCCGGGAGGCCGTCGGGTTCGTCCGGCAGTTCCACGACGAACAGCCCGCCGCCGGCGACCCCGCCGCCCGGATCCGCGCCGTGCTCGACGAGATCGACCGCACCGGCACCTACGAGCACACCCCCGCCGAACTCGCCTACGGCGCCAAGCTCGCCTGGCGCAACGCCGCCCGCTGCATCGGCCGGCTCTACTGGCGCAGCCTGGTGGTACGCGACCTGCGCCACCTCTCCTCCGCCGACGACATCGCCGCCGAGTGCTTCGACCACCTGCGCACCGCCACCAACGGCGGGCGGATCCGCCCGGTGGTGTCGGTGTTCACCCCCGACCGGCCCGGCCGTCCGGCCGCCCGCATCGTCAACCAGCAGCTCGTCCGCTACGCCGGACACCCCGGCGCGGACGGCCGGTGGATCGGCGACCCGGCCGGCGCGCAGCTCGCCGCGCGCGCCCGCGACCTCGGCTGGAAGTGCGGCGAGGAGCCGTTCGAGGTGCTGCCGCTGCTCGTCCAGGAACGGCCCGGCGAGCGGCCCGAGTGGTACGAGCTGCCGGAGGACACCACGCTGGAGGTCCGGCTCTCCCACCCCGAGCACCCGTGGTTCGCCGAGCTCGGCCTGCGCTGGTACGCGGTGCCGGCGATCAGCGACATGACGCTGGAGATCGGCGGCGTCCGCTATCCGACCGCGCCGTTCAACGGCTGGTACATGGGCACCGAGATAGGCGCCCGCAACCTGGCCGACGCCGACCGCTACGCCATGCTGGCCCCCGTCGCCGAGCGGCTCGGCCTGGACACCTCCAGCGACCGCACGCTCTGGCGGGACCGCGCGCTGGTGGAGCTGAACGTCGCGGTGCTGCACTCCTTCCAGGAGGCCGGGGTGACCGTGGCCGACCACCACACGGAGTCCGAGCGGTTCCTCAAGCACGTCGCGCAGGAGAAGCGGCTCGGCCGGCCGACGCCCGCCGACTGGAGCTGGATCGTGCCGCCGGTCTCCGGCGGGCTGACCCCCGTCTACCACCGGTACTACGACCCGGTGGACCTCGCGGCACGCCCGGCGTTCGTGGCCCGCGAGCCCTGGTGACCGGCCTGGTTGCCACCCTGCTGGTGACTGCTCTGCTCCAGACGCTCGAAGCGCAGCGCCAGCCCGTCGAGGAGCGCCTCCAACCCCGTCTCGAAGGCGCCCTCGTCGACGGCCGCCCGGTGCTCGGCCAGCCGGTGCGCCTCACCGAGGTGCGGGTAGTCGGCCGCGTCGTACAGGCCGGCGTCCTCCGGGAAGCCGGCCGCGAACGAGGCCAGGGCCGAGCCGGTGACGAAGTACCGCATCAGCGCGCCGATCCTGGTCGCCTGCCCGCGCGGCCAGCCGGCCTCGACCAGGCAGCCGAAGACGGCGTCGGCCAGCCGCAGCGCGTTCGGCCTGCGCCCGGGGCCCTGGGCCAGCACCGGGACGATGTGGGGGTGGGCGGCGAGCGCGGCCCGGTAGGAGCGGGCCCAGTCGCGCAGCGCCCGGGGCCAGGGCGTGCCGGCGGCGAACATCGACAGGTCGACCTCGCCGATCACGCCGTCCACCACCGCGTCCAGCAGCTCGTCCTTGGTGGCGAAGTGGTTGTAGAGGGACGGCCCGCTCACCGACAGCTCGGCGGCCAGGCGGCGGGTGGAGAGCGCGGCCAGGCCCTCCTCGTCGACCAGCTTCAGAGCGGCGGCGACGATGCGCTCGCGGTTGAGCAGGGGGGTGCGCGGGCGGGGCATCGGCGCGGCTCCTCCGGTGGGTGTGCGTCCGGGTGCGTCCGGTCGGGTTCGTCCGGTCGGGTGGGCTTGGTGCGGGGCGGGGCCGATTCTGACAGGTCCCCTTCCCAGGAGGCCCCGGCCGGGGCTACAGTCCCCCCGTAAAACTTGCAGCGCTAGTTTAACCGGGATTGGTCGCCATGGATCTGGAGCTCTCCGAGGAACAGGCCGCCGTCCGCGAACTCGCGGTCTCCTTCACCGACCGCGAGATCGTCCCGCACGCCGCCGCGTGGGACCGCGCCGAATCGGTGGACCGCGCGATCATCGGCCGACTGGGCAAGCTCGGCTTCCTCGGGCTGACCATCCCCGAGGAGTACGGCGGCAGCGGCGGCGACCACCTCGCCTACTGCCTCGTCCTGGAGGAGCTGGGCCGGGGCGACTCCGCCGTACGCGGCATCGTCTCCGTCTCGCTCGGCCTGGTCGCCAAGTCCGTCAACGCCTTCGGCACCGAGGAGCAGAAACGGCACTGGCTGCCCCGGCTCACCTCCGGCGAGGCACTCGGCTGCTTCGCCCTCACCGAACCCGGCACCGGCTCCGACGCCGCCAACCTCACCACCCGCGCCGTCCGCGACGGCGACCACTGGCGGCTCAGCGGCACCAAGACCTTCATCACCAACGGCACCTGGGCCGACGTCGCGCTCGTCTTCGCCCGCACCGGCGAACCCGGGCACCGCGGCATCACCGCCTTCCTCGTCCCCACCGACCTGCCCGGCTTCACCCGCACCGAGATCCACGGCAAGCTCGGCCTGCGCGGCCAGGCGACCGCCGAACTCGCCTTCGACGCCGTCCGGGTGCCCGACAGCGCCCGGCTCGGCGAGCTCGGCAAGGGCTTCACCGTCGCCATGGCCGCCCTCGCCAAGGGCCGGATGTCGGTCGCCGCCGGCTGCGTCGGCATCGCCCGGGCCTGCCTGGACGCCGCCGTCCGGTACGCCGGCGAGCGCGAACAGTTCGGCACACCGATCGCCTCGCACCAGCTGGTGCAGCAACTGCTCGCCGGGATCGCCGTGGACGTCGAGGCCGCCCGGCTGCTCACCTGGAAGGTCGCCGACCACATCGAGCGCGGCCTGCCGTTCGCCACCGAGTCCTCCGTCGCCAAGCTGTTCGCGAGCGAGGCCGCCGTGCGCGCCGCCAACAACGCGCTCCAGGTCTTCGGCGGCTACGGCTTCATCGACGAGTACCCCGTCGGCAAGTACTTGCGCGACGCGCGGGTGATGACCCTCTACGAGGGCACCAGCCAGATCCACCAACTGCTCATCGGGCGCGCGCTCACCGGCGTCAACGCCTTCTGACCCACCCTCCCCCCTCCCAAAAGGAGATCCGCCGTCGTGCGTCCTGTCTACTTCGCCGCAGCCCGCCGCACACCCATCGGCCGGCTGCGCGGAGCGCTCGCCACGGTCCGCCCGGACGACCTCTCGGCCACCGTGCTGCGCGCCCTGCTCGCCGACCTGCCCACCCTCGCCCCGGCCCGGATCGACGACGTCTACTGGGGCGCCGCCAACCAGGCCGGCGAGGACAACCGCAACGCCGCCCGGATGGCCGTCCTGCTCGCCGGACTGCCCGACAGCGTCCCCGGCGCCACCGTCAACCGGCTCTGCGCCTCCGGCCTGGAGGCCGTCACCATGGCCGCCCGGGCGATCGGCTCCGGCGAGGCGGACGTGGTGCTGGCCGGCGGCTGCGAGTCGATGACCCGCGCCCCCTTCGTCCTCCCCCGCCCCGACGAGGCGCTGCCGCACCGGATCGAGACCTTCGACACCCGGCTCGGCTGGCGGCTCACCCACCCGCGGATGGCCGAGCTGCACGGTGTGCTCTCCATGGGCGAGACCGCCGAGGAGGTGGCCGGCCGGTACGGCGTCACCAGGGAGCGGCAGGACGCCTTCGCGCTCCGCAGCCACCAGCGGGCCGCCGCGGCGCGCAAGGACGGCCACTTCGACGCCGAGCTGATCCCGGTCGAACGGGCCGACGGGGTGACCGTCTCCCAGGACGAGTCGATCCGCGAGGACACCAGCCTGGAGAAGCTCGCCCGGCTCAAGCCCGCCTTCCGCACCGGCGGCACGGTGACGGCGGGCAACGCCTCGCCGATGAACGACGGCGCGGCCGGGCTCGTCCTGGTCAGCGAGGAGGCGCTGCGCGAGTTCGGACTGGAGCCGCTCGGCCGGTACGTGGCCGGCGCCTCGGCGGGCGTGGACCCGGACGTGATGGGCATCGGGCCGGTGCCGGCCACCCGCAAGGTGCTCGCCCGGGCCGGCTGGTCGCTGGACGATATCGCCGAGGCCGAGGTGAACGAGGCCTTCGCCGCCCAGGCGCTGGCCTCCGTCGACCAGCTGGGGATCGACCCCGAGCTGGTCAACCCGTCCGGCGGCGCGATCGCGCTCGGCCACCCGCTCGGCGGCTCCGGCGCCCGGATCCTCACCACCCTGCTGCACCGGATGCGCCGCACCGGCGGCCGCCGCGGTCTCGCCACCATGTGCGTGGGCGTCGGCCAGGGCACGGCGGTGCTGGTCGAGTCCGCCTGACGGCCCGACTCCCCTCCCCACTCTTGAACTCCCGAGGAGCAGCACCATGACGCGTTTCGCAGGCAAGGTCGCCGTCGTCACCGGCGGCGCGCAGGGCATCGGCGCGGCGACCGCGCGCCTGCTGGCCGAGGAGGGCGCGGCGGTGGCCGTCGTCGACCTCTCGGCCGAGCGGGCGGCCGGCACGGCCGAGGAGATCACCGCCAAGGGCGGCACGGCCCGGGCATACGGCTGCGACGTGGCCGACTACGACGCCGTAGAGGCGGTGTTCGCGCGGATCGCCGAGGACCTCGGCGGCCTGCACATCCTGATCAACAACGCCGGGATCACCCGGGACAACCTGTTCTTCAAGATGCCCAAGGCCGACTGGGACGCCGTCCTGACGGTCAACCTCACCAGCGCCTACAACTGCAGCCACGTGGCGCAGAAGTACATGGTGGCGCAGAAGTGGGGCAAGATCGTCTCGCTCAGCTCGCGCTCGGCGCTCGGCAACCGCGGCCAGGCCAACTACGCCGCCGCCAAGGCCGGCATCCAGGGCCTGACGGCCACGCTCGCGATCGAGCTCGGCCCGTTCAACATCAATGTGAACGCCGTCGCCCCCGGCTACATCGCCACCGCGATGACCGCCGCGACCGCCGAGCGTGTCGGCGCCACGGCCGAGGACCACCAGACCGAGGTGGCCGCCCGGACGCCACTGCGGCGGGTCGGGCAGCCGGAGGAGATCGCCTCGGTGGTCGCCTTCCTGGCCAGCGAGGACGCCTCCTACGTCAGCGGCCAGACACTGTACGTGAACGGTGGAGCACGCTGACACGAAGATCTTTACTGATGGATCATCAGGGGACCGTCTCCGGTGTTGGGTTACTTTCACCTGGGACGGTCTTGACCTTTTTCGGTGGCCAGAAATGACTATGGCATGATCACGCGGCAATCGATGGGATGGGGCCGAACCGACCCGACCGATCCCCCGGCCGGGCCCAGCGTCCTTCCTAGGAGTCCCATGGGCAGCCCCCGCACCCTCCGCCGCGCCCTGGCCCTGCTCGCCGTCGGGGCCACCGCCCTCGCGGCCGGCACCGTCTCCACCGGCACCACCGGCTCCGTCGCCGCAGGCACCGCCACCGCAGGCACCGCTGCGGGCACCGCCGCGGGCGCGCCGGGCGCCAACCCTGCCGCCGGCGTCCGCGTCCGGCCCGCCTCCGCCGGCCACGTCAACGCCGCCGGCCGGACCGCGCCGCTGTCCACCTCGGAGTGCGTCAGCCAGCTCGGCCTCCACTGCTACTCCCCCCTCCAGTACCGCGAGGCCTACAACCTGAACCCCCTCTACAAGGAGGGCGTCACCGGCAAGGGCCGCACCATCGTCATCGTCGACTCCTTCGGCTCGCCGACCATCCAGCACGACCTGGAGGTCTTCGACAAGCAGTGGGGCATCCCGGACACCCAGGTCGAGATCATGAAGTGGGGCAACGTCCCGCCCTTCGACCCGACCAACCCCGACCACACCGGCTGGGCCGGCGAATCCACGCTGGACGTCGAGTACGCGCACGCCGTGGCCCCGGACGCCCACATCATCCTGGTCGAGACCGGCGTCGCCGAGACCGAGGGCACCACCGGCCTGCCCGAGATGATGGACGCCGAGCAGGCGCTCATCCGCTCCGGCCGCGCCGACGTCATCTCGCAGAGCTTCGGCGCCACCGAGAACACCTTCCCCGGCTACGACAAGGGCGACTTCCACTCGCTCACCGACCTGCGCTACGCCTTCAAGGAGGCCGCCGCGCACAACGTCACCGTGCTGGCGTCCTCCGGCGACAACGGCGCCACCGACGCCAAGGAGAACGGCACCGACCTCTACCCGTACAAGGTCAACTCCTGGCCGTCCTCCGACCCGCTGGTCACCTCCATCGGCGGCACCCAGCTCACCCTCGACGACACCGGCAAGCGCACCGCGCCGGACAAGGTCTGGCACGACGCCTACGGCGCGGGCGGCGGCGGGGTCTCCGGCGTGTTCGACCGGCCCTGGTACCAGACCGGCGTCGCCAACGTCACCGGCAACCACCGCGGCACCCCGGACATCAGCATGAGCGCCGCCGTCGACGGCGGCGCCTGGACCTACGAGTCCTACGACCCCACCCGCGTCGGCTGGCACCTCACCGGCGGCACCAGCGAGGCCGCGCCGATCTTCTCCGGCGTCGTCGCCCTCGCCGACCAGCTCGCCGGCTACCGCCTCGGCCAGCTCAACTGGCGCCTCTACGGCCTCAACCTGCTCCCCAACCAGTGGAGCGGCATCACCGACGTGACCACCGGCGACAACTCCTGGGACACCGTCACCGGCTACCAGGCCGCCAAGGGCTACGACCTCGCCAGCGGCCTCGGCACCATCGACGCCACCCGCTTCGTCCACGCCCTCGCGGGCCGCTGAAACTTGTTGTGGGCGACGGCCTGCACCGCGTGGCGCAGGCCGTCGCCTTGCTGCCGGCGGTCCCGGACACCGGGCACAGGAGGCACTCTGGTCGCACAGAAACAGATCTGACACGAATCAGCGCAAGCTGTGGAGCTGTCGAGAAGATCTGAGGCCGACTTTGAAGACCTTACGCAACCACATGGCGCATCTGGTGACGTTCGCACTGCTGCTCCTGGGAGTGCTGACCGGCGCAACCGCGCAGGCACAGGCGACTCCGCAGCAGGTCACCGCCAGCAGGACCATCTGCTCCAACGAGCCCGTCCCGACCGGGTGGATCGTCTCGGCCTCGTACAGCGGCAGCCGCACCTGCGCCGGAAGCGGCGTCGACTACACCATCAGGAACACCGCGGGCCTGACCACCGCCTGGCCGTGCTCCTTCTCCCCGATCCCCACCGGATGGGTCGTCACCAGCGGGCGCAGCAGCACGACCTGCGCCGGAAGCGGTGTCGAGTACACCATCGAGAACGTCACCAACAAGACGTCCGCCGTCGTGTGCTCCTACTCCCCCCGTCCGGCGGGGTGGGTCATCACGGGCTCGTCCAGCAGCAACGCCTGCGTCGGCACCAGTCTCGTCTACTACATCAGCAAGAGCTGACCCAGCCGATACCGCAGCGGCCGTCCGCCGACCGGCGGACGGCCGCACCGTCACGTCAGACCGACTGCGCGAACTCGACGAACGAGCGCCAAGCCTCCGACGAAAAAGCGAGCTGCGGACCGGACTTGTCCTTCGAATCACGCACCAGGACCGACTCGGCCGCCTCCGCGACCTCGACGCAGTCGCCGCCCTCGTTGCTGCTGTAGCTGCTCTTGAACCACACCAGATCGCCGCTCATCGCTCTCCCAGCATCTTCTCGATCAACGACAGGGAATCCTGCGGAGAGTGCGCCTGTGCCCTGAGGGTGCCGTATCGCGTATTCAGGAGACGGACCTCCTCCCCATCCGTGATGAGCCTACCGCTCGTCTGCATCTCGATGTAGCCGGTCTGCGGACGCCCCTTGGGGGTGATCAGCTTGAACGAACCTGCGACGCTCGCGTTCTCGGAGCGGTCCATCGGCATGATCTGAAGCGTCATGCCGCGCGTGTTGCCGATCTCCAGGAACCGTTCGAGCTGACCTCTGTGCACCTCCGGCCCGCCGAGCTGCCGGTGCAGCACTCCCTCGTCGACCACCCAGCTGAAGACCGCACGGGGCCACCGAGCAAGGATCTCCTGTCGCGCCATCCGAGCCGCCACCCGGATCTCGACCGTTTCCTCCGCCAAGACCGGCTGCCGCATCCGAAACAGCGCCCGGGCGTAGTCCTCCGTCTGAAGCAGTCCCGGAGCCAGGTAGGCACTCCAGTCGTGGAGTTCGACCGCCTCCGCCTCCAGGCTCGCGTAGTTCCGGAACCACTCCGGGTGCCGCACCCGCGCCTTCGCCTTCGCCTTCTCGATGTCGTCCGCCGTGGCGATCAGCAGCCCTCTCGCGTCCAACACCCGCTCCGACGCCTCCAGCAGCTCCCGCTGCGGCGTCCGCTTGCCCTGCTCCACCGCGCCGATCAGGCTCTCGGTGTAGCCGACCTCCTTCGCGAACTGCTTCTGCGTCAGCCCCGCCTGCTCGCGCAGGAGCTTGATCTGTCGGCCGACCGCATGCAGGAAGTCCGACACCTCCGACAGGTCCTCGTCCAACTGCGGCCTCGCGTCGCCACTCTCGCCGCCACCCCGAACCTCAGCCATCCCGGCCTCCCCTGGTCTCCGGTCACACACGCATCGGACTGTACGCATCTGCACGGGCACGCACCGTGCGCGGCGGATGCATCGTCAGCGTAGGCCCGAGGACGTCCGTTCATCCCGAAGTCCGAACTCTTTCGCGATCCCTCCAAGCCCGACATCCACCCCGCGCTCACCACCCACCCCCGAGGGGAGCACCACCGCCCACTCCCCTCTAGACCCGTACTTCGCGGGTCGCTGATTCGTATGGTGTGACCGGTCCGGGAG
>NZ_JBHSOF010000050.1:0-63804 GCF_042656005.1 Kitasatospora misakiensis | reverse complement strand
CCGCCACCGCCGCCACCGCCGCCACCGCCGCCACCGCCGGCCACGCCCGCGCCGCCCGCACCGCCGCCGCCGCCGCGGCCGCCCTGGCCGCCGTTCGCGCCGGGGAAGGAGCCGTTGGGGAAGCCGTTGGACCCGCTGGTGGAGGGCAGCTCGACCTTGTCGCCCGCGTTCAGCCCGGAGGTCACCTGCACGGTGGTGTCGCCCTCGACGCCGACCCCGACGGTGACCCGTTCGGTGCCGCCGTCCTGGTGGAGCACGGTCGCGGTCCGGCTCGTACCGGTGCCGGAGAGCGCCGCGGTGGGCAGCGAGAGGGCGTTGTCCGCCTCGCCGGTGACCACCGAGACGGTCGCGCTGAGGCCGGTCCGCAGCTTGCCGGTGTCCCCGCTGATCTGGAGCGTCGCCGAGTACTGCACGGCGGCCGCGCCGCCGCCGGAGCCGCTCACCGGCAGCGGGCTGACCGACAGCACCGAGGCGTTGAACTTACTGTCCGACTGCGCGTTCAGGCTGACGGTGGCCGCCTCGCCCTTCTTGAGCTTGAGCGAGTCCAGCTCGGAGAAGTTCGCGGTGACCTGCATCCCGGTCGGGTTGGTCAGCACGATGAAGCCGCTGGGGGCGGCGGCCGAGCCGGTGGCCGACTTGGCGGCGGTGGAGGTGGAGCCGCCGCCCGGCGCGCCGACCGTGTCACCGACCTTGGCCGCCACCGAGGCGACCGTGCCGTCCACCGAGGCGGTGAGCTTCGTCCCGGCCAGCGCCGTCCGGGCGTTGGCGAGGGCGGTCTGCGCGGCGTCGAGCTGCTGCTCGGCCTGGGCGACCGCCGCGTCGTCCACCTTGGTGGTGCTGATGGTGGTGGTCTGCGGTTCCGGGAGGGCGGCCGGCGGCGCCTGGACGGTGGCCTGCGCGGAGGGGCTCGCGCCGGAGGGGTCGGCCTGCGGGGCGGACGCGCCGCTCCCGCCCGACCCGCGGCCGCCCGCGCCGGACCCGCCGGACCCGCCGGACGTACCGCCGCCCGACGAACCCGATGAGCCCGACGAGCCGTTGGCCTTGGCCGGCAGCTGCTGGACGGTCGTCGTGGTGACGCCGGCGCGGGCCTTGGCCAGGTTGACGGTGGCGGTGTTCAGCGCGGCCTGCGCGGCGTCCACCTGCTGCTGGGCCGCGGTGGTGTCGACGGTGGCGAGCACCTGCCCCTTGGCCACCTGGTCGCCGACTCCGACCAGGACGGCGGTGAGCCGCCCTCCGGTGGTGAAGTCCTGGGCGGCGTCGGTGGGCGAGGTCAGGGTGCCGGTTCCGGACACCGTGGCCAGGACCGTGCCCTTGGTCACGGTCGCCGTACGGACCGGGGCTCTGGCCGTCGTCGTGCTGGGGCCGTCGTCCAGCACGGTGTACGCCAGGGCGGCGGCACCGAGCAGGGCCACGCCGAGCACGGAGTTGACGAGGACGGCACCTCGCCGTCGGGGGAACACCTTCATGGCGGACAGCTTCCCGGGGCGCTCTTGCACCGTCCTGGGCGCCGCCTGGGAGAAGGCTGACCGGCCGAACCGGACATTTGCCGCGCACCGCCCGCCGCGGGGGCCGGCTTGGCGGGCGGCGGGCGAGCCGTTGACCGATCTCCCAGCCACCTCCCAGGGATCCCCAGGCACTCCCGGTCCACCGGCCCCACCGCCAGGCCCGCCCCCGGCCCTGGCCAAAGGCGCGCCCCCGGCCCCGTCCAAGGCCCCGAAAACGCCCCCGCCCCCCGTCCCCGCCCCCGTCCATAGGCCCCGAAAACGCCGCGGCGGAGCGGGCGGCCGCTCCGGGCCCGTCCCGCTCCGCCGCGACCGACGGGGCTACAGCTCCTTGCGGAACGCCTCCGCCACCGCGAGGAAGATCGAGTTGCCCTCGACCTCGCCGATCGAGATCCGCACGCCCTCCGGGAACGGCCGGACGATCACGCCGGCCTCGGCGCACGCGGCCGCGAAGTCCTGCGAGCGCTCGCCCAGCTCCAGCCAGACGAAGTTGGCCTGCGAGTCCGGGATCTCCCAGCCCTGGGCGCGCAGCCCGGCCACCACCCGGGTCCGCTCCTCGACCAGCGCGTCCACCCGGACCATCAGGGCGTCCTCGGCGCGCAGCGAGGCGACGGCGGCGTCCTGGGCGAGCTGGGTGACGCCGAACGGCACCGCCGTCTTGCGCAGGGCGGCCGCCACCGGCTCGTGCGCGATCGCGAAGCCGACCCGCATCCCGGCCAGGCCGTAGGCCTTGGAGAAGGTGCGCAGCACGCAGACGTTCGGGCGGTCCCGGTAGAGGTCTATGCCGTTGGGCACCTCGGGGTCGCGGATGAACTCGATGTACGCCTCGTCGACGACGATCAGCACCTCGGCCGGGACGGCGTCCAGGAAGCGCTCCAGCTCGGCGCGGTGGATCACGTTGCCGGTGGGGTTGTTGGGGTTGCAGACGAAGATCAGCCGGGTCCGCTCGGTGATCGCGGCGAGCATCGCGTCCAGGTCGTGGTCCCCGCCGGCGGTGAGCGCCACCGGGACCGGGGTCGCGCCGGCGATCTGGGTGATGATCGGGTACGCCTCGAAGGAGCGCCAGGCGAAGATCACCTCGTCGCCCGGGCCGGCCGTGGAGAGGATCAGCGACTGGGCGACGCCGACCGAGCCGGTGCCGGTGGCGATGTGCTCGGCCGGCACGTCGAAGTGCTTGGCCAGCTCGGCGGTCAGCTCGGTGGCGGCCAGGTCCGGGTAGCGGTTGAGCTTGCCGGCCGCCGCGACCGCCGCCTCCAGCACGCCCGGGAGCGGCTCGTACGGGTTCTCGTTGGACGACAGCTTGTACGCGTCGGCGCCCGCCGGCTTGCCGGGCTTGTAGGTGGGGATGCCGTCCAGGGTCGGCCTGAGGCGGGGGCCCTGTGCTGCGGTCACGGTCGGTCTCCTTCGGTCTGTCCGCTGCGTTCGCCCGTCACGGCCGGGGTCGCCGCCGTGCCCGGCAGTCGGAACGCGCGCGGGTTCCTCCCCGGTCGGGTGCCCTGAACGATACCGATCGCACTCACCCGAAGGGGTGAGATGCCCGGTCGGGTTACAGGCGCAGATCAGCCATTCTGCAGGGTTCCAATGGCACATGTCAGAGGTAAAGCGGCTGGTTCCAAACGGGTATCGAAGGGGCGCACGCGGGCTCACTCATGGAGAAACGTATCTCCACAGGCTCCCAATGCGCCGGTCACAGACCCTTGTCAGGAGCCATACGATCGGTCCGCCATGACAGCAGCAGCCAACCAGAGCGGTCGGCGACCCACCACCTCACGGCGTCTGGAGCGGGCCGGCATCCGGGATGTGGCAGCAGCCGCCGGAGTGTCGATCACCACCGTCTCCGACGCGCTGAACGGGAAGGGCCGCCTGCCCGACGAGACCAGAAGCCGGGTGCGCGAAGTCGCCGAGCGCCTCGGCTACCGCCCCTCGGCGGCCGCCCGAACCCTGCGCACCGGACGGTCCGGCCTGATCGGCCTGACCGTCACGACCTACGGCGAAGAGCCGTTCACCTTCACCGAGTTCGCCTACTTCGCCGAGATGGCCCGGGCCGCCACCAGCGCCGCCCTGGGCCGCGGCTACGCCCTGGTCGTGCTGCCCGCCTCCTCCCGGCACGACGTCTGGGGCAACATCGCCCTGGACGGCACCGTGGTGATCGACCCGCCCGACCAGGACCCGCTGGTCAGCGAGCTGTACCGGTCCGGGGTCCCGGTGGTCAGCGACGGCAAGCCGGGCAACTGCCCGGTCACCGCCTGGGTGGACAACGACCACGAGGCCGCCGTGCTCGGCATCCTCGACCACCTCTCCGAGGCCGGCGCCCGCCGGATCGGCCTGCTCACCGGCACCAGCACCGACACCTACACCCGGCTCTCCACCGAGGCCTACCTCGCCTGGTGCGCCAAGGTCGGCCAGGAGCCGGTCTACGAGACCTACCCCGCGCACGACCCGGCGGCCGGCGCCGTCGCCGCCGACCGGCTGCTGGCCCGCCCGGACCGGCCGGACGCCGTCTACGGCCTCTTCGACCCCAACGGCACCGACCTGCTCGCCGCCGCCCGCCGCTACGGCATGCGGGTGCCGGACGACCTGCTGCTGGTCTGCTGCAGCGAGAGCGACGTGTACGCGACCACCGAGCCGCCGATCACCACCCTGTCGCTCAAACCGCGGCGGATCGGCACCACCGTGGTGAACCTCCTGATCGACGCCATCGAGGGAGTGGACTCCGGCACCGGCGTCGACATCGCCCGGCTCTTCCCGCCGCGCTTCCGCACCGCCGGCACCGGCCCGCCGCCCGGCACCCTGATGCCCACCGAACTCATCGTCCGCGCCTCCTCGCAACGACGGAGCCCGCGCACCACGGTCAGCCCGCCCCGCCCGCCGGGCGAGGTGTGATCCCCGGACCGCGCCCCCCGCGGGCGTGGTCTGGACCATGCCGAGTCGGGACAAAACGGACCTGAAGGACCGCCCGACTGACGCTCCGGAGGATTGGATACCCACCAGGTGACGACGCCGGGAGAGTGGTCTTCCTATGATGGGCGAATGACACCCGAGGACCGCTTCCCCGGGCCTGAACACCCGGACTCAGGCCCACGCCACCAGCCGGACCTCGACGTGCTGCCCTACGGCACCTATTACGAACCGGACGCCGCCGCGGGCTACCCCCCGGCCGGCTACGAGGCCGAGACCTACAGCGGCTACGGCGGCGCCCGCTACCTCGAACAGCACTGGCCGGCCACCGGCCCGGACCAGGGCCACACCGTGCACGCCCCCGGCGCGCAGGACGCACCCGGCGGCCACCCCGGCCTCAACGGGCACACCGCACACGCCGGTTACGAGCCCACCCTGCCCGACCGCCCCTCCCCCGCCCAGGGCGGCCACCCCGGCCCCGGGCAGCAGAACGACGACCCGCCGACCATCGAGCTCGGCCCCCCGCTCGCCGAACCCGGCCTGCCCTACCACCCGTACCCGGCGCCCGGCCCGGGCGAGCCGCCCGGCCCGCTCTACGTCGTCGGCGACGTGCACGGCTACCTCGACGAGCTCCGCACCGAGCTGCGCCACCAGGGCCTGATCGACGCCGACGGCCACTGGTCCGCCGGCCGCTCCCGGATCTGGTTCCTCGGCGACTTCACCGACCGCGGCCCGGACGGCATCGGCGTCATCGACCTGGTCATGCAGCTCGCCGCCGAGGCCGCCGCGGCCGGCGGCTACTGCCGCGCCCTGATGGGCAACCACGAACTGCTCTTCCTGGGCGCCTCCCGGTACGGCGACGAGCCCGTCCAGTCCACCGCCGGCACCGCCTCCTTCCTCGCCGCCTGGCGGCTCAACGGCGGACAGCAGAACGACCTGGACCGCCTGGAGGCGCACCACATCAGCTGGCTCTCCCGGCTCCCGGCGATCGCCCTGGAGGACGGCCACCTGCTGCTGCACTCCGACACCACGGCGTACCTGGAGTACGGCGAGTCCATCCCCGAGGTCAACGACGCCGTCCACGACCTGCTCGCGGACGAGGGCGTCGACGAGTGGTGGGACTGCTTCCGCCGGTTCACCAAGCGCTTCGCCTTCCGCGGCGACTCCGGCCCGACGGCCGTCCGCGAGCTGCTGGACACCTACGGCGGCACGCGCGTCGTGCACGGGCACAGCCCGATCCCGTACCTCACCGGCGCGGTGCACGCCGACGACGGCATGCCGCCGCACGTCCCGGGCCCGTACGTCTACGCGGACGACCTGGCCGTCGCCATGGACGGCGGCGTGACCATGGAGGGCCGGCTGCTGGTCTCCCGCCTGCCGATCTGAGCCGGCGCACGCCCCACCGGGGCCGGACCGCGCGCGGTCCGGCCCTTTCGGCCGCCCGGAACCGGCGCGTTGCTCACCACATGTGACGAACCGTCGACCGAACGCGCGTTCCCGGCGCGCGGGCGGTCGCGCACGCGCACCCCGGGGCGCGAAATTCCGCAAAGTCACTGTTGACCCAGCCGTACCCGCCCCTACCATCGGGGGCACACCACACCCGGCCGCCCCTCCCGGCGGCCCGACTCCCGCGCCCCCGCCCCGCACCCGTGGGCGGAGCGTACGGGGCTTTGCCTGAACGGGGTCCCCATGAACGACGCCCCGCACCTGCTCGCCGAGGACCGCCCGGACTTCGAGCGCCTCCTCGACGAAGCACTGCGCGACGACACCCTCCGCACCGTCCTGCGCGCCCCCGGCGCGCCCACCCCCGACGACCTGCGCGCCCACGCCCTCACCGAGGCCGACACCGTCGCCGCCCCGGCGGCCACCGAGTACCAGCACTACCTGCGACTGCGCGAGAACCTGCGCACCACCCCGCCGGCCCCCGCCCTGCCGGGCGAGCCCACCGCCCCCGCGCTGCTCACCCAGCTGCGCTCGGCGAACGGCGGCGCCGGACTGATCCCGGTGCTCACCGTGCTCACCCCGATCCTCGCCTGGGCGGCCGCGCTGGTCCTGCTGCTGCTCGGCTACGCCCTGCGCGCCGCCGACCCGGACCTCGCCCTGGGCCACTCGCTGCTCACCGCCGGGTGGCTCGCCCTCGCCGCCGGCGCGGCCGCGATGGCCGTCGGCATCGTCGGCCTGATCCTCACCGCCCTGCGGGACGGCTCCGCCCCGCCCGTCGTGCCCGTCCCGCCCGGCACCGACCCGGAGCTCGCCGCCGAACTCGACGACGCCCGCCGCGACTGGCAGCGCGCCCTCCGCGAGCGGGCCCTCGTCCCCCACCTGACGGCGGCGGCTGCGCCACCTCCGCTCACTCCACGTCAATGATCATCGCCCGACCACATCTTGATCACAGCGGCCGCCTGACGGATCGTGGAAGGAGCAATCCGACCACACCTCTCCCGACTGGAGCCGCCATGACCGCCCTCCGCGTGAAGGCCTTCGACCACCTCGTGCTCAACGTCAGCGACATCGAGCGCTCACTGGAGTTCTACGGCGGCCTGCTGGGCCTGGAACCGGTCCGGGTCGACGAGTGGCGCGCCGGCAAGGCCCCGTTCCCCTCGCTCCGGATCACCCCCGAGACGATCATCGACCTGACGGTCCGCCCCCGCCACGAGTCCAACGTCGACCACATCTGCCTCACCGTCGACCCCCTCGACTGGCAGCAGGTCCTCGACGCCGGCACCTTCACCGTCCTGGAGGGCCCCGTCCCCCGCTACGGCGCCCGCGGCAGCGCCACCTCCATCTACATCCAGGACCCGGACGGCAACACCGTCGAACTCCGCTGGTACCCCGAAGACGCCGCCTGACCACGGCCCCGGACCGCCGGTCGGCGTGGTCCGGCGGTCCGGGCCCAACTCCACCGGAAACAAAGGGTTCTGGGCTCCGGCCCGGCCCACCCCACGGACCCCGAAGAGCGGCCTGGCGCCCCGTTACAGAGTGGTGACGATCGTGTGATGGTGAGTGGACGAATCTCCTGAGAGGATCTCCATATCGCAGCCGCCGCACCCGCGACATCACAGCGGACCAACTCCGCGCGCGGCTGCCTCTCATTCGATACCCGGGGGGGTACCCACTCATGTTCGCACGCCCGCTGACCCGCCGTTCCCGCCTGCTCGCCACGGCCACCCTGATCGCCGCCACCGGCACCACCATGCTCGTCCCGGCGACCGCCTTCGCGGCCGACGCCCCGCCCGCCGCCGTCGCCCCGGCCGCCGCCGCTCCGGCCGCGAAGGCGGACGAGAACGCCGCCAAGCCCCTGGCCGCCACCCTGGAGACGGCCCCGGGACAGGCCCCGATCACCCGCGGTGGCGAGGGCGCGGCCATGAAGCTGACCGTCACCAACAACTCCGACGAGGAGCAGCAGTACCACCCGACGGTCTCCGTCGCCCCCGTGGGCACCCCCACGAACAGCTTGAACTGGATCGAGTTCAGCGCCAAGGAGATCTCGGGCCCGGAGACCTACGGCCTCCGTGGTTTCGGGAGCAACGGCTTCACGGGCTACGTCCTGCCCAAGAACGGCATGACGTCCAGGACCTTCACCGTCCCGGCCCACACCACCTACAGCTGGGCGGTCACCGTCCAGGTGCGGGCCGCCCTGCCCGCGGACAACACCGCCGTGAAGGTCACGCTGCAGAACGACCGGGACAACAGCACCAACAGCGCGCCGATCAACCTGCCGATCGCCGCCCCCACCGGGGCCCTGGTCCAGCGGTTCACGTCCTCCGGGACCACCGTCTCCTTCAAGAAGCCCTTCGAGACCGACCTCGTCCTGACCAACAACGGGGCGGCGATCACCGCTCCGATCACCCCGACGCTGAAGTTCCCCGACACCCGCGTCCCCCTCAAGCTGGACGTGCAGCAGCCGGACGGCACCTGGGTCGCGGTTCCGGGCTCGGGCAACGTCTGGCAGCTGCCGCCGGTGGCCGGTGGTCTCGGCAAGGGCGAGAGCCACCACTACAAGGCACGGCTGTCCCTCGGCGACGTGACCGGACCGGGGACCTCTTTCTCCACCTGGATGTCGCTCCTGCCGGACACCGACCAGGGGCCGATCGACATCATCAGCAAGGAACTGGTCGAGGTCGACACCTACCGCGCCACGCCCACCCCCCAGCCGACGCCGACCGAGACCACCCCGGCCCCGACCGCCACGCCGACCGCGACGGCGACCTCCACCCCGGTCGCGACCCCGACGACCGCGCCGGCCGCCGTCCCGGTCACCACCCCGACCACCACGCCGACCGCGACCGTGCCCGCCGGCACCAAGGTCGTCGCGGCGGCGTACTCCGGGAACCAGGCCGCCACCACGACCGCCACCAAGGCCGTCGACGCCACCGCCCCGACCAGCACCACCCTCGCCTCGACCGGGGCCGGCAACTCCGGCGCCATGTTCGGCACCGCCGGCGCCCTGGTGCTGCTCGGCGCCGGGTCGGTCTTCTACGCCAAGCGCCGCCGCACCCAGGCCCAGGACTGACCCGGCACGCAGGTGCCCCGGACGGCCTCCGCCGTCCGGGGCACCTGCGGTTTCCGGGCCCCGACCACGGCGGGGCCGACCCGCGGCTCCCCCCACGGGTCGCGGGGCGACCCCACCGCTCCGCTGGACGGGCTCAGTCCGCCAGCGGGAGGTAGACCCGGTTGCCCTGGGCGGCGAACTCTGCGGACTTGGCCTGCATGCCGGCCAGGGCCTCGGCGTCGAACTCGGTGGCCACGGCGCTGGAGCCGTCGCCGTGTTCGTCGCGGATCTTCTGGGAGATCTTCATCGAGCAGAACTTCGGACCGCACATCGAGCAGAAGTGGGCGGTCTTGGCCGGCTCGGCGGGCAGGGTCTCGTCGTGGAACTCGCGGGCCGTCTCGGGGTCGAGGGCCAGGTTGAACTGGTCCTCCCAGCGGAACTCGAAGCGGGCGTCGGACAGGGCGTCGTCCCAGTCCTGGGCGCCGGGGTGGCCCTTGGCGAGGTCGGCGGCGTGTGCGGCGATCTTGTAGGTGATGACGCCGGTCTTCACGTCGTCCCGGTTGGGCAGGCCCAGGTGCTCCTTGGGCGTGACGTAGCAGAGCATCGCGGTGCCCCACCAGGCGATCATCGCGGCGCCGATGCCCGAGGTGATGTGGTCGTAGCCGGGCGCGACGTCGGTGGTGAGCGGGCCCAGGGTGTAGAAGGGGGCCTCGTCGCAGATCTCCTTCTGGAGATCCATGTTCTCCCTGATCTTGTTCATCGGGACGTGGCCCGGGCCCTCGATCATCACCTGGACGTCCTTGGCGCGGGCGATCCGGCCCAGCTCGCCCAGGGTCTGGAGCTCGGCGAACTGCGCCTCGTCGTTGGCGTCGGCGATCGAGCCGGGGCGCAGGCCGTCACCGAGCGAGAAGGTGACGTCGTAGCTCGCGAGGATGTCGCAGAGCTCCTCGAAGTTGGTGTAGAGGAAGTTCTCCCGGTGGTGCGCCAGGCACCAGGCGGCCATGATCGAGCCGCCGCGCGAGACGATGCCGGTCTTGCGGCGGGCGGTCAGCGGCACGTAGCGCAGCAGCACGCCAGCGTGCACGGTCATGTAGTCGACGCCCTGCTCGCACTGCTCGACGATGGTGTCGCGGTAGACCTCCCAGCTCAGGTCCTCGGCCCGGCCGTCGACCTTCTCCAGCGCCTGGTAGAGCGGCACCGTGCCGATCGGCACGGGGGAGTTGCGCAGGATCCACTCGCGGGTGGTGTGGATGTTGCGGCCGGTGGAGAGGTCCATGACGGTGTCGGCGCCCCAGCGGGTGGCCCAGGTCATCTTCTCCACCTCCTCCTCGATCGAGGAGGTGACCGCGGAGTTGCCGATGTTGGCGTTGATCTTCACCAGGAAGTTGGTGCCGATGATCGCCGGCTCGACCTCGGGGTGGTTCACGTTGACCGGGATGACGGCGCGGCCGCGGGCCACCTCGTCGCGGACGTACTCGGGCGCCAGGCCCTCGCGCAGGGCGACGAACTCCATCTCGGGGGTCACCACGCCGCGCTTGGCGTAGGCGAGTTGGGTGACCGCGACGCCGCCGCGGCCGCGCAGCGGGCGGCGCGGACGGCCGGGGAAGACCGCGTCGAGGTTGCGCAGGTTCCCGCCGCGCGGCGAGGTGTGCTTGATGCCGTCGTCCTCGGGGCGCGCCTCGCGGCCGTCGTACTCCTCGACGTCGCCGCGCTGACGGATCCACGGGTCGCGCAGCGCGGGCAGGCCGCGCCGGACGTCGGGCTCGTAGGCCGGGTCGGTGTACGGACCGGAGGTGTCGTACAGCGGGACGGTCTTCTCGTTGGTGAGCACGACCTCGCGGTACGGGACGCGGAGGTCGGGGCGGGACCCTTCGCGGTAGGCCTTGCGCCAGGCCGGGGTGGGGTAGCCGGTGCCGGCGCTGGTCACGGCGCCGCTGCGGTCGGACGGCGACTGGGCAGACTGCGGCTGTGCCTCAAAGGTGGTCATACGACCTTCAACTCCCTACGCCGGCATTACCCGGTCAGGTTCCTGCGGTCGACGCAGCCTCCGGTCCGTCCTCGACGTACCGTTCAGCGCCCTCTCAGCCCGGTGCTCCGAGCTCCCGCGTCCGCAGGCGGTGTTGCCCGCGCATGACGTCCAACACCGTAGCGAGCCGATCGCCGGAGGTCCAGAGGGGGTCCCCGCGGGAGAACGGCGAGGTCCGGACGGTGAACGACGGGCACGGAGGCGTCCGGCCGGGCAGACTGGCCTCGGAGCGGACGCGGAGCGGACGGGTCGAGGGAGGCCGGCGTGGTCGGGAGCACGGGGCGGGTGACCGGGGCGGTTGGCGCGGGGCTGGTCGGCGAGGTGATGGTGCACGTCCCGGCGCGTCAGGGCGCCGAGGCGTTCCTCGCCTACCTGGCCGTTCCGGGGGACCGGCTGGTGGTGGGGACGCCGGTGGTGGTGATCGAGTACCAACCGCCGAGGACGGTGTACGTGGCGCCGATCGGTCCGTGACGGGCCGGGCGCGCCGCCTGTGACCTGCGGCCGAGCCCGTGGCGGGGCCGCCGGCCGCGCCGCCCGTGACGGTCCGCGGACCGTCCCGTGACGACCTTGTGACGGCCCGTCATGTCACCTCCCTTTCCCTGCGATCGACCCGGGCGGACAATCCGTTTCGGCGCATCTCCTGCGCCGGAAGGGGGAGTTGAACCATGGTCTACATCATCGCCGGGGCGGTCGCCGCGGTACTGATCGTCGGGATCACGCTCTTCAAACTCATGTGGCGGGTGGCCGAGCCGAACGAGGCACTGATCATCTCCGGTTCCCGCCACCGCACCGAGGGGGTCGGCGACGGTCTGGGCTTCCGGATCGTCACCGGCCGGGGGACCTTCGTCACACCGGGCCTGCAGGGGGTCCGGCGGCTCTCGCTGGACCTCAACGAGGCCGAACTGAACGTCGAGTGCGTCACCACGCAGGGCATCCCGGTCCGGGTCAAGGGCGTGGTGATCTTCAAGGTCGGCGACGACGACGTCTCGATCGCCAACGCCGCCCGCCGCTTCCTGGACCAGCAGAAACTCATCAGCCAGCGCGTCCACAACGTCTTCGCCGGCCACCTGCGCTCGATCGTCGGCGGCCTCACCGTCGAGGACATGATCCGCGACCGCGAGCGGCTCACCGGCGAGACCCGGGCCGCCTCCGGGCTGGAGATGGAGAAGCTCGGGCTGATCATCGACACCCTGCAGATCCAGGAGATCATCGACCCCACCGGCTACATCAAGAACCTCGCCATCCCGCACGCCGCCGCCGTCCAGCGGGACGCCCGGATCGCGCAGGCCGAGGCGGACCGGCTGGCCACCGAGGCCGAGCAGGAGGCCGCCGCCCGCAAGGCCGAGGCGACCCGCAACAGCGAGATCCAACAGTCCTCGTACCAGGCCGAGATGGACACCGCGACCGCCCGCGCCCGGCAGGCCGGACCGCTCGCCGACGCCGCCTCCCGGCAGCAGGTGGTGGTCGAGGAGACCCGGGTCGCCGAGCTGGAGGCGCAGCGCAAGGAGCAGCAGCTCCAGATCGACGTGCGCAAGCCCGCGGACGCCCGCGCGTACGACACCCGCACCAGCGCCGAGGCGGCCCGCGACGCCCGGATCTCCGCCGCCCAGGCGCAGGCCCGGGAGACCGAGCTGGCGGCGGCGGCCGAGGCCAGCCGGGTGCGGATCGCGGCCGAGGCGGACGCGGAGGCCACCCGGCTGCGCGGTCTGGCGGAGGCCGAGGCGACCACGGCCACCGGGCGGGCGGAGGCGTCCTCGGTGGAGGCGCGCGGTCTGGCCGACGCCGCCGCGGCGCGGGCGATCGCGCTGGCCCGGGCGGAGGGCATCAAGGCCCGGGCGGACGCCCTGGCCGAGAACCAGGACGCCGTGGTGGCCCAGGAGTTGGCGGAGAAGTGGCCGCAGATCGTCCGGGCGGCCGCAGACTCCTTCGGCAACGTCGAGCACATGGTGCTGCTCAACGGGGCCGACGGGATGGGCGAGATGTTCGCCAAGGCGCTCGCGATGGGCGGCACCGGGCTCGGGCTGGCCCGGCAGCTGCTGTCCACCGTCGGCCCGGACGCCGCGCCGGCGGCCGGCGCGGGCTCCGCGGGTACTGGCCGGGCCGACGCCGCCCCGGCGGCCTCCGCGCGGATCGCCGTCCGGGTGCCGGTGGACGCGGTGCCCGCCGGCCGCCTCCCCGGCACCCGCGCGGACGACCCGGAGGACGCGGAGGCCCCGGAGGCTCTGGTAGCTCCGGCGGACGCGGAGCGCGAGGAGGACTGACCCGGTCTGGGTAGCCCGGTGGCGCCCGCCTGAGTACCCGTACTCAGGCGGGCGCCACCGCCTCCGCAGGACGATGGGGGCATGCAGCCAGCAGCCACCGCGCGGATCGGCATCACCGCCGTCGGAGCCCAGCTCCCCGCCCGCCGACTGACCTCCCAGCAGCTCCAGGACGAGATCACCGCCGGCGGCCGACTGCGTCTGCCGGAGCGCACCTTCGAGAAGGCCACCGGCATCGTCACCCGGCACTTCGCGGCCGACGACGAGTACGCCTCCACCCTGGCGCTCGGCGCCGCCCGGCGCGCCCTGGCCGCCCGCGGGCTGGACCCGCTCGACCTGGACCTGCTGCTCTTCGCCTCCGCCACCCGGGACGTCGCCGAACCCGCCACCGCCCATCTGGTCCAGGCCGAACTCGGCTCCCGTGCCCACGCGTTGGACGTCAGCAACGCCTGCAACAGCTTCCTCAACGGGATCGACCTGGCCCGCTCGATGATCCTGGCCGGCCGCGCCCGGCGGGCCCTGGTGGTCACCGGGGAGACGCCCAGCCGGGCGATGCGCCGGGATCCGAGCGGCGCGGAGCAGTTCCGCGCGGGCTTCGCCGGCTACACCTTCGGCGACGCGGGCGCGGCCGTGGTGGTGGAGGCCGTGGAGCGCGGCGGCATCCTCGACGTGGAGACCGAGACCGCCTCCCAGCACTGGGAGACCGGCGGTATCCCGGGCGGCGGCTCGCGCCACCCGCGCGGCGACGAGTACAGCTACTTCCGCGGCGGCGGCACGGAGTTGCGCGGCGTCTTCGAGAAGATCGGCCTGGACATCCTGACCCGGGTGGCCGCCCGCACCGGCCTCGGCTGGGACGACTACGCCCGGGTGCTGGTGCACCAGGTGACCGTCCCCTATCTGGAGCGGTTCGTCGAGGCCACCGGGGTGCCGGAGGAGAAGCTGGTGGTGACCGTGCCCGAGCTCGGCAATGTCGCCAGCGCCACGATAGGCGTCCAACTCGACCGAATACGCGATGAGTTGGCATCGGGCGACAAGGTGCTGATGATCGGGCTCGGCGGCGGCGTCAGCCTGATGACGATGGTCTGGGAGGCGTCGTGACCGCGCTGTGGGTGATCGTCCCCGCCTACCAGGAGGAGGCCCGGATCACCGGCACCCTGAACGCCCTCGCCGCCCAGCGGGACCGGGAGTTCACCCTGCTGGTCGCGGACAACGGCTCCACCGACGGCACCGTCGCCGCCGTCCGCGCCTTCGCCGAGCGGGCGCCGTTCCCCGTCGAGGTGCTGGTCGAGCCGGAGAAGGGCGTCGGCTCCGCGGTCGACACCGCGTTCCGGCACGCCGCCGCCCGGGGCGCCACCCTGCTCGCCCGCACCGACGCCGACTGCCTGCCCGCCCCCGGCTGGACGGCCGCCGCCCGGGCCGCCCTGCTCGACTGCGGCGGACTGGTCTGCGGCCGGGTCACCGCCCGCCGGGACGAGCACGGACCGGTCGGGCGAGCCGTCTTCCTGGTCCTGGTCGCGCTCGGCGCGTTCTTCGGCCGGATCCGGCCCGCGCACCGGCGCCGGCACGGCTACCTGACGCCGTACCGGATGCACGCGGGCAACAACATGGCGATCACCGCCGAGCTGTACCGGGCGGTCGGCGGCATGCCGCGCCGGCCCTCGCCCACCGACCGGCTGTTCATCAACCGCGTCCGCCGGCACACCACGGCGATCGTGCACCGCCGCGACATGGTGGTGCAGAACTCCACCCGCCGGATCCGCGCCTACGGGGTGGTCGGCACCGCCCGCTGGTACCTGGACCGCGGGGCCGGCGCGCGCGCCGTCGACGTCCGCTGACCCCCGCTGACCGCTGACCGCTGACCTCCACCGGACCACCAGGCTCACCGCTACCCGAGGACACCCCGTGCTCGACCGGCTCGCCCACTCCCTGCGCACCCTGCACCCCGACCGCCCCGCCGTGCTGGCCCGGACCAGGCTCGGCGGGACCCGCGTCCGGATCCGCCGCGGCGAACTCGCCGCCCTCGCCGACAGCTACGCCGTCGCCCTGCGCGCCCGCGGCCTCGACGAGGGCGCCACCCTCGGCGTCGCCGTCCGCCCCGGCCCGCGCGCGCTCGCCGTGATGCTCGCCGCCCACCGGCTCGGCCTGCGGATCGCCGTCCTCGACCCGACCGCCGGCCCCGACGTCCTGGCCGCCCGGCTCGCCCTGGCCCGGCCGGAGCTGGTGCTCGCCGACGCCGCCGCCCAGGCGGTGGCCGGCTGGGCCAGGCCGCTCGCCCGGCACGCCGACCTCGCCCTGCCCCGCCTGGCCGCGCTCGGCCCGGTCGCCACCCTCGGCCGCCGGCTGCCCGGCTGCGCGCCCCGGCTGCGCACCGGACGGTTCGGCGCCTCGGTACCGCGGATCCCCGGCTCCGACAAACCGGGCCGCGACGCCGACGCCGTCATCGTCTTCACCTCCGGGACCACCGCCCGCCCGCGCGCCGTGGTGCACTCCCGCAGCGGCCTGGCCGAGGGGCTGCGCACCGTCACCGAGCTGGTCGACCCGCGACCCGGCTCGGTCGTCCTGGGCGGCACCTTCTTCGTGCTGGTCCCCGCGCTGACCGCCGGTGCCGCGGTCGCCCTGCCGGCCCGCGACCCGGCCGCGCTGGCCCGCCAGCTCGACCGGCTCGCCCCGGCGCACACCTACCTCACCCCGCCGCAGCTGCGGGCCGCGCTCGGTGCCGGGGCCCGGTTCACCGGCCGGGTCTGGACCGGTTCGGCGCCCGCCGACGCCGCCCTGCTCCGCCGGGTCAAGCAGGCCGGGGCCGAGCAGGCCTGGGGCGTCTACGCGCTCACCGAACTGTTCCCGGCGGCGGCCGTCGAGGAGGCCGAGAAGAGCGCCTTCACCGCGCCGGGCGATCTGGTCGGCGCCCCGCTGCCGGGCGTGCGCACCGACCTCGGGCCGGACGGCGAACTGCTGCTCGGCGGCCCGGGCGCCCGGCACCGCTACCTCGGCGAGGAACCCGACCCCTGGGTGCGCACCGGCGACCGCGCCACGCTCGACCAGGGCGGCCGGATCGTGCTCGCCGGCCGGCTCAAGGACATGGTGCTGCGCGGCGCCGAGAACATCTACCCGGGCCTGTACGAGCCGACCCTGCACCTGCCGGGCGTCGAACTCGCCGTCCTGGTCGGCGTCCCGGACGGCGACGGCGACGAACGGCTGGTCGCCCTCGTCCAGCCCTCGCTCGGCACCGACCCGCGACGGCTGCGCGGGGCGCTGGCCGGACCGCTGGACCGGATGGGCTCGGCCCGCCCGGACGCCGTGCTGTTCGGCCCGGTGCCGCTGGCCGGGCGCTCCCGCAAACCGGACCGCGCGGCCGCCGCCGCCCGGTGCGCCCGGGAGCTGTCCGGATGAGCCGCGACACCTCCGTGGGGGACCGGCCGACCCTCCGGGAGACCGCCCCCGAGCCCGCCCGGCACCGGGCCGCCCGCCGCCGGGACCGCCGGGTCTACCTGCGCAGCCACCCGCTGCTGTTCGCCCTGCTCGCCGCCACCCGCCGCCGCCCGGTCGCCCGGCTCGGCCGCACCGTCCTGGTGCACGGCGCCGAGGCCTACCGCGAGGCGCTCACCCGGATCCCGCTGGACCGCACCGCGCCCGGCACCACCGGCGGCGCCGCCGCCGAACTCACCGCCGGTGGACTGCTGTTCGACCAGGACGGTGCCGAACACCGCACCGCCCGCCGCGCGTTGGCGGTCGAGCTGGACGCCGCGGCGGTGCACCGGCTCCGGCCGCGCTGGCAGGCCGTCCTCACCGCCCGGATCCCGGAACTCGCCGACGGCGGCCTCGACATCGTCTCCCTGGCCCGGGAGTTGGCCGGTGTGACGGCCGCCGCGCTGACCGGGTCGACGGCCTGCCCGGGCGCCCTGGCCGACGCCGCCGCCGAGGCCGCCAAGGCCGCCGCCCGCGACCACCTGCCCCGCCCGCGACCGCCCGGCGCCGCCCGGCTGGCCGCCGACCTCGCCGCCGAACTGGCCGCGCTGCTGCCCGACCCCCGGGACGCCATGGTCGCGGTCGCCGCCGTCAACACCAGCGTCGCCGCGCTCCGCCGGGCCGCCGCGTGGTGCGCGGACGCCGGACTCTGGCCCGCGGCCGACGCGCTCGGCGCGCGGGCGCTGGCCGCCGAACTGCTCGGGCTCACCGCGCCCTCGCCGCTGCTCCCCCGGGTGGCCGCCGCCGACGCCGTGCTGGCCGGGCGGCGGATCCGGGCCGGCGACCGGCTGATCCTGGTCGCCCGGCACGCCGCCGGGGCGCACCGGCCGGAGCCCGCCACCGGGCCGGCCGCCGCCCCGGCTCCCTTCGGAGCCGGCCCGCACGCCTGCCCCGGCGCCGGGGTGGCCCGCGCCCTGCTCGCCGAGCTGCTGCTGGCGCTCGCGCCGTACCGGCCGGTGGTCGTCGGCGCCCGGGTCGACCGGCGGGCCGCGCTGCCCGGCTGGGCCGAACTCACCCTGCGCGCCACCCGCCGCCCCGTCCCCGCCTGAACGCCACCTTCTGAGGAGACCCGATGCGGATCGCCGTCACCGGCGCGAGCGGCTTCTGCGGCTCGCACGTCGTCCGGGCCGCCGTCGCCGCCGGCCACGAGGTGCTCTGCCACGGCCGCCGCCCCGGCCCGGCCGGCCGGCACGTCCGCTGGGACGCCACCGCCGGGGAGCCGGACTTCACCGGCGCCGACGCGATCGTGCACTGCGCCGCCGCCGTGGCCGACCTGCCCCGGGGCGCCGAGGCCGAGGCCGCCCAGCACGCCGTCAACGTCGCCGGCACCGAGCGCCTGCTGCGCGCCGCCGGGGACCGCCCGCTCGTCTGGGTCTCCAGCGCCAGCGTCTACGACCCCCGGACGGGCGGCGGGCCCGTCCGCCCCGTCCAGGAGGACCACCCCACCGAGTCCGGCCACCTCAACGCGTACGGGCGCACCAAGGCCGCCGGTGAACGGCTCGCGCTCGCCGCGGGCGCCGTCGTGCTGCGCCCGCGCGCCGTGTACGGCCCCGGCGACCCGCATCTGGTGCCCCGGCTGCTGGAGCGGGTCCGGCACGGCCGGCTGCTGCTGCCCGGCGGTGACGTGCCGCTCAGCCTCACCGCCGTGCAGAACCTCGCCGACGCCTGCCTGTCGGCGGTCGGCGCGGGCCGCACCGGCGACCGCCCGTGGACGCCGGTGGCCTACAACATCGCCGACGCCCGCCCCTACCGGCGCGATGAGGTGGTCCGCGCGGTGCTGGCCGCGCACGGGGTGGCCGCCCGGATCCACCACGTGCCGGCCCCGCTGGCCCGGCTGGCCGCCCGCACCGGGCGGCTCCCCGGGCTGACCCCGTACGCGGTGGACCAGCTGTCCCGCGGCGTGGTGCTGGACCTCGCCCGGGCCCGCGCCGCGGGCTGGCGGCCGCACCGGGACCTGGACGCCTTCCTGCGCGAGACCGCCGCCCGGCCCCCGCGCCTGCCCGCACCCGCCTGACGGCCCGCAGCACCGCAGAACCGCAGAACGCCCGACGCCCGCGCCCCTGGGGAGGGGACGCGGGCGTCGGGGGACGTCCGGTCAGTTCCTGGCGGCCTTCTTCACCAGGATCACCACGGCGGCGGCGATACCGACCACCACCAGCGCCTTGACGGCGAAGGCCAGCAGCGCGCCGACCACGCCGAAGACGAACACCAGCAGGTTCCAGGCCAGGATCAGCACCAGCACCGGCACGACGATGTTCCGCACCCACGAGGGCAGCGACTTCCAGAGCTCAGCCATGTCCGTTCCTTCTCTCCCCTTGGGGTCGGCTGCCGTCCGGTGCCGCATCCCGCTCGCTTTCGATACTTCGATCGTACGGGGGCAGAAGGGACGGAACGAGGCCCAACGGCCCCGAGAGAACCCGGAGATCACCCCGAGCCCGGACCCCGGGTGAACCCCTGCCCCGGCCTCGGGGAACGACCCTGGTCACGGGCCTCAGACCGGCCAGGTCTCCCGGCGCCAGGCGGCGTCCCAGAACATCCACTCGTACCGCGAGGTGGTCACGAAGTGCTCGACCACCCGGCGCCGTTCGGCGGGGGAGATCTCCTCGCCGAGCCGGTCGGTCAGCGCCAGCACCCGGCGCACCACGGACTGGAACGCCTCGTCGCCGTAGGTGGAGATCCACTTCGCGTAGAGCGGGTCGGGGGAGCCCTCGGCGAGCAGCCGCTCGCCGACCCGGGCGTAGATCCAGTAGCAGGGCAGCACGGCGCCGACCGCCTCCGCGAAGGAGCCGCCGTAGACGGTGGCGAGCAGGTAGCTGGTGTACGCGCGGGTGGTCGGCAGCACCGGCTCGGCGGCGGCCTGCTCGGCGGTGTCGCCGAAGGCGTCCAGGAACTCGGCGTGCATGCCCTGCTCGGCGGCCAGCGCGCCGATCGCGTCGTCGGCGAAGGCCCGGACCTCCTCCTCGCCGGGCGCCTTGGCCGCGCAGACGGCCAGCGCGCGGGCGTAGTCGCGCAGGTAGTGCGAGTCCTGCACGACGAAGTGGCGGAACGCCTCGCGCGGCAGGGTGCCGTCGGTGAGGCCGGCGAGGAAGGGGTGGGCGAGGATCTCGGCGTAGACCGGCTCGATCGCCGTCCAGAGTTCTTCGGTCAGGCTCAGGCTCATGCCCCGACCCTAACCGGCCGCTCCGCGCCGTCCCGGGGCCGTCCGCGGGCCTTGGGTGTCAGTCCTCGGGCGGCGAGAACACCACCAGCACCCGCAGTTCCTCGGTGATGTGGTGGAACCGGTGCGGCGTCCCGGCCGGCACGTAGACGACGGTGCCCCGGCCCACCGCGGCGGTCTCGTCCCCGACGGTCAGCTCGGCCCGGCCGCTGATCACCTGGTAGATCTCGTCCTGGGCGTGCGCGGTCTGGGTGTCGGTGTCGCCGGGGGAGAGCGCGTAGAGGCCCGCCGACATCCGCGGCTCGCGCAGGAACCGCAGGTACGCACCGTCGTTGGCGGCGCGCTCGGCGTCCAGGTGGTCCAGCCGGAACAGCTTCATCGGGAGCACTCCTCCTCGTACGGGCCTCGACGTACGGGCCTCGAACCACCGGCATTCAACACCACCACGCCGTCCGCGCGGGCCGTCACCCCTTGACCGACCTGGGACGCTGGCCCCATGAAGGGTTTCGTCATCAAGACACTGATCAACGCGGCGGCCATCTGGGTCGCCGCCTGGATCGTCGCCGGGATCACGCTCACCGGGGACGACTGGCAGCACAAGACGCTCACGGTGGTCGCCGTGGCACTGGTCTTCGGCGTGGTCAACTGGCTGATCAAGCCGGTGGTGCAGTTGTTCTCCCTCCCCCTGTTCATCCTCACCCTGGGCCTGTTCACCTTCGTGGTGAACGCGCTGATGCTCTGGCTCACCTCATGGGCCTCGGACAAGCTCGATCTCGACTTCCACGTCGACGGCTTCTGGTCCGCGCTGTTCGGCGCGCTGATCATCAGCCTGGTCTCCTGGGGCCTGAGCCTCGCCCTCGACGACGACTGAGCGCGGACGCCCCGACCGACCCGCCCGCACCGACCCGCCCGGACGGACGCACCCGGGGCGGGGGCGTTTCGGCTGCTCCGGGCTGCGGGAGACTCCCGCACAACGCTCCAGCCCCGGAGGTCGCCATGCGCACCCCACCCCGCCCCGTCGTCAAACGCACCGCCCGGGCGATCGTGCTGGAGGTCGACCCGAACGACCCGTACGGACCGGCCTCGATGATCATGATCAGGCGCACCCGCCCCGGCTCCCCGCACCCGTACTGGATCACCCCCGGCGGCGGCGTCGAGCGGGACGACCGCACCGTGGTCGAGGCCCTGCACCGCGAGGTCGACGAGGAGCTCGGCGGCAAGGTCGTCGACGTGGTGCCCGCCTTCGTGGACACCATCAGCCACACACACCACGACGACGGCACCCCGCTCCACCCGCACGGGGTCAAGGTGCAGCACTTCTTCGTCTGCCGGCTGGCCTCGATGGACCTCGACCGGCGGCACGGCCCCGAGGTGGACGAGCCCAACGGCGCCTACGAGGTGGTCCGGATCCCGTTCACCCGTGAGGGGGTCACCTCCGTCAACGTGGTGCCGCCCAGCCTGCGGGCGTACCTGGCCGCCAACATCGAGGGCGTCCGCGCCCTGCTCGCCCCCGACCTCGCCTGACGCCGCTCACGGCTCACGGCTCACGGCTCGCGGCCCGCGGCTCACGGCTCACGGCGCGGCCAGGTCACCGACCAGGTCGTGCCGGATCCGCTCGGCCGGCACCCCGGACCGCAGCAGCACCCCGCTCGCCCGCCGGACCATCGCGGGCGGGCCGGCCAGGTACGCCGTCCGTCCGGTCCACGGGCCGAACCGGGCCACCGCTTCGGGGAGTTCACCCGCGAGCAGGGCCGCGGCGGCGGCCTCGGCCGTCCCCGCGCCGGGACCGGACAGCACCCCGCGCACGGTCAGCCAGCGGTGCCGCCCCGCCAACTCGCGCAACCCCGCCAGCTCGTACAGCTCGGCGGGTGTCCGGGCCCCGTGGAACACCTCCACGGCGCGGCCCGCCGCGCCGTGCTCGGCGAGCTCCTCGACCAGCGCCCGCAGCGGCGCGATCCCGGTGCCGCCGCCGACCAGCAGCAGGTCGGTGCCGGCGGCGTGGTCCAGGGTCATCCCGCCGGCCGCCGGACCGAGCCGCAGCACGTCCCCGGGCGCGGCCCGGTGCACCAGGGCGTTGCTCACCCAGCCCGCCTGCACCGCCTTGACGTGGAAGGTCAGCAGACCGTCCGGCCGGGGCGCCGAGGCGAACGAGAAGTGCCGCCAGACCCGCGGCCACCAGGGCGTCTCCAGACTGGTGTACTGCCCGGCGCGGTACGGGTAGGCCTGGTCCGGCCGGACGGTGAGCACGGCGAGGTCCGGGGTGCGGCGCTCGTGCGCCACCACCTCGCCCTGCCACCAGGGCGGCGAGGTGCGGGCGGACTCCTCGGCGGCCTCGATCATGATCGAGGAGACCAGCCGGTAGACCCGGCGCCAGGCGCGTTCGGTCTCGGCGTTCCACCGGCTGCCCGCGTACTTGGCCAGCGCCGCCACCAGGCACTCGCCGACCGGGCCGTAGTGGTCGGTGAGGGTGCCGTACCGGCGGTGGCCGCGGCCCAGCGCGCTCAGGTAGGCGCGCAGACCGTCCGGGTCCCCGGCGCTGCGGGCCGCCGTCAGCAGGGCGCGGAAGAGGCGGTCGCGCTGGACGTCCATGGCGGCCGGGAAGAGCGCCCGGATCTCGGGGTGGCCGAGGAAGATCAGCGCGTAGAAGTGCGCGGTGGCCCGGTCGGCGACCGGCTCGACCACCGCCAGGCTGGTCCGGATCAGCTCGATGTCCCGTGCGGTGGGCGGCTGTTCGGCGTCCGCGCGGAGATCCGGCGCGGGCGCGGGTTCCGGCGCGGGATCCGGCGCGTCGGCGGACGGGGACGCGGGCGGTGAGTCGGTACCACCGAGGGTGCGCAGCGCCCAGGCACGGGACCACTGGTCCCCCGGACCGGCCCAGTTGAGACCGGGCGCGCTGGTGAACAGCGGCTCGATCGCGGGTCCGGCGGTCACCGGTACGGCCACCGGCACGGCGGGCGGCGCGACGGGCGGAACGGCGGGCGGCTCCACGGGCCGCGGCGGCACGACGGGCGGCACGGACGGCGGCACCGACGGCGGCGCGGGGATCGCCGGCCGGACGGACTGCACCGGCACCACGGGCGCCACCGGTCCGAGCACCAGCGGCCCGGGCAGCACCGGCCCGGTCACCGGCGGCAGGTCCGGCGGGACCGGCGGCACCATGTCCACCACAGGGTCCGGCGCGGCGTCCGTCACCGCATCGAGCACCACGTCCGGCAGGCCGGGTACGGCCGAGGCCGCCGCCGAGCCGTGTCCGGTACGGACCAGAAGTGTTCTGCGGGACTTCACCGCAGCGTTTCGAGTACCCAAGAGAATCGTTTCGCCTCCGGCCGGCCTTCGCCACCACCTGGCTTGTCTCTGCTGACGCCCAGGAAGCGTGGCACGGCCGAAGTGCTCATCCGACAAATCGCGCGAAGCCCGGACACCCGCCCTCCGGACGCGCTACTCTCACCGCTCCGCGATCGCCCCGGGTGGTGGCTCCACCACCCAGGGCGACCACGGGCTGCCCGTCGCGGGCGCTCAGAGCTGCCGCAACAGCACGCCCGGCTGTTCGACGCAGTCCGCCACGAACCGCAGGAACCCGCCCGCGGTGCCGCCGTCGCAGACCCGGTGGTCGAAGGTGAACGACAGCTGGGTCACCTCGCGCACCGCCAACTCCCCCTGGTGGACCCAGGGTTTGGCGACGATCCGGCCCACCCCGAGCATCGCCGCCTCCGGGTGGTTGAGGATCGGGGTGGAGCCGTCCACTCCGAACACCCCGTAGTTGTTCAGGGTGAACGTCCCGCCGGTCAGCTCGGCCGGGGCGATCGCCCCGGTCCGCGCCGCCTCGGTCAACCGGCCCAGCTCCACGCCGAGTTGCTCGGTGGTGAGACGCTGGGCGTCCCGCACCACCGGGACGACCAGACCGCGCTCGCCCTGGGCCGCGAAGCCCAGGTGCACCGCGGAGTGCCGCAGGATGCCCGAACCATCCTCGGTGACACTGGAGTTGAGCTCGGGGAAGCGCTCAAGACCGACCGTGCAGATCCGGGCCAGCAGCGCCAGCACGCTCACCTTCGGCCCCGGAGTGGCGTTCAACTGCCGCCGCAGCGACATGAGTTCGGTGGCGTCGACGTCCACCCAGCAGGTCGCGGCGGGGATCTCCCGGTGGCTGCGGCCGAGCTTCTCCGCCACCGCCTTGCGCAGCCCGCGCAGCGGGACGACCTGCCCGGCCTCGGCGGGCACCACGCCCACCGGGGCGGCCATCGGCGCGGCCACCGGCGCGGCCACCGGCGCGGCCACCGGCGCGGAGACCTTGGCCGCGACCGCGCGTTCGACGTCCGCCCGCATGATCAGCCCGTCCGGCCCGCTACCGGTGACGACCGCCAGGTCGACGCCCTGCTCCCGGGCCAGCCGCCGCACCAGCGGCGAGATCACCGCCGGAGCGACGGGCGCGACCGGAGCAACAGGCGCCGACGGAGCCGGGGCGACGGCCACCGCCGCCCCGCCCCCGACCCGGCGCCGCCGGCCACTGCGGCTCGGTTCGGCGACCCCGTACCCGACCAGCGGCCGCTCCACCTCCGCCGCCCGCTCCCCGGCCGGCACCGCCGCGAGCGGCCGCGCGCCCTCGCCCGGCGACACCGCGACCGTCACCAGCGGCGCGCCGACCGCGACCTCCTCACCCACCGCGCCGAACAGCGCGGTCACCACCCCGCCGTACGGGCAGGGCACCTCGACCACCGCCTTGGCGGTCTCCACCTCCACCACCGGCTGGTCGACCGCGATCACCTCGCCGACCTCGACCAGCCAGCGCACGACCTCCGCCTCGGTGAGTCCCTCACCGAGGTCGGGCAGGGTGAACTCGCGCACGACGGGCATCATCCTCAGTCCTCCCACTGGAGCCGGGCGACCGCGTCCAGGATCCGGTCCACCCCGGGCAGGTGGTGGTGCTCCAGCATCGGCGGCGGGTACGGGATGTCGAAGCCGGTGACCCGCAGCACGGGCGCGGCCAGGTGGTGGAAGCAGCGCTCGGTGACCCGGGCGGCGATCTCCGCGCCGGTGCCGCCGAAGCCGCCCGCCTCGTGCACCACCACGGCGCGGCCCAGCGAGCGCACCACCCGGCAGACCGTCTCGTCGTCGAACGGGACGAGGGTGCGCAGGTCGAGCACCGCGAGGTCCCAGCCCTCGGCCCTGGCCGCCTCGGCCGCCTCCAGGCAGACCGGCAGCGAGGGGCCGTAGGTGATCAGCACGGCGGAGGTGCCGGTCCGGCGGAGCACGGCCCGGCCGATCGGCTCGACCGGGGCGGCCGGGTCGAACTCGGCCTTCCCCCAGTACATCCGCTTGGGCTCCAGGAAGACCACCGGGTCGTCCGAGGCGATCGAGGCCCGCAGCAGCCCGTAGGCGTCGGCCACCGTGGCCGGGGTGACCACGTGCAGGCCCGGGGTGGAGGCGTAGTACGCCTCGGAGGCGTCGCTGTGGTGCTCGACGCCGCCGATGCCGCCGCCGTACGGGATCCGGACTGTGATCGGCAGCGGCAGCCGGCCGGCGGTGCGGTTGCGCATCTTGGCGACGTGCGAGAAGAGCTGCTCCAGCGCCGGGTAGGCGAAGGCGTCGAACTGCATCTCGACCACCGGCCGCAGCCCGTACATGGCCATGCCGACGGCGGTGCCGAGGATGCCCGCCTCGGCGAGCGGGGTGTCCAGGCAGCGGTCCGGGCCGAACTCGGCGGTCAGCCCGTCGGTGATCCGGAAGACACCGCCGAGCGCGCCGACGTCCTCGCCGAGCATGTGCACCGTCGGGTCCTCGCGCATGGCGTCGCGCAGGGCCGCGTTGAGCGCCTGCGCCATGCTGGCGGTGCGGCCGGAGACGGCGGGGGAGACAGCGGTCGTCATCAGTGCTGCACCTCGGCCTCGGCGGCCAGCTCCTCGGCCAACCGCGCCGCCTGCTCGCGCAGTTGCTGGGTCGGCTCGGCGTACACATGGGCGAACAGCGACATCGGGTCGAGCTCCGGGTCGGCGTGGAACTCGGCGCGCATCCGGGCCGCGAGCGCCTCCGCCTCCTCGGCCGCCCCCTGGACCAGGGCGTCGTCCAGCACGCCGAGCTCGCGCAGCGCGCGCTCCATCAGCGCTATCGGGTCGTGCTCCCGCCAGGCCGCGACCTCGGTCTCGGTCCGGTAGCGGGTGGCGTCGTCGGCGTTGGTGTGCGCCTCGACCCGGTAGGTGAGCGCCTCGACCAGGGTCGGGCCGCCACCGGTCCTGGCCCGCTCGACCGCCTCGGCCAGCACCCCGTGCACGGCGGGCGCGTCGTTGCCGTCGACCAGCCGGCCGGGCATCCCGTAGCCGACGGCCTTGTGCGCCAGGGTCGGGGCGGCGGACTGCGCGCTGAGCGGGACGGAGATCGCGTACCCGTTGTTCTGGACCAGGAAGACCACCGGTGCCTGGAGCACGGCGGCGAAGTTCAGCGCCTCGTGGAAGTCGCCCTCGCTGGTGCCGCCGTCGCCGAGCATCGCCAGCGCGACCACCGGCTCGCCGCTCAGCCGGGCGGCGTGCGCCAGCCCGACGGCGTGCGGGCCCTGGGTGGCCAGCGGGGTGCAGAGCGGCGCGGTCCGGCTGGCCCGGGGGTCGTAGCCGGTGTGGGCGTTGCCGCGCAGCAGGGTGAGCGCCTCCAGCGGGTCCACCCCGCGGGAGACCACGGCCAGGGTGTCGCGGTAGCTGGGGAACAGCCAGTCGCGCTCGCCGAGCACCAGCGCGGCGGCGACCTGGCAGGCCTCCTGCCCGGTCGAGGCCGGGTAGACGGCGAGCCGGCCCTGCTTGGTCAGGGTGGTGGCCTGCTGGTTGTACCGGCGGCCGACGACCAGCCGGCGGTACAGCTCGCGGAGCAGCGCGGGGTCGCACTTCTCCAGCGCGGGGGTACCGAGCACGCGGACGGGAGCGGGGTCCGGGAGCAGCGGGGACGGGTCGGTGCGGGGGGCGGTGGCCCCGGGCAGCCAACCGGGTACCGCCGTGTGGTGTCTGTGGTCGAGAACGGTCATCTCGGGCACCTCCGGGGGTGGTGGGGGCTCCCTACCGATTGTTCGGTCGTCTGTTCATCTTGACCAGAAGCGTGCGAAGGTGGTGGACATTCGGCCCGGATGGGCGTCGACTGGTGGCAGTGCGTCCAATCGTTGGGGGTGGGGGGTCATGTCGGCTGAACAGACGTCCAGACTCGACCGGGTCGACCGGGCGATCCTGCGGCTGCTGCAGCAGGACGGTCGCGCCTCCATCCGCTCGGTGGCCGAGCGGGTGCACGTGTCCCGGGCGAACGCGTACGCCCGGATCTCCAGGATGGTCGAGGACGGCGTGATTCGCGGCTTCACCGCCCGGGTGGACCACGAACGGGCAGGTCAGGGCGCGTCCGCGTACATCACCCTGAAGATCGTGCAGAACTCCTGGCGGACGGTGCGCGAGCAGCTGCTGGCCCTGCCGGGGGTCGCGCACATCGCGCTGATGGGCGGTGACTTCGACGTCATGCTGCTGGTGCACACCGCCGACAACCACGCCCTGCGGGACCTCGTGCTCAACCGCATCCAGTCGATCCCGCAGGTGCTGGGCACCCGGACCATGCTGGTCTTCGAGGAGACGGACCAGGTGCCGCCCGACTAGTCGTGCCTTGTCAGGGCAGGTCCGCTACCGGGCCCGGAGGCCGTCGAAGGCCAGGTGGACGACCGCGTCCGCGACGCCGTCGGCGCCCTTGAGACCCGGCCGGTACCACTCCACGATCGAGTTGATCATGCCGAAGAGCAGCCGGGTGGCCAGCCGCGGCTCGACGTCCGCCCGCAGCGCGCCGTCCGCGACGGCGGCCCGCACCAGCTCGGCCACCTGGTGGTCGAAGTCCCGGCGGCGCTCCAGCGCCCACTGCTCGGTGGCCGTGTTGCCGCGTACCCGCAGCAGCAGGGTGACGTAGGGCAGCTCCGCCAGCAGCACCTCGGCGGTCCGCCGTACGACGTGCTCCAACCGCTCCACCGTCGGCCCCTCGACCGCGTCCGGCTCGGCCAGGATCCCGAACAGCCCGTCCAGCGCCCGCCCGACGGCCAGCCGGAGCAGTTCCTCCTTGCCGCGGACGTGGTGGTAGATCGAGGACTTCGAGATTCCGGCCGCGCGCGACAGGTCCTCCATCGAGGTGCCGTCGTAGCCGCGCTCGTTGAACACGTCGACGGTCACCGCGAGCAGGGACTCCACGGTGTAGGCGGTGCGCGTGGTGTGATCGGCCATTCTCCGAGTATCCCCGCCCGCCCCACCCCGGCCGCGCCCGGGTGCCCCGGTCCAGCCCGAAGCCCAACGGCACGCCCTAGACTCGGCGGACGATCCGTCCATGGCCGAGCAGGTGGGGAAGTCGTATGAGCGCAATATCGGCAGTCGAATCCGATCTGCCCGAACAGCGCAGCGACGAATCGGCGGCCGAGCCCGCCGTCGACTGGCGCGAGCGGGCCCGCGGGCTCGCCCTGCGCTTCGGCCCGGCCGTGTGGTGCTACGCCGTCCTGAAGCTGGTCGGCTTCACCGTCTTCATGAAGCTGCTCTCCTTCTCCGGGGACTACCTCAAGAAGCACCCGCGCTTCGGCGGCGGCGCCAACCCCTGGGACGTGCTGGCCAGCTGGGACGGCTGGTGGTACCAGCAGGTCGCCCAGTTCGGCTACCACCCGGCGCTGGTGGCCGTCCCGAACGGTTCCCCGGGGTTCACCGTCGAGCAGAACTCGGCCGCCTTCTTCCCGCTCTACCCGGGCCTGATGCGGCTGGTCTCGGAGGTGACCCCGTTCGGCCTGTACGGCGCCGGGATGATCGTCTCGGTGACCGCCTCGCTGGTCGCCGCGGCCGGCATCTACGCCGTGGTGGACCGGATGGCCGGGCCGCGCGCGGGCGTGATCGCGGCCGGACTGTGGGCGATCGCCCCGGGCTCGGGCGCCGAGTGGGCGCTCTACTCGGACTCGCTGTTCATCGCGCTGGCCGCCTGGTCCTGCTACTGCGTGATGACCAAGCAGTGGGTGACGGCCGGGGTGCTCACCCTGGTCGCGGGCCTCAACCGGCCCACCTCGGCGGCGCTGATCGGCGCGGTCGGCCTGGCCGCGCTGGTGGAGCTGTACCGGAGGGAGAGCGGGGTGGCGCGCCCGCTGACCGCGATGCTGCTGGCCCCGGTCGGGCTGCTCGGCTACGTCGGCTGGGTGGGCTGGCGGATGGGCGAGTGGGGCGGCTACTTCACCCTCCAGCACGACGCCTGGCTGCACTACTTCGACTGGGGACACGGCACCTGGGCCGCGATCCGCGGCGTGCTGCTGGGCCGCAACGACTACCCCTTCGCCTACCACACGGCCGACCTGCTGGCGACGCTGATCGTGCTGAGCCTGCCGGTGCTGATCGTGCTGCTGGTGCGGCTGCGCCCGCCGCTGGTGCTGACCGCCTACACCCTGGCCACCCTCGTCTCGGTGCTCGGCAGCCTGGGCATCTTCGGCAACACCTCGCGCTACCTGCTGCCGGCCTTCCCGCTGCTCATCGCGCTCGCGGTGGCGATGCGGAAGCTGAGCTGGCCGGTGCTGGCGGCGGTGCTGGGCACCGGGGCGGTCGCCTCCGGCTGGTACGGCGGGTACGTGATCTTCGAGCTGGGCATCCCGTAGACCGGCCCGGGCCCCACTGCCCGGGCCCCACTGCCCGGGCCCCACTGCCCGGGCCCCACGGCCCGATTCCCACGGCCCGATTCCCACGGCCCCGGGGGCGCGTCCGCGACGGACGCGCCCTCCGCCGTTTCCGGCCACCTCCGCACGCTCCGGCACTCCGATCCCGTTCGCCCTCTTGAGCCGACCGATCGTTCGGTTACCCTGTGACGTGTCCCGTCCTCCCCTCTGAGGAGCGCACACCATGTCCGCAGCGGTCACCCACCCCCTCGTCGCCGAGCTCGTCGAACGCCACCGGGCCACCCTGGAGGCCGCGGTCGACGCCGCCGCCAAGCGCGACTACTGGTCGCCCTACCCCGAGTTCCCGAAGGCCTACGGCGAGAGCGCCGCCGCGGACGGCAAGGCTGCCTTCGAGTCGCTGCTGAACCGGCCGTTCGAGCTGCCCGGCCACCCCGCCGACGGCGACCTGGTCGGCGGCGAGGCCTCCCCGTACGGCGTCGAGCTGGGCATCGGCTACCCGCACGCCGGGCCGGACGCCCTGATCGCCGCGCTGTCCGCCGCCCGCCCGGCCTGGGCCGCGGCCGGCCCGCTCACCCGTGCCGCGGTCGCCCTGGAGATCCTGGCCCGGATCAACGCGCGCTCCCACGAGTTCGCCCACGCGGTCATGCACACCACCGGCCAGGCCCACGCGATGGCCTTCCAGGCCGGCGGCCCGCACGCCCAGGACCGCGGCCTGGAGGCCGTCGCCTACGCGTACGCCGAGCAGACCCGGCTGCCGGAGAGCGCCGGCTGGACCAAGCCGCAGGGCAAGCGCGACCCGCTGGTGATGACCAAGGAGTTCACCGTCGTCCCGCGCGGCCTGGCGCTGCTGATCGGCTGCAACACCTTCCCCACCTGGAACGGCTTCCCCGGCCTGTTCGCCTCGCTGGCCACCGGCAACCCGGTGCTGGTCAAGCCGCACCCGCGGGCCGTCCTCCCGCTGGCGCTCACCGTCCGGATCGCCCGCGAGGTGCTCGCCGAGGCCGGCTTCGACCCCAACGTGGTCTGCCTGGCCGCCGAGCACGAGGGCGGCACGGTGGCCCGCACCCTGGCCGTCCGCCCCGAGATCAAGCTGATCGACTACACCGGCTCCACCGCCTTCGGCGACTGGCTGGAGGAGAACGCCCGGCAGGCCGAGGTCTACACCGAGAAGGCGGGCGTCAACAGCGTCGTCGTCGACTCCACCGGCGACTACAAGGGCATGCTGAACAACCTGGCCTTCTCGCTCTCGCTGTACAGCGGCCAGATGTGCACCACCCCGCAGAACCTGCTGATCCCGCGCACCGGCATCGACACCGACCAGGGCGCCAAGTCCTACGACGAGGTGGTCCGCGACCTCGCCGCCGCCGTCGAGGGCCTGCTCTCCGACGACGCCCGCGCGACGGCCGTCCTCGGCGCCGTGGTCAACCCGGGCGTGCTCCAGCGCTCGGCCGCCGCGGCCGGCGGCGAGTACGGCGAACTCGCCCTCGCCCCGCGGGCGGTGGAGCACGCGGAGTTCCCCGGCGCGACCGTCCGCACGCCGGCGCTGGTCAAGCTGGACGCCGACAAGCCGGACGACCGGGCGGTGTTCCGCAGCGAGTGCTTCGGCCCGGTCTCCTTCGCCGTCGCGGTCGAGAACACCGCGGCCGCCGTCGAGCTGCTGCGCGACACGGTCCGCACCCAGGGCGCGATGAGCGCCGCCGCCTACACCACCTCCCCCGAGGTCGAGGCCGCCCTGGTCGAGGCCGCCCTCGACTCCGGCGTCTCGCTCTCCCTCAACCTCACCGGCGGGGTGTACGCCAACCAGACCGCCGCCTTCTCCGACCTGCACGGCACCGGCGCCAACCCGGCCGCCAACTCCGCCTACTGCGACGGCGCCTTCGTCGCCAACCGGTTCCGCACGGTGGAGATCCGCCGCCACAGTTAATCGCCCGCTCGCCTCCGGGCCGGGTCGGGTCCCGCGCCCGCCGCGGCGCGTGGCCGGGCACCGTACCTCCGGTCCCCGGCCACGCGCCGGGGACCGGAGATTCACAACGCCGCTCCCGGGCAGCGATGATGGAGGCCGGGGAGGCGCCACAGACGGCGTCCAGCCTCTGTTCGAGCACCGGGAGCCGATACATGACCGAGAAGCAGACCGTCACCGACGTCATCGTGGTCGGCGCCGGACCGACCGGACTGCTGCTGGCCGGCGACCTCGCCGCCGCCGGACTGGGCGTCACCGTGCTGGAGAAGCGCGCCACCGAGTCCACCCTCACCCGGGCCTTCGCCGTGCACGCCCGCACCCTCGAACTCCTCGACGCCCGCGGCCTCGCCGACGAACTCATCGCCACCGGCCGCCCGGTCGACTCGCTGAAGGCCTTCAACCGGGTCCGGGTCGACCTCGGCCACCTGCCGAGCCGCTTCCCGTTCGTCCTGCTGACCCCGCAGTACCGCACCGAGCAACTGCTCCACGACCGGGCGGTGAAGGCCGGTGCGACGATCCTGCGCGGCGCCGAGGTCACCGGCCTGCGGCAGGACACCGAGGGTGTCACCGTCGAGACCGTCCTGGACGGCGCCACCACCACCCACCGGGCCCGCTACGCGGTCGGCGCCGACGGCGTCCACTCCACCGTCCGCGACCTGCTCGGCCTGCCCTTCCCCGGCGAGTCGGTGGTCGACTCGGTGCTGCTCGCGGACGTCCGCCTGGAGCGCGAGCCCGAGGACGGCACCGCCGCCGGCGCCGACGAGAACGGCTTCGCGCTGCTGGTGCCGTTCGGCGACGGCTGGTACCGGGTGCTCGCCTGGGACCGCGCCGAGCAGCTGCCGGACGGCGCCGCGCCCGGACTCGACCTGCTCGCCGACATCACCCGCCGCGCCCTCGGCGAGGACTACGGCCTGCACGACGTCCGCTGGAGCTCCACCTTCCACAGCGACGAGCGGCAGGTCCCCAGCTACCGCTCCGGGCGGGTGTTCCTGGCCGGCGACGCGGCCCACTGCCACTCCCCGGCCGGCGGCCTGGGCATGAACACCGGCCTCCAGGACGCCGCCAACCTCTCCTGGAAGCTCGCCGCCGTCCTCAGCGACCGGGCCACCGACGCGCTGCTCGACACCTACCAGACCGAGCGGCACCCGGTCGGCCGGGCCGCGCTGCGCGCCTCCGGCGCGATGATCCGGGTCGCGGTCGCCCAGTCCGCCGCCACCCGGGCGCTGCGCGGCGCGCTGGTCCAGGTCGCCGGGCGGGTCGACGCCGTGGTGGACCGCGGCGCCCGCACCGTCTCCGGCATCGGCATCGCCTACCCGGCCCCCAAGGAGGCCCACCCGCTGGTCGGCAAGCGCGTCCCGGACCTGCGGCTGACCGCCCTGGAGCCGCCCCGCGAGGGCGAGCCCGCCGCGCCGCAGCGGCTGTACGAGGCCCTGCGGGCGGGGCGGTTCGTGCTGGTCAGCAATGACGAGGTGGCGGCCGCCGACCCGTGGGCGGACCAGCTGGTCACCGCCGCCCCGGCCGATCCGCACGGCAAGCTGCGCGACACCGTGCTGCTGATCCGCCCGGACGGCTACGCCGCCTGGGCCGCCGTCGACCCGGGCGCCGGCGAACTGCGCGCCGCGCTCACCGAGTGGCTCGGCGAGGCCTGACCCGCCCGCGCACGGCCCCAGGGGGAGGAGCTCACCCCCCTGGGGCTAGCTCTTGGCCTTCTCGTAGTGCCGGGCCGCCTTGGCGCGGTTCCCGCAGACGGCCATCCGGCACCAGCGGCGCCGGCCGTTCTGCGAGGTGTCGAAGAAGTGCAGGATGCAGGCGTCGTGCGCGCACTTCTTGATCCGGTCCGGCCCCTGGGCCAGCAGCCCCAGGAAGTCGTCCACCGCCAGCCAGGCGGCCAGCCGCCCGGGCTCGTCCACCTCGACCCGGTCCACCGGTCCGGTCGCCGAGGCGGCCCGCCGGACCCGCCCGTGCCGCAGCACGGCGTCCAGCCCGGCCAGCGCACCGGCCCCGGGCGGTCCGCCCGCGTCCAGCTCCCGGACGGCCGCCGCCAGCGCCTCCCGGGCCTCCAGGAGGGCTTCCAGCGCGGCCCGGTCCGCCGGGCAGCGGTCGGCCAGCCCGGCCGAGGAGAGCCAGATCCCGTGGCCGTCCGGCTCGGCGAGCAGGTCGTTGACCGGTGTGCCGGCCCACCGCGTGTTGAGCAGGTCGAGCGCGAGCGGCTCTCCGAGCAGCGGGCGCGGGTCCCGCGGGTCTGCTGTCCGCTCGGTCATCGACGCTCCCATCGCTCTCGGCCGGTCCCCGAGTCTACGTCGGGCCCCCGCGGCGGGGGGCCTGGCCGGAAGCCGCCGGACCGGGCCCCGGACGCACCGCCCCGCCGGGAACCGGCCGGTCTGTTTCCGCACTGTTTCAAGATCGATAACCCTGTGGCCCCCGTCTCGTGACCACTGTCATACGCACGAGTGATGACGTACCCTCTCGACCGTGCATAGGGTTCCCCACAGCTCGGCGAGGCCGTTGACGGCGCGTTCCGGCGCCGCACCGGGTCTGCCGAACCCGCTCGGTGGGGAAGGTAACCACATGGCCTCACAGCATCCCCAGGACGCACGACTCAGACTGGTCGGGCCGCGTCCGGACATGCCCATGCCCGCGTCCGCGTCCGCGCCCCGGCCGCCCGTTCCGCCGCTGTCGCCGGCCCCGACGCCCGGGCGCCCGAGCCCGACCGGCGGCTTCGCCGACACCCTGCACGTGGCGATCGAGGCCAGCGGCCTCAGCCTGGACCGGATCCGCGCCGCGCTGGCCCAACGAGGCGTCAGGGTCAGTGTCACGACGCTGAGTTACTGGCGCCGCGGCCGCAGCCAGCCCGAGCGCGCCAGCTCGCTGCGCGCCGTCCACCTGCTGGAGGAGCTGCTCGGCCTCCCGCACTCCACGCTGTCCGCGCTGCTCGGCCCGCCGCGCCCGCGCGGCCGCTGGGCGGCCAGCGCCGGCGCCAGCCACCTGCGTCTTGAGGACGTCTGGCCGGGCGAGCAGGAGATCGCCGACGTCTTCGCCGAACTGGACGCCCCGCCGGCCGGCGAGCTGGAGCGCCTCTCGGTCCACGACTCGTACTACGTGGGCGCCGACCGGCGCGGCAACCTGCTGCGGATGCGCCAGGTCGTCCGGGCCACCGTGTCCGGGGTCACCCGCTGCCTGGTGGTGCACAAGGCCGACGAGGAGGCGACCGGCTGCCCGGAGATCACCGGCGTCCGGCACGGCCGGCTCGGCCGGGTGCGCCGCCGCCCGGACGCCGGCCTGATCGTCGGCGAGGTGATGCTGGACCGCCCGCTGGGGCTCGGGGACAGCACCGTCTTCGAGTACGAGGTGGAGATCCCCTCGGGCGGGGCCGAGACGACCGAGTACAGCCGCCGCTTCGCCACCCCGGTGCGCGAGTACGTGCTCCAGGTCCACTTCGACCCGGCGACCGTGCCGGTGCACTGCGAGCGGTACGACCGCGACCCGGGCGCGGACGTCGACCGCCGCCGCGAGCAGCTCTGGATCGGCGCCTCGGCCAGCGCCCACGTGCTCGCCCCCGACCAGCAGCCGGGCCACATCGGCGCCCGCTGGGAGTGGGAGTAGCCGCACCGCGGCCCGGCGCCCGCGCGCCGACTCCTTCGCACCACCCTCGAACACCCTTGTCATGGCACAGCCATGCCTGCGAAATCTAACCATTGAAACCGCCAGTACTGGTTGACCTCCTTCGAGCATAACCACTAACGTCGTTGGCAACGGTTAGCCAGCGGCGCCCCGAGGCGCCCTGACCACGGGAGTGATCAGGCATGTCCGGCACCATCAGCAGCACCCCGCAGACCGGCCACGTGGGCCTGAACGTCACCGACCTGGCCCGCTCCACGGCCTTCTACCGGCGCGTCCTCGGCCTTGAGCTGGTCGCGGAGGGCACCGACCCGGAGCACCGCTACGCCTTCCTCGGCCGCGACGGCCGCCCCGTCCTCACCCTCTGGCAGCAGAGCGAGGGCGCCTTCGCCACCGCCGCCCCGGGCCTGCACCACCTCTCCTTCCAGGTCGACTCGCTCGACGAGGTCCGCGCCGCCGAGGCGCTGCTGCGCGAGCTGGGCGCCTCCTTCGCCTACGACGGCGTCGTCCCGCACGGCGAGGGCGCGGCCTCCGGCGGGATCTTCTTCACCGACCCCGACGGCATCCGGCTGGAGATCTACACCCCGGCGGGCGTCGACGGGACCGGCGCCGAGGCCCCCACCAAGTCCGCCCCGACCTGCGGCTTCTTCTAGAAACTCGCTTCCTGGAAACACTTTGCAAAGTCCTGCCGGGACTTTGCAAACACCCCCTGGACGTACCGCCAGGCCCGAGGGAGGACCCGTCATGACCGCCCGCACCACGCCCTACCACCCCGGTGAACGGGCCGTGCAGGCCCGGGCCGGCCGGACGGACCGGGCCGACCACTCCGGACGCGCCGTCGGCAGCACCGTCCCGCCCGTGGCCGCCCGCTTCCTCACCGAACGGCGCGTCCTGGTGATCGGCGCGGCCGACGCCGACGGCCGGCTCTGGGCCACCCAGCTCAGCGGCCCGGCCGGCTTCCTGCGGGCCGCCGACGAGCGGACCGTGACGGTCGCCGCCCGCCCGGCCGAGGCCGACCCGCTGGCCGCCGCCCTGGCCGGCCCCGCCGAGGTCGGCACCATCGCGCTGGACCCGGCCGGCCGGCGCCGGATGCGGGTCAACGGCCGCTCCACGCCGGACGGCCGGGGCGGCCTGGTGATCGACGCCGACCAGGTGTACGCCAACTGCCCGAAGTACATCCAGCGCCGCCACCCGGTGGACCGCCCGGAGGCCGGCGCCCCGCGCCGGGTGGCCGCCGGCCCGGCGCTGAGCACCGCCCAGCAGCTGCTGGTGAGCACCGCCGACACCTTCTTCGTCGCCACCGTCGGCCCGGACGGCCGGACGGACGCCTCGCACCGCGGCGGGAACCCGGGCTTCCTGCGGGTCCTCGGACCGGACCGGCTGCGCTGGCCCGACTACCCGGGCAACAACATGTTCATGACCCTGGGCAATCTGGAGGTCGACCCGCGGGCCGGGCTGCTCGTCCCGGACTGGGAGACCGGCGGCGCGCTGCTGGTCACCGGCGAGGCCAGGACCGACTGGTCCGACCCGGCCGCCGCGGGCCTGCCGGGCGCCGAACGGGTGGTCGAGCTGACCGTCACCGGCGTCGTCGAACTGGCCGACGCCACCCCGCTCACCTGGACCGACCCGGAGTACTCGCCCGCCAACCCGCCCGCCGTCCGGCCTCCCGCCTGAGCACGCCACCCGGAGCACGCCGCCCCGGAGCACCGCCCGAAAGGCCCGTCAGCTGACGGCCGGACAGGCCGACGGACCGCCACCTCGACCACCGGCCCTACCGTCCCGCCCGACCCCGCGCCACGCCCGGGCACCGAACGGTCGTCACCCGCCCGGAGCAGCCCACCGCGCCGACCGGGCGTCCGCTTTGGGACTTTGGTCCGGATGACACACGCTGTCGCCCCGGGAAGGAAGGACCGTGCTGTCACGCCGTCAGCGGCCTGACCACACCGTCCCCACCGGGAGGAAGAGGCGGAGGATGACCCGAACCGATCAACCGGCCCCGTTGTGGGAGTTCGACGAGGTCGAACCGGACGAGGACTGCATATGCGGGGGCTGCGGCGCCCGCCGCCGAGCCCGGCTGCACGCCGCACCGGTGCACGAGGGCGGCCACGCCGCGGCCCGCAGCGTCCGCCGCCGGGCCGCCGTCCTGGTGGCCGCCGTCGGTACCGCCCTCGGCGGCGGAGCGGCCGGCGCGACCGCGGCCCCGGCTGCGCCCCCGACCCCCGGAGGCCCGGCCACCCCGCACACCGACACCCCGCAGGGCGAGGTCGGCGGCCTGCACGGCGAGTCCCCCGACGCCCGGTCCGCCGCCCCGGGCGCCGCCGCCCAGCCGGTCACCCGGGCCGCGATCATCGAGCGGGCGCAGCGCTGGGTGGACCAGAAGGTCCCGTACAGCATGAGCCGCTACTGGTCGGACGGGTACCGCCAGGACTGCTCCGGCTTCGTCTCGATGGCCTGGGGGCTCGGCAGCAGCCAGACCACCTGGACCCTGCCGGACTTCGCCGAGCGGATCACCAAGGCCGACCTCCAGCCGGGCGACATCCTCCTCCACAACGACCCGGCCAGCCCGCGGGGCGGCTCGCACGTCACCCTCTTCGGCGGCTGGACGGACGCCACCCGCACCCGCTACCTGGCGTACGAGCAGACCTCCCCCGGCACCACCAAGCGCGCGACCCCGTACGCCTACTGGTCCCACTCGGCCACCTACCTGCCGTACCGCCTCAAGGCGCTCTCGCCCGGCGGGAGCAGCAGCGACGGCGCCGCGTCGGCGGCCTTCCCGGGGGCCGACAAGTTCGGCCCGGGCGCCGACAACGCCTACGTCACCAGGCTCGGCCGGATGCTGGTGGAGCGCGGTGGCGGCCGGTTCTACACCGAGGGTCCGGGCCCGCGCTGGAGCGAGTCGGACCGCCGGGCCACCGAGGCGTTCCAGCTCGCCCAGGGCTGGCGCGGCAGCGAGGCGGACGGCATCCCGGGCAAGGACACCTGGGACTACCTGGTCAACGGCAAGGGCCGGAACATCGACGGCGGCGCCGCGCTGCCGCCCCCGCCGGTGACGCCCGGCACCGGCGCCCCGGCCTTCCCCGGCGCGGGCGGCTTCGGTCCGGGCGCGGTCGACGAGCAGGTCCGGCAGCTCGGCGAGCAACTGGTCCGCAAGGGCTTCGGCGCCGCCTACACCGAGGGTCCGGGCCCGAGCTGGAGCGAGTCGGACCGGCGGGCCACCGAGGCGTTCCAGCGCGCCCAGGGCTGGCGCGGCACCGAGGCCGACGGGTACCCCGGCCCGGACACCTGGCAGCGGCTCTTCTCCTGACCGATATCGGGCTGCCCGCCCCGCCCGGCAACCGGCTCAGGCCGGCCCGCCGGGCGGGCGGCCCGACATCCAGTGGAAGAGCCCCATCGCCACGCTGGTCGCCAGGTTGAAGCTGGAGACCCCGGGCCGCATCGGCACGGCGACCAGCTCGTCGGCCCGCGCCCGCAGCTCCGCCGAGACGCCGTGCCGCTCGGTGCCGAAGGCGAGCACCGCGTCGTCCGGGAAGGCCGTCGCCCGGATGTCGGTGCCCTCCGGGTCCAGTACGTGGAGCGGGCCGGCCGGCAGCTCGGCCAGGGTCAGCCGCTCGACGGCGGTGGCGAAGTGCAGGCCCGCGCTGCCGCGGAGCACGGCCGGGTGCCAGGGGTCGAGCTCGCCGGTGGTGACCACGCCGGCGGCGCCGAAGCCGGCCGCCAGCCGGATCACCGCGCCGACGTTGCCCAGGTTGCGCGGGTTCTCCAGCAGCACGACCGGCCCCGGCCGGGGGCGGTCGGCCAGCGCGGCGCGGTTGGCCGCGGCGGTGGGCCGTACGGCCAGGGCGATCACCCCGGTCGGGTGCAGCCGGGGGGCGAGCGTCCGCAGCGCGGCCTCCGGGAGCTCGACGGCCAGCGCGTCCAGCGCCGGGGCGACGTCCGGGGCCAGCTCGGCGGCGAGCGCCAGCAGCGCGGCCCGGTCGGCGGTCAGCACCTGCCGGACGGCGCCGCCGAACCGCAGCGCGTGCTTCAGCGGGTGGAAGCCGTCCAGCAGGACCGCCCCCGGCTCCTCGGCGCCGGTCCGCCAGGCGCGCAGCAGTTCCTCGTTCATCCCGCCCACTCTGCCATCCCGGCCGGGGCCGGCTCACCGGGCCGTCCGACGCAGAGGGACCACGGGGGCGCCCGGCTCAGCGTCCCGGACGGTTCAGCGCCCGGTGGGTTCCGGCTCGCGCCGCTCGGCGGCGGCCGCCGTACCGCCGCCTCGCAGCGCCCGTTCCAGGTCCTTCAGCGCCTGGAGCAGCAGCCTGGTCCCGGCCCGTACGACGTCCCGCTGCACCCCCGGCGGTGCCTCGGCGAGCCGTCGCTCCAGCCGCTCCTGGGCCTCCCGGACGGCGCCGAACTCCACCGGCCGCCCGGTCAGCAGCGCGCCCGCCGCCAGCGCGGTGGCCAGCCGCAGCTCCTCGGCGAACTCGGCCGCCCCCGGCACCGGGTCGGCGTCCGGACCGGGCAGATGGGCCTCCAGCAGGACGGCGACCCGCCCGAGGTGGCCGACCGCCGCCCGGGCCCGGTCCAGCTGGCGGCGGCTCACCCCGGGCAGCCCGGAGGCGTGCCGACCGGGCTCGGCGTCGGCCCGCTCCATCGCCTGGAGCAGCTCCGAGCGCGCCTCCCGGGAGTCCAGCAGCGCCGTGCGCACCGCCCGTCCGCGCGGGGCGGCCGGCCGCTCGTAGACGGCGAGCGCCTCGGCCGTGTACCGCCCGGCGGCGGCCAGCCACTCGGCCAGCCGTTCGCCGAGCCGGGCGGTCTGCCAGGTGGGGAAGAGCGCGTAGACGAGCAGCGCGACCGAGCCGCCGAGCAGCGTGAGACCGACCCGCTCCACCGCGGTGACCAGCGGGTTCCCCGTCTGGAGCCCGAGCAGGAAGACCACGTAGGAGGAGATGCAGGCGGTGATCACCGCGTAGCCGGTGCGGAAGGTCAGGTAGGCGCCGCCGATCGAGACCACCGCGAGCACGGCCAGTACCCACTCGCCGGGCCTGGCCAGCTGCACCACCAGGGTGGAGGCCGCCACCCCGGCCACCGTCCCGGCCAGCCGGGCCACGCCCCGGCTGTAGGTCTGCGCGAAGTCCGGCCGCATCACCATCGCGGCGGTCATCGGCGCCCAGTAGCCGTGCCCGAAGCCGGCCACCCGGGCCAGCAGGTAGGCGGCGGTGACCACCCCGGCCAGCCGGACGGCGTGCTGGAAGACCGCCGAGCGCGGCCGGAACTGGCGTCGCACCGCGCGCAGCGCCGTCGGCAGCATCCGGAACAGCGGCGGTTTGCGCAGCGCCCCGCCGGGCTGGACGACCGGGGTGTCGATGGTGTCCTCGGCGCCCCGGTCGAGCGCGTCGGCGGCGCCGCGGAGCAGCCCGGCCAGCCGGCGCGCGGCGCGGCGGGCGGGGCCGCGCAGCTCCGGGCCCTCGGTCCGGGCCACCAGGGTGAGGGCCGGCGCGGAGGCCGGGAGGCGGAGCGGGTCGCCGCTGCGGATCGCCCGGGCCAGCGCGTCCATCGCCTCGGCGGCGGCGGCCAGCACCTCCCGGGCCCGGTCGCGTTCCGGGCCCTCCGCGGGGGCGCCGACCTTGGGGTCGGCGATCGCCGCCAGGGTGGGCCGGATCCGCTCGGCGAGGCCGCGCAGGCCGCGCAGTTCGGGCGGCCGGTGCCGGTCCTGCCAGGGGGTCAGCGCGGCGGCGTGCCGGGCGGTCATGAACGGGGCCGGGTCGATGTGCGCGGTGGGGTCCTGGCGCAGCCGCCGGGCGTAGTCGGCGAGTTCGGCGTAGGTGTCGGCGAGCGCCGCGCGCTGGGCGGTCCAGCTGCCGATCGGCCAGACGGTGATGACCAGCGCCTGCACCGCACCGCCGAGCGCGCAGACCAGCCCGTGGCCGAGCGCGGTGAGCGGGCTGACCGGCAGCTGGACGACGATCAGCATCACCGAGACGGTGTTGGCGGCGACCACCCCGGCGGTCGGCCCGGTCGCCCAGGCGAGCCCGGCGCCGAACGCCCAGACCGCGAGCAGCACCGAGAAGGCCCCGGACACCCCGACCGCGAGGTAGCCGAGGAAGGTGCTGACGCCCAGTCCGATCCCGGCGGCGACGGCGAGCGTGGCCCGGGGGCGGAAGCTGCGCTGGAAGGTCGCGGTGCCGGCGATGAACGCGCCCATCGCGGCCGAGGTGGCGAGCCGGGCGTCGAAGAGGGCCAGGGTCGGGAAGAGCACCAGGGCGACGGCGACCGCTCCGCGCACCGCCCGTTTGGGGTCGGTGAGCGCCCGGTCGACGGTCAGTCCGGTTCGCGCGGTGTCTCGAAGCGCGGCGAACCAGGACATAGCGGTCAGCTTAGTGGTGCCCTCCGCGGCCGGATCCGCGCGACCCGCGCCCCGGCCCAGCACAGCGCCGCGGTCGGCAGGAACACCGCGTCCGCCGCGACCATCGCCAGCGAGAACACCGGCAGCCCCAGCAGCACCGCGATCCCGACGTGCTCGGCCATCATCACCACCAGCAGCGCGTTCTTGACCCTCCGGTCGACCAGCGTGAACGGGAAGCCCACCTGGAGCAGCACCGTCCCGTAGGTGATCAGGAACACCGGCAGCAGCGCCCCGCCGACCAGCCCGGACAGCGCCGGCCAGGGCGTGAAGTAGTCCAGGTGCAGCGGGTAGTACAGCGCGGTGCCGTCCTGCCAGCGCGAGCCCTGCACCTTGTACCAGCCGGCCGTGGCGTAGATCAGCACCACCTCGACGGCGATCACCAGCATCGCGCAGTTGTGCACCATGGTCGCCAGCGCGTCCAGCACCGCCCGGGCCTCGCCCCCAGGGGCCACCCGGTCCACCAGCCACCGGAGCCCGGCCACCGCCCAGAGCCCCCAGAACAGCGGCGCCCAGCCGACGTACGGGAACACCGGCGCCGACCAGTCCAGGCTCGTCCCGGCGAAGCCGCCCAGCTGACAGACCAGCAGCAGCGCCCCGAGCACCGCCCAGAGCAGCACCCCGGTCCGCCCCGGGGCCTTCCGGCGGGCGTCCAGCGACCACACCTCGGCGCACCGGGTGAAGACCAGGTAGATCGCCATCAGGTGGACGATGTTGTCCCCGCCGTCCCCGAGGAAGACGTTGCGGTTCTGCAGTGACAGCACGGTGATCAGGAACAGCACCGTGCTCGCCCTGGTCCGCCAGCCCAGCAGCACGGCCAGCGCGGCCAGCACCGCCAGGTGGTAGACCAGCTCGAACCAGAGCCGCCCGCCGAACCAGGGCAGCACGGTGAGCGCCCGGTTGTCGGCCAGCAGCTGCCGGGCCAGCTCGGTCGACCAGGGCGAGGTGTCGCCGTACAGCAGCCGCCGGTTGGGCCACTCCCGCAGCAGGTAGGCCAGCCAGACCAGCCCGAAGCCGATCCGCACCGCCGCCGCCTGGTACCGGCCGAGCACCCGCCCGGTGAACACCGCGACCGCCCGCCCGGCGAGCTCGGCCGGGTCCGGCCGCGGCGCACCGGCGGGGGCGTCGCCCGCCTCCGGGGAGCCGGGCTGCCGGGGGATCCCGGCGGGCGACCACTCCTCGGCACCGGCCGGGGCGACATCGGCCGGGACGACATCGGGCTGGGTGACATCGGCCGGGGTGACGCCGCCGGGCACCGACCCGGTCACCGCAGCCCCCGCAGGTCCTCGTCCTTCACCGGCCACCAGGGCAGCTCACGCACCTTCGGCGCGGGCGGCGCCGCCTCGTCGTCCCAGGCCGGCGGCGCGACCGTCGTACTGGTCACCCGCAGCTCGACCCCCACCACCGGCCGCCCGTCCACGCTGGCACCGATCCGCTGCACCGCGATCCGCTTCAGGTACTCCTCGGCCAGCCGGCCGCGCGGATTGGTCGCCGACTCGTCCTGGGCGCTGTGCGAGCCGTCGTAGAAGTCCCAGGCGCGGCGCAGCAGGTTCTGGTCGGCGTGGCTCGGCGCCGGATTGCCCCGGATCGCGGCGATGTCCTGCGCGGTCAGCCCGACCCAGTCGTGGACCCGCGCCTCGCCGTCCGCCGACGCGGTGCGCACCCGGGCGTCCACCGCGACGTTCTGCTGCAGCGGATTGGGCGCGAACAGCTTCCAGTTCTGCTCGAACTCCGGGTAGATCAGGCCGTCGACCTGCTCCCGGTACTGCCGGGACAGCGGATTGGCGGGCGCCACGTGCAGGAAGACCGCGCCGAGGAAGAGCCCGGTCGCCGTGATCAGCAGCGCGGCGGACGCGCCCAGGACGACCCGCGCGGGCGCCGACCAGGCCCGGCGGACGGGCGGCGGGTCCGTGCTCTCGGCCATGGAATCCCCCGGGGAAGGGTGGGGCCGGCACCGCGCCGGCCCGGTCGCGCGCCCATCCTGCCCTACTCCCCGGGCCCGGCGGAGCCCCCCGGCTCCCGGCCGGTCCGCCCCGCCGGTCCGCCCCGCCGGTCCGCCCCGCCGTCGACCCGGGCTACAGGACGAAGGCGTCCTGCCCGCCGCTGCCCACCATCGGACGGCCGGCGCCGTCCCAGGCGTACATCCCGCCGTCCACGTTGACCGCGTCCCGGCCGTTCTGCACCAGGTACTGGACGACCTGCGCGGAGCGCCCGCCGACCCGGCAGAGCACGTACAGCTTCTCGTCCGGCAGCTCGCCGATCCGCGCGACCACCTCGCCGATCGGGATGTGCAGCGCGCCGGCCACGTGCCCGGCGTCCCACTCGTCCTGCTCCCGGACGTCCAGCAGGGCGGCGTCGGCGGGCACGGCGGCGGCGTCGATGGTGGGGATCTGCGCGAACATCGTCTGGTTCTCCTGGGCGTCGGGATCGGCGCCGCCATTGTCCCCCACCGGGCGGCCGTCGAGCAGCCGTTCCAGCTCCGCCTGCTGGCCGGCGGCCTTGGCCAGCAGTTGCTCGGCCAGCTCGGCGAGCAGCCCGTCCGGGTCCTGCGGGGCGAGCGCGAGCAGCTCGCCCATCGCGCTGCGCTCCAGCCGGACCTGCTCGGTGGCGAGCTCGCCGATCCGCCCGGTCAGCCACTCCAGCCGGCGGCGCAGCCAGCCGAGCCGGTCGGGGGAGTCGGGCGCGGGCGCCGCCTCGGGCGCGGTGGACCACTCGGCGGCCAGCGCCTCCAGCGCGCCGGTGTCGCCGTACGCGTAGGCCTCGTTGACCCGGGCCAGGAACACCGCGCGGCGCTCCTGCTCGGCCGGGTCGGTGGACAGGTCCGGGTGGGCCCGGCGGACCAGCTCGCGGTAGATCCGCTGGGCGTCCCGGCCGGGCCGCACCCGGGCGGGCGCGGCCGGCGGCGGCGGGGCCTCCTCCTGCGCCCGGACGCTGTCGAACAGCGCGTCCAGGTCCGGCATGTCGTCCACCCGCTGCCGCGCCTCGTGGGCCCGCCTGAGGTCCTCCGGGAGCCCGGTGCGGGCGGCCACCGCCTCGGCCAGCAGCGCGTCCAGCTCGTCCAGTCGGGCGTACAGCGGGCCGAGCAGCTGGTGGTGGATCAGCGCGAAGTTGTCGATCTCCACCCGCAGGGTCCGCACGTCGACGTCCATGGTGAGCCAGGCGAGCTCGGCGGCCTCGACCCGCTCCTCCAGCTCGCCCTGCTGCGGATCCGTCCAGCGGACGGGGATCTGCGCGGTCACCTCTGGCCTCCGTCTCGTGCTGTCCGGTGCGGGGCCGGCGGGCCCGTCCTGCGACCCTACCGCCCGCGCGCGGCCCAGCCGCGGGGTGGACGGGGAGCGCGGAACGGCGCGCGGCCCGCGACACGCAACTGATACCGAGGAATCTCCCCGTTTCGCTATCGACTCCCGGCCGGTCCGTGCTTCGCTGGTATCCGCACAGCGTGCCTTCCTCCGGAGAATCAGCCGCTTCAGGCGTGGCGGCCAGGCGGGAGCAGACCGAATCCATGGTGGACGATCCCAACTCCACACCGCGTCCGACGGGCCCCGGTCCGGGGCCCGGCACCGCACCGGACGACCGGCCCCCGGGGGTGGTCGCCCTGGTCCGGCTCGCCGTCGTGCTGGTCGACCGCGACGGGCGGATCGCCCAGTGGAGCCGCGCCGCCGAGGAGCTGTTCGGACACCGCGCGGAGGCCGTCCACGACCGCCCGGCCGCCGGCCTGCTGCCCGCCGCCGAGCCGCGCGGCGCGCCCGGACCGGCCGCGCCCCCGCCCGCCGTCCACCGCCGCGACACCTTCGCCACCCTCGCCGAGCTGACCGCCGACGGCACCGCCTGGGCGGGCCGGCTGCCCGTGGTCGACCGCGAGGAACACCCGCGGGACGTGCTCTGGTGGGCCTACCCGGTGGACGGCCGGGGCGGCCGGCTGCTGGCCCTGCCCGCCGACGCCCGCCCGCTGCGCTCCGCCGGCCCCCGGCTGGCGCTCGGCGAGCGGCTGCTGCCGTTCGCCGCCGCCCCCGGCGCGCCGGGCGGCTTCCACCGGCTCTCCGCCGCGCTGACCGCCGCCGGCGCGCCGGTCCCCGAACCGCTCGCCGCCGTCCTGCCCGGCTCCGCCGAGCGCCGCGGGCCGCTGCTCGCCGCGCTCACCCGGTCCGGGCTGCCCGCCCTGCGGCTGGACCCGACCACCGTGCTGCCGCTCCGCCCGGCCGACCCGGCGACCGGGACCGCCCACGTCGCGGCCCGGATCGGCCGCCGCTACCCGACCGCGCAGCAGCGCACCACCCGGCTCGGCCCGCCGCCGCAGCCCGAGCAGTCCGCGCCCGGTCGCCGACCGGCCGCCCCGCTGCCCGCCCAGCTGCCCGCCCAGCGCGAGGCCGCGGTCGCACCGGCCGCCACGGACCGGGCCGGCCGCCCCGAACGCCCCGGCGCCGAGCGCGCGGGCGGCGGCGTCCCGGCCACGCCGAGAGGAGGCACCACCATCGAGCAGACCGCCGTCGGCCCGTCCGCCCACGGACCTCGGCTCCACCCCGGCGAGTCGGCCGTACCGGCCGGCGTCCCCGCCTCCGCCGTACCGGCCGCCGTCCCCGTCGTACCGCCCCCGCCCGGGCCGCCGGCCGGCCGGTTCGGCCCGTTCCTGACCAACGGCCACGCCGGCGAGCAGCTGGCCCTGCTCAACGAGGTCGGCGGCAAGGTCGGCACCACCCTCGACCTCGGCTTCACCGCCCACGAGCTGTGCCGGGTGCTGGTCCCCCGGGTCGCCGACTTCGCCTGCGTCGACCTCGTCGACGGCCTGATCTCCGACTCCGAGCTGCCTGCGGCCCGCCCGGACGACGACACGATGCTCCGCCGGGTCGCGCTGGCCTGCAACGAGTCCACCGGCCAGTGGGACCATGTCCTCCCCGAGGGCGCCCTGGTCGCCATGCCCCGCCGCACCCCGCCCGGGATGGCCCTCCAGCTGAACCAGCCGGTGCTGGTCCCGGTGGTCACCCGGGACGTCGCGGTCGACTACGCCGCCGCGCTCGGCGGCCCCGAGCTCGCCGCGGTGGTCGCCGGCCGCTCGATGCTGGTGGTGCCGCTCTCCGCCCGCGGCACCGTGCTCGGCATCCTCAAACTGCTCCGGCTCCCCGACCGCGCCCCGTTCGACGAGGGCGACGCCGCCACCCTCAAGGAGCTGGCCGCCCGGGCCGCGCTCTCGCTGGACAACGCCCGGCTGCACCGGGCCGAGTCCCGGGTCGCCATCACCCTCCAGCGGTCGATGATCCCGACCCGCCCGCCGCAGATCCCCGGCGTCCAGATCGCCCACCGCTACCTGCCCGGCGACTCCCGGGCCGAGGTCGGCGGCGACTGGTTCGACGCCATCCAGCTGCCCGGCAGCCGGGTCGCCCTGGTGGTCGGCGACGTGATGGGCCACGGCCTGCACTCGGCCGCCGCGATGGGCCGCTTCCGCACCGCGATGCAGACCCTGGCCGCCCTCGACCTGCCGCCCGGCCAGCTGCTGCGCCATCTGGACAACCTGGCCCACAAGCTCGGCGACGACCACCTCGCCACCTGCCTGTACGCGGTCTACGACCCGATCAACCGGACCTGCGAGCTGGCCAGCGCCGGCCACGTCCCGCCGGTCCTGGTCCACCCGGACGGCACCGGCGAGCTGCTGGAGATCCCGGCCGGCGCCCCGATCGGCGTCGGCGGGGTGCCGTTCGTCGCCAAGACCATCGACGTCTCGGACGGCTCGATGCTGGTGCTCTGCACCGACGGCCTGGTCGAGGTCCGGGGCGGGGACATAGGAGCCGGGCTGGCCGCGCTCTGCGGCAATCTGATCGACCCCCGGCAGAGCCCGGAGCAGGCCTGCGACGTGGTCCTGGACCGGCTGCACTCGGACGACCGGAAGGACGACGTCGCGCTGCTGGTGGCCCGCTTCGACGGCGTCCCGCCGAGCGAGGTCGCCACCTGGGACCTCACCGTCGACCACCGCGAGGTCGGCCGGGCCCGCGCCCTGGTCCGCGAGCAGCTGGCCGCCTGGGACCTGGAGTCGATCGGCGACACCGTCGTGCTGCTGGTCAGCGAGCTGGTCACGAACGCCGTCCGGGTGGCCCGGGACCGGGTCCAGCTCCAGCTGATCCGGGTGGACAAACTGCTGGTCGAGGTCAGCGACGACAACCACAACCTGCCGTCCCTGGAGCCCGCCGAACAGCTCGGCGAGACCGGGCGCGGACTCACCCTGGTCACCAAGCTGGCCGAACGCTGGGGCACCGCCCGCAAGGCGGTCGGCAAGGTCGTCTGGTTCGAACTGCCGATCTGAACCGAGGCGCCCTGAACCGAAGAGCCCGCGGACCGTCCGGTCCGCGGGCTCCCCTCGATCTCCCCGCCTGCTACGGCACGGCCGCGCCGACCGGCGTGCGGCGGCGGACGTCGGCCGCGGCCTCCAGCGAGGCGGTGGCGGTGGCCACCACGGCCGCCGCCCCGACCCCGGCCAGCACCCGCGGCCAGAAGTCCCCGAACACCTCCACCGAGACCGCGATCAGCAGCGCCGCGAGGACCGCGACCACGTGCTCCATCCCGGCCAGGTTCGGCAGCACGACCGCCTCGCCCACCATCAGCGCCACGACCAGCCCGGCCGTGAACCAGGCCCGGCAGCGGAACGCGATGCAGATCGCCAGTGCCACCACCGCGGCCGACGGACCGGTGTCCCGGACGTGCGCGACCCACTTCGGGAAGCCGAAGAGGTGGTCCGGCCCGATCGCCACCCCGACCCGGGCGAACAGCGTCCCGGCGAGCGTGCAGGTGTAGGCCACCACCAGGGTCAGCCGCCGGCCGAGCACCAGCTCGGCGATGCCGAAGACCACGAAGACCTGCGCCAGTGCCCCCCACACCGGCAGGTCCAGGGCGGGCACGTACAGCGACAGCGGCGTGCGCAGCAGCGAGACCTCCAGCGGCAGCGCCGCCTTCACCACCCCGATCCGGGTGACGAAGTGCTCGCCGCCCGGCAGGTGCTGGACGACGCTGAACAGCAGGATCAGACAGGTCGCCGCGGTGGCCAACGGAACGGCCGCGAACTTCTTGCGCGCCACCTGCTCCCGGACCGTCCCGAACAGCGTTCCCCACTCGGCGGCAGCGGCCTCTCCGGCAATTGCCAACGGCCCCTTCCGCACGCCCCCCGCGTGGGTCCTCCGCATCACAACCGGTTCTCCAAATCCCCGTTGGCGCAAGCGCCTTCCCGACTACCCCCACATTAGAAGCCGGTTAACGAATCCACATCGGCATTTGTGCGGATCCGAGTCATCCTCAAGGGGGAGAAGTCACCAGGAAATCCCCCCATCCGGCCGACTGGCCCCCTCCGCCCCCCGGCGGAGGGCTACCCCTTCCCGTCCCGTGCCGCCACCGGCACCCGGGGCGCCGCGGCGGGCGGTCCCTGGTGCCGACGACGGAACAGGGCGGGCAGGCTCGGTACGGTGATGAAGCCCTCGGCCCGGGCACTGGCGATGCCGATCCGCGGAATCTCGCTGCTCTTCTCGAACAGCAGATAACGCGGCTCCCAGATCGGCCGGTACTTGGCGTTTGCCCGGTAGAGCGATTCGATCTGCCACCAGCGCGAGAAGAAGCCCAGAACGGAACGCCAGAGCCGCAGTACCGGCCCCGCGCCGAGCTTCGAGCCGCGCTCGAAAACGGAACGGAACATTGCGAAGTTCAGCGAGACCCTGGCCAGATTCACCTCACGGGACCGCTGCAGGAGTTCGATCACCATGAACTCCATCAGGCCGTTCTCGGTGTCCCTGGCCCGGCGCATGAGGTCCAGCGAGAGCCCGTCCGCGCCCCACGGCACGAAGCTGAGCAGGGCCTTCAGCTCGCCCTCGGCGTCGTGGCACTCCAGCATCACGCAGCGACCGTCGCCCGGGTCGCCGAGCCGGCCCAGCGCCATCGAGAAGCCGCGCTCGGTCGCGCCGTCGCGCCACTGGTCGGCCTTGGCCACCAGCTCGGCCATCTCGTACTCGGGGATCTCCTCGTGCCGGCGGATCCGCACCGTGTACCCGGCCCGCTTGACCCGGTTGTACGCCTGCCGCACCACCCGCATCGCGCGGCCGTCCAGCGAGAACTCGTCCAGCTCGACGATCGCCTCGTCGCCCAGCTCCAGCGCGTCGAGACCGTGCCGGGCGTAGATCACGCCGGCCTCCTCGGAGGCGCCCATCACCGCCGGCGCCCAGGCGTGCTCGCGCGCCTCGGCCAGCCAGGCGTCGATGGCGCCGGGCCAGGCCTCGGGGTCGCCGATCGGGTCGCCGGAGGCCAGCGAGACGCCGCCGACCACCCGGTAGGTGACCGCCGCCTTGCCGCTCGGCGAGAACATCACCGCCTTGTCCCGGCGGAGCGCGAAGTAGCCCAGCGAGTCCCGGTCGCCCTGCTTCTCCAGCAGCCCCCGCAGCCGCTGCTCGTCGGCGGCGGTGAGCAGCTCGGTGTCCCGCGGGCTGCGGAAGGCCGCGTACCCGACCAGCAGGAGGAACACTCCGCCCATCACGTTGATGACCGCGTTCACCCAGGTCGGCGCGGCGATGACGGAGCGCAGGTGCTCGCTGGGGTCGATGGTGATCATCCGGCCGACCGAGTAGCGGAACATGTCCCAGAAGTCGGCGGCGCCGTGCAGCTCGTTGGTCATGGCCACCAGGGCCGCGCCGATCACGCCGCCGAGGCCCAGGCTGAGCACGAAGGCGGCGGCGGCGGTCTTCGGGTTGGAGCTGTCGCCCTTGGAGGTGAACTCCTTCCGGCCGACCAGCAGCGCCAGCACGAAACCCCAGGTCAGCACGATGGAGAAGTAGTTCAGCGGGTGCTTGTCGAAGCCGTCGAGCAGCGTCATGGCGATCAGGTAGAGCACCGCGAACAGGCCGGCCAGCGCCGTGTTGAAGATCCACGCGGCCCGCTTGCGGCGCCGCATCGCGATCGCCAGGAAGACCGAGAGCACCGCGAAGCTCAGCCCGGTGGTCATCAGGTAGGGGGTGAAGTACTCGCCCTCGTTGTGCGTCCTGATCTGGTCCCGGAACGGAACCGAGAGGACGGCGACGAGGTTCAGCAGGGCGATCAGCCGCAGGTACCAGACGGTCGCCGCCGCGGCCCGCGGACGCCAGCGCGCCATGAGGGCGCCGGACCGGGACCCGGATCCGATGGGGGAGGTGGACGGCTCCGGCTTCACAGTGGACGACACAGCTCAATTCCAAACGATCAGGTGGTGGGTCGCATCCGCAGACGGCCCGGCCGGACGCCCACCTCGGCCGGCGGGCCGAATGAGCGGCAGCCAATTCCATGGTTCCCCACCCACGGTGAGAATCGCGTGAACCAGGTAGCGGATTCACACCCCCGCCGTTCGGCGGGGGTCGCCGTGGGAGGCCGGGCCCGGCGAAGCCGCCGGTCAGGCCCTACTCTCAGTTCCAGTCATGCGGACCGGCCCAGGCCCGGCCGCCGAACCGAGGAGGGACCATCACCACCACCCGCGTGCTGATCGTGGACGACGAGATCCTGGTCCGGTCCGGGCTGGGCCTCATCGTCGGCTCCGCCCCCGACCTGGAGGTGGTTGGCGACTGCTCGGGCACGCAGACCGAGGAGTACGTCCGGCGGCTGCGTCCGCACGTGGTGCTGCTCGACATCCGGATGCCCGACCTGGACGGCATCTCGGTACTCCGCCGGCTGCGGGCGCTGCCCGATCCGCCGGCCGTGGCGATGCTGACCACCTTCGACACCGAGGAGTACATCGGTACCGCGCTGCGGGCCGGCGCCTCCGGCTTCCTCCTCAAGGACACCGCCCCGGACCAGCTGGTGCACGCCGTCCGGGTGCTCGCGGCGGGCGGCAACATCCTCTCCCCGACCGTGACCCGCACCGTGATCGGCGGCTACGTGGACGGCGGCGGGCCGGACGCCGAGGCGGCCACCCTGGCCCGTACGCTGACCGGCCGCGAGCTGGACGTGCTGGCGCTGCTGGGCGAGGGCCTGTCCAACGCCGAGATCGCCGACCGGCTGTTCCTCGGCACCGGCACGGTCAAGGACCACATCAGCGCGATCCTCGGCAAGCTCGGCGCCGCCAACCGGGTCCAGGCGGCCGTCATCGCCCACCGGGCCGGGCTGGTCCGCCCGAAGCCGAGCGACGGGGCATGAGCGACTCCTCTCCCGCACGACGGCTGCCGGCCGCGTTCACCGCGCCCTGGCTGATGATCCTGCTGCCCGCCCTCTACTCCCTGGTGGACGCCGCCCTGGTGGCCCGCGGCGCCCCGCTCTGGCAGACCCTGCTGTCGGTGCTGGCCGCCGTCGCGCTGCTGTGGCGGCGGCGCTTCCCGGTCACCGTGCTGCTGCTGACCATGCCGGGCAGCTACCTCGACGACATCTGGCTCGCCCCGATAACGGCCGTCTACACGGTGGCCGCCGAGCGCCCGAACCCCCGGGTGGTGGTGCCCTGCGCCTCGCTCTTCGCCCTGGTGGAGTTCTTCCACTGGCCGCTCTCCGAGCAGTCCTTCGAACCGACCCGGGACACCGCGCTGTACGCGATCCAGTCGGTGATGCTGGCGGCCGGCCCGGCCGCCACCGGTCTGCTCTCCCGGACCAGGCGCGAGCTGGCGGCCCGGCTGGACGAGCTCACCCGGGGGCAGGAGCGGGAGAGCCGGCTGCTGGCCGAGCGGGTGCTCAGCGAGGAGCGCGGCCGGCTCGCCCGGGAGATGCACGACGTGGTCTCGCACCAGGTCAGCCTGATCAGCATCCAGGCGGGCGCGCTCCAGGTGTCCACCCGGGACGCGGCGGCCTCGGCCGTCGCGGCGACCATCCGCGAGCTGTCCGTGCGCACCCTGGAGGAGCTGCGGCAGATGGTCGGTGTGCTGCGGGCCGGCGGGCCGCGGACCGGCACCCCGCTGGCCCCGCAGCCGCGGCTGGCCGATCTGCCCCGGCTGATCGAGGAGAGCGGGCTGGCCGCCGACACCGAACTCCTCCCGGGCGACCGCCCCTGGCCGGAGGCGGTCGAGCGGGCCGCGTACCGCACCGTCCAGGAGGCGCTCACCAACATCAGCAAGTACGCGCCGCAGGCCGCCGTGCACGTCCGGATCCGGGCCCGGGGCCGGCGGCTGCGGGTCGAGGTGCGCAACGACGCCCCGCCGGTCGGCCCCGCCCAGATCCTGCCGGGCGGCGGCCACGGCCTGGTCGGCCTGCGCGAACGCGCACAGTTGCTCGGCGGCTCGCTCACCGCCGGCCCGACCGCGGACGGCGGCTTCGAGGTCCGCGCCGACCTCCCGGCCCCGTCCTCCTGACCCGGCGGGCCCCGGGAGCGCCGAGAGCCGCACCGGCGCCGCGAGGCGTACCGGAGAACGAGAAAGCCCCGCAGATCCGAAGATCTGCGGGGCTTCGCTGTGCGCGAGGGGGGAGTTGAACCCCCACGCCCTTTCGGGCACTGGAACCTGAATCCAGCGCGTCTGCCTATTCCGCCACCCGCGCATGGGTGTTTTCACCGCTTGCCGGTCGACCAGCCGATCCGCTCGGTACCATGTGGCCTTCGCGGTTCTTCGATCGGGCCACCCGGTGGGCGCCCCTTCCGACATGGAAAACAGTAGCACGACCTGCGGGTCACCTCCGAATCCGTTCCCCGAGGAGGCGGAGCGCATCCGAACGGATGCCCGGCGAACAGGCGAGCGAGGGATGGCGGGCCCGCCGGGCGGGTAACCCTGGCATGCCGCCTCCCGTATGCGTCACCCTGTGTGTCCGAGCCCACCCCCGGGCACCACGTGGTCCGGGAACCGTACGGATGGCCCCGGCGTGGATACGATCAGTACGGAAGTACCGCAAGTAGGCGTGACCGGCTCCGCCCGGAATCCGGTCGGCAGGCAGGCGAACGAACCCTGGAAGGGGGTGCCCCATGGGAGTGCTGAAGAAGTTCGAGCAGCGACTCGAGGGTCTCGTCAACGGCACCTTCGCGAAGGTGTTCAAGTCCGAGGTCCAGCCCGTGGAGATCGCCGGCGCGCTGCAGCGCGAGTGCGACAACAACGCGAGCATCTGGAACCGCGACCGGACCGTCGTGCCCAACGACTTCATCGTCGAGCTCAGCCCGCACGACCACGAGCGGCTGAGCCCCTACTCCGGGCAGTTGGGCACCGAACTCGCCGGCATGGTCCGCGAGTACGCGGAGGCCCAGCGGTACACCTTCATGGGCCCGCTCCAGGTGAACCTGGAGAAGGCCGACGACCTCGACACCGGCCTGTACCGGGTGCGCAGCCGCACCCTCGCCGCGGAGGAGCCGCAGCAGCAGGCCCCCGCGCAGCCGACCCAGCCCGGCTACGGCCGCCCGCCGGCCGCCCCGGCCCCCGGCGCGCCCTGGCAGCAGGGCGGCGCCGCCCAGTACGCCCCGCCCCCGCCGCCGCCGGCCGCGCCCCCCGCCGTTCCGGCCGGGCCGCCCGCGACCGCCGCCGGCAATGTGCGCCCCTTCCCGGGCGCCGGCCACGGCACCGCGGTCCGGCGCTGGATCGAGGTGAACGGCGCCCGCCACCAGATCTCCGGGAACGCCTGTGTGCTCGGCCGTTCCACCGAGGCTGACGTCCGCATCGACGACCCCGGGGTCTCCCGCAAGCACGCCGAGATCCGCCCCGGTACGCCCTCGATGGTGCTGGACCTGGGGTCGACCAACGGCATCGTGGTGGACGGACAGCACACCCAGCGCGCTACGCTCCGCGACGGCTCTCGAATCGTCGTGGGCTCCACCACCATCGTCTACCGACAGGTCGAAGGGTAGAGCGGGCGCGGTTATGTCAGAACTGACCCTCACGGTCATGCGGCTGGGATTCCTGGCCGTGCTGTGGCTGTTCGTGATCGTCGCGGTCCAGGTGATCCGCAGCGACCTCTTCGGAACCAGGGTGAACCCCCGGGCCTCCCGCCGGGGCGGTGCCGCCACCCCGGCGGCGCCCGCGGCCGGGCCCGCCGGGCGCGCCCCGCAGGGCCAGCCGCCGGCCGGCGGTCCGCCGACCCAGGGCGGCGGGCGCCGCCGCGGCGCCCCGACCCAACTGGTCGTCGTGCAGGGCTCGCTGGCCGGCACCACCGTCGCGCTGCAGGGCCAGACCATCACGCTGGGCCGCGCGCACGACTCCACCATCGTGCTGGACGACGACTACGCGTCCTCCCGGCATGCCAGGATCTATCCCGACCAGACTGGGCAGTGGACGGTGGAGGATCTAGGCTCCACCAACGGCACCTATCTGGACCGTCAGCGCCTGACCGCGCCGACCCCGCTCCAGCCGGGCATGCCGATCCGTATCGGCAGGACCGTCATCGAACTGCGGAAGTAGTAGCGCATGAGGGACAGCATCCCGTCCATGACCCAGAGGGGGGCGCAGCTCGCATGACCCTGGTGCTGCGCTTCGCCGCCGGCTCCCACAAGGGACTGATCCGGGAGGGGAACGAGGACTCCGGCTATGCCGGCCCGCGGCTGCTGGCCGTGGCCGACGGCATGGGCGGCGCGGCGGCCGGCGAGGTCGCGTCCTCCGAGGTGCTCGGCTCGATCGTCCGACTGGACGAGGACGTGCCGGGCGCCGATCTGCTGACCCTGCTCGGCGACGCGGTCCAGGGCGCCAATGACCGGCTCCGGCAGATGGTCGAGGAGGACCCGCAGCTCGAAGGCATGGGCTGCACCCTCACCGCGATGCTCTGGACCGGCCAGCGGATGGGCCTGGTCCACGTCGGCGACTCCCGCGCCTACCTGCTGCGGGACGGCGCCCTGGTGCAGATCACCCAGGACCACACCTGGGTGCAGCGGCTGGTCGACGAGGGCCGGATCACGCCCGAGGAGGCCGAGACGCACCCGCAGCGCTCGCTGCTGATGCGCGCGCTGGACGGCCGCGGCCAGGTCGAGCCCGACCTGTCGATCCGCGAGGTCCGGGCCGGCGACCGCTACCTGATCTGCTCCGACGGCCTCTCCGGGCCGGTCAGCCATCAGACCCTCCAGGACACCCTGGGCAGCTACTACGCGCCCGAGCAGACCGTGCAGGAGCTGATCCAGCTCGCGCTGCGCGGCGGTGGCCCGGACAACATCACCTGCATCGTCGCTGACGTCCTCGACGTCGGCGCCACGGACACCCTGAGCGGCCAGTTCAACGACGTGCCGGTGGTGGTCGGCGCGGTCGCCGAGACCCCGCCGTCCTCGGCCGCCGCCGACCAGTCGATCCGCGACACCCCGGCCGGCCGCGCCGCCGGCCTGGGCCGCGGCCCGCAGGGCGCCTTCGGCCCCGCCGAGGGCTACGGCGCCGGTCACCCCGACGGCGGCTTCGGCCCGGCCAAGGGCTACGGCGGCGGCTACCCGGAGGGCGGCGCCGAGCCCTCGGTCTACGGGACCGAGGACTACGACGACGAGGCGCCCCGGCCCAAGCGGCGGAACCGGGCGCTGACCTTCTCGCTGATCGGCCTGGTCACCGTGGGCCTGCTCGGCGCGGGCGGCTTCTTCGGCTACCAGTGGACCCAGAGCCAGTACTACGTCGGCGCCGAGGGCGACCACGTCGCGGTCTACCAGGGCGTGAACCAGAGCCTGGCGGGCCTGAGCCTGTCCTCGGTGCACACCCCGCACAAGGACATCGAACTCAAGTTCCTCCCGCAGGACCAGCGCACCCTCGTCGCCAACACCATCGCGGCGAGCAGCCTCGGCGACGCCGACGACAAGGTGAAGAAGCTGGGCGAGCAGGCCGCGTTCTGCCGGAAGGTCTCCGACGTCCGGGCCTCCGCCGCCAACCCGCCCGCCCAGGGCGGCGCCCCGGCGACCGGCCAGTCGGCCCAACCGACCCAGCCGACCCAGTCGGCCGCCGGAACGGTGGCCACCCACGCCGGGTTCGTGGCGGCCACCACGATGCCCAGCCCGTCCGCGACCGGCCGGGGCCCGGCGGCCGGCGTCCCCGGCGGCACCCCGACCCCGAGCACGCCGAGCACCACCCCGGCCCCCGTCGTGCCCAGCCAGGGCGCCGCGGCCCCGGCCGCCCCGCAGAGCGACCTGCCCGGTCTGACCGACGACGAGCGGCAGCGCGCCGACTCCTGTCCGAAGTGACGGACGCGACCCGACAGAGACCCGCCCGGCGCGGGTCCGCCGGCCGTCAGGGAGCGGCTACCACGTGAGAGAGCGAAGCGAACAGACTGTCGAGAGGCGCGTACGGGCGTACGCCCCTGCCGAGCGGAGCGAGGCGGGAGCATGAGTACCTTCGATGTGAGCAGCGACCCGAACAGCCGGTCGGCCGGCGTGCCGGCCGACCGCGCGTCGGCCCGGCGCCGCCGCAACACCACCATCTCGCCGCAGGCGACGCCGAACCGGCGCAACACCGAGCTGGCGATGCTGGCCTTCGCGGTGCTGCTGCCGGTCCTGGCGTACGCCAACGTGGGCCTGTCGATGGACGGCTCGCTGCCCGCCGGCATGCTCGGCTACGGCCTGGGCATGGGCGCCCTCGCGCTGATCGCGCACCTGCTGATGCGGAAGTTCGCGCCGTACGCGGACCCGCTGATGCTGCCCATCGCCACCCTGCTGAACGGGCTCGGCGTGGTGATGATCTGGCGGCTCGACAAGGCCGGTCCGCTGCTGCACAACAACTTCCCGGCCGCCGCCAACCAGCTGATGTGGTCGGGTCTCGGCATCGCGTTCTTCATCGTGGTGATGGTCTTCCTGAAGGACCACCGGGTCCTCCAGCGCTACACCTACATCTCGATGGCGGTGGCCCTGGTGCTGCTCGCCGCCCCGGCGTTCTTCCCGGAGCGCAAGGAGGACCTCGGCGCCAAGATCTGGATCCGGATGGGCGCCTTCTCGATCCAGCCCGGCGAGTTCGCCAAGATCATCCTGACGGTGTTCTTCGCCGGCTACCTGATGGTCAAGCGGGACGCCCTGGCGCTGGCCAGCCGCCGCTTCATGGGCCTGTACCTGCCGCGCGGCCGCGACCTCGGCCCGATCATCGTGATCTGGCTGCTCAGCCTGCTGATCCTGATCTTCGAGAACGACCTCGGCTCGTCCTTCCTGTACTTCGGCCTCTTCGTGGTGATGCTCTACGTCGCCACCGAGCGGACCAGCTGGATCGTCTTCGGTCTGCTGATGTCGGTCGGCGGCGCGGTCGCGGTGGCCTCCACCGCCAGCCACGTCAAGGTCCGCATCGACGCCTGGCTCAACCCGATGGCCGCCTTCGAGCCGAAGCACCCGGTGGGGGCCACCGAGCAGATCGGCCAGGCGCTGATGTCGTTCGGCTCCGGCGGGGTGACCGGCTCCGGCCTCGGCCAGGGCCGCTCCTGGCTGATCGACTTCGCCGCCAAGAGCGACTTCATCCTCGGCTCCTTCGGCGAGGAGCTCGGCCTCACCGGCATGATGGCGATCTTCATGCTCTACGCCCTGCTGATCCAGCGCGGCCTGCGCACCGCCGTCGCCGCCCGCGACCCGTTCGGCAAGCTCTTCGCCGTCGGCCTCTCCTCGGCGATGGCGCTGCAGGTCTTCGTGGTCGCCGGCGGTGTCACCGGCCTGATCCCGCTGACCGGTATGACCATGCCGTTCCTCGCCCAGGGCGGCTCGTCGGTGGTGGCCAACTGGGCGCTGGTCGCGATCCTGCTGAAGATCAGCGACAACGCCCGCCGACCCGGGGTGGAACCCACCCCGACACCCGAGATCCAGGGGGGCACCGCCTCGTGAACAAGCCGATCCGCCGGGTCTCGATCTTCTGCCTCGTGCTGATCCTGGCCCTCATGGTGCGCACCAACTGGGTCCAGGGCGTCCAGGCCGACGCCTGGGCGAGCAACAAGTACAACAAGCGCCAGGTCTACGACCGCTACGCCTACCCGCGCGGCAACATCATCGTCGACGGCCAGCCGATCACCCAGTCCACCTTCGTGAACGGCCTGCGCTACAAGTACAAGCGCTCCTGGACCGACCCCCAGATGTACGCCCCGGTGACCGGCTACTCCTCGCAGGCCTTCGGCGCCACCCAGCTGGAGCAACTGGAGGACGGCATCCTCTCCGGCAGCGACGACCGGCTGTTCTTCCGCAACACCCTGGACATGCTGACCGGCGAGCAGAAGCGCGGCGGCGACGTCGTCACCACGATCAACTCCAAGGCCCAGAAGGCGGCCTTCGAGGGGCTCGGCAACAAGAAGGGCGCGGTCGTCGCGCTCGACCCGAAGACCGGCGCGATCCTCGCCCTGGTCTCCACGCCGTCCTACGACCCGGCCTCCTTCGCCGGCAACGAGTCCTCGGACACCAAGGCCTGGACCGACCTCCTCGCCGACCCGAACAAGCCGATGCTCAACCGGGCGCTGCGCGAGACCTATCCGCCCGGCTCCACCTTCAAGCTGGTCACCGCGTCGGCGGCGTTCGAGAACGGCCTCTACCAGAACATCGACGACCAGACCTCGACCCCGGAGCCGTACACCCTGCCGGGCACCAACTTCGTGCTGAAGAACGAGTCCGACCGGGAGCAGTGCGCCAACGCCACGCTGAAGTCCGGCATGGACCAGTCCTGCAACACGGTCTTCGCCAAGATCGGCGCCGACCTCGGCAGGGACAAGATGCGGGTGCAGGCCGAGAAGTTCGGCTTCAACAGCACCGTGGACACCCCGATCCGCTCCGAGAAGAGCGTCTACCCGTCCAACTCGACCCCGGACGGCACCGCCCAGGACGCCATCGGCCAGCACGACACCCAGGCCACCCCGCTGCAGATGGCGATGGTCTCCGCGGCGATCGCCAACAACGGCTCGCTGATGCAGCCGTACCTGGTCGCCGAGGAGCGCTCGGCCTCGCTGACCACCATCTCCAAGCACACCGAGAAGCAGTTCTCCCAGCCGATCAGCCCGGCCACCGCGCAGAAGCTGCAGGACCTGATGGTCTCGGTGGTCGAGAACGGCACCGGCAAGAACGCCAAGATCCCGGGCCTCTCCGTCGGCGGCAAGACCGGTACCGCCCAGCACGGCGAGGGCAACGCGGGCCTGCCGTTCGCCTGGTTCACCTCGTACGCCAAGGCCCCCGACGGCCGCACGGTCGCGGTCGCGGTGGTCGTCGAGGACGGCTCCAACAACCGCGACGGCATCAGCGGCGGCCGGCTCGCCGCGCCGATCGCCAAGTCGGTGATGCAGGCCGTCCTCGGGAAGTGACGGCGGGGCCCGCGGGTGAGGGAAATGTCACGATCGGGAGCCACGTCCGGATACCGGTCTGATATCGGCCTGCGGTCGACTCGGGTCCGGTGCGGTCCGACCGGTAGCGTGTCCGCAGCAGCGGGTGTACCCGCTGCCGTCCGCGCGATGCCGAACCGGTCCTGACCGCAGAACCACCCGGGGCCCGGACGGCGTCACACGGAGCGTGCGGGGACACCTACGTCACAACCTCACCGGCGTGTGAGGGAGAGGGTCGGAACTATGGAAGAGCCTCGTCGCCTCGGCGGCAGGTACGAGCTCGGCGGCGTCCTCGGACGCGGCGGCATGGCCGAGGTGTACCTCGCCCATGACACCCGACTCGGCCGCTCCGTCGCTGTGAAGACGCTCCGGGCCGACATGGCCCGTGATCCGTCCTTCCAGGCCCGCTTCCGTCGCGAGGCACAGTCCGCGGCGTCCCTGAACCACCCCGCGATCGTCGCCGTGTACGACACCGGCGAGGACTACATCGACGGCATCTCCATCCCGTACATCGTGATGGAGTACGTCGAGGGGTCCACGCTGCGCGAGCTGCTGCACTCCGGCCGCCGGCTGCTGCCGGAGCGGGCGCTGGAGATGACCATCGGCATCCTGCAGGCCCTGGAGTACTCGCACCGGGCCGGCATCGTGCACCGCGACATCAAGCCCGCCAACGTCATGCTCACCCGCCAGGGCAACGTCAAGGTGATGGACTTCGGCATCGCCCGGGCGATGGGCGACTCCGGCATGACGATGACGCAGACCTCCGCCGTCATCGGCACCGCCCAGTACCTCTCCCCGGAGCAGGCCAAGGGCGAGCAGGTGGACGCCCGCTCCGACCTCTACTCCACCGGCTGCCTGCTCTACGAGCTGCTCACCGTCCGGCCGCCGTTCATCGGCGACTCCCCCGTCGCGGTCGCCTACCAGCACGTGCGGGAGGAGGCGCAGCCGCCGTCCGTCTTCGACCCCGAGGTGCGCCCCGAGGTCGACGCGATCGTGCTCAAGGCGCTCGCCAAGGACCGCGACTACCGCTACCAGAGCGCCGACGAGATGCGCGACGACATCGAGCGCTTCCTCGACGGACTGCCGGTGGCCGCCGCCCAGCAGGCCGCCGCCTACGGCATGGGCGCCGCCGGGTACGGCTACGACCAGAACGGCTACCCGCAGCACGACCCGTACGGCCAGACCAACCTGCTGCCGCAGCAGGGCCCCGGCGGTCCGACCACCGTCCTGCCGCAGGCCGCCCCGGGCGGTTACCCCGGCCAGCCGCAGCCCGGCTACGACGACGGCTACGGCCAGACCTACGCCGGTGCCCCCGGCGGCGGTGGCAACGACGGCTACGACGACGGCTACGGCCGCGGTGGCGGCCGGCGCGGCGAGGAGCCGCCGAAGAAGAGCAGCACCTCCTGGATCGTGCTGGCGGTCGCCGCCGTGCTGGTCCTGGTCGGCACCTTCTTCGTCGCCCAGGCGATGTTCAACGGCAAGGGCGACGCCAAGAAGGAGCCCCCGAAGGTCACGGCGCCCAACCTGGTCGGCAAGACCCTGGCCGAGGCGAAGGCCGCCCTCGCCCAGGTCGGCCCCAAGCTGGTGGTCACCGAGGGCGAGAAGCTCGCCTGCCCGGACGCCAACGTGAAGAAGGACCAGGTCTGCACGCAGACCCCGGCCGCCAGCAGCCAGGTCGCCGAGACCGCCACGATCACCGTGCAGCTGTCCTCCGGCCCGGCCAAGTCCAACGTGCCCAGCGTGGTCGGCAAGTCCAAGGAGCAGGCCGTCAAGGCGCTCACCGACGCCGGCTTCACCAACGTCACGACCGAGTACAAGGACGACGACAACGCCCCGCTGGACCAGGTCACCGCCCAGGACCCGGCCTCCGGCGGCGCCGACCCGACCGCCCCGGTCAAGCTGACCGTCTCCCAGGGCAAGGCCAAGATCAACGTGCCGAGCGTGGTCGGCCAGCAGAAGGAGGCCGCAGAGGCCGCGCTGGCCGGCGCGGGCTTCCAGGTGGACTCCTCGAAGACCCAGCCGACCAACGATCCCTCCAAGATCAACACGGTCGCCTCGCAGAACCCGGCCGGCGGCAAGCAGCCGGCCGGCACCAAGATCGTGCTGACCGTCTTCAAGGCGCCGGACAAGGTCTCCGTCCCGCCGCTGCAGAACGTCCAGCTCAAGGAGGCCATCAAGACCCTCCAGGGCATGGGCCTGCAGTACACCGTCGTCCAGGGTCCGCAGGACCCGAACGCCACGGTGGTCGCCTCCAACCCGCAGGCCGGGGCCCAGGTGGACCCGAACACCTCGGTCGGGCTGATGACCAGGCCGGCGGATCCGCCCAAAGGGAGCGAGCCACCCCCCGGCTTCCCCGGCTTTCCCCCCACCCCCACCAACACCAAAGGGGGGCCCAACAACAACTAGGCCGCCCTGGTTCCCCTGGTTCTGAGCCCCTCGGGGCCGGACCGACCGGACCGCCCGGCTGAGTTGTTCCCGGCACAACGCCAGAGGGGCCGTCGACGACACGTCGACGGGCCCTCTGGTGTTCTCGCGGCACCGCGCGGGCTCCTGGGGTGCTCTGGGGTGCCCCTGGGGGTTCCTGAGGCCCCACGGGCCCCCACGGGCCCGCCAGGGCGCCCCGACACGCCCCGGGTGGCCTCAGTGCTTCCGCAGCTCGGCGGGCGGGGTGCGCGCGGCGTCCATGTCGTCCACCCGCACCAGGCTCCCCCAGACCGCCATCCGGTAGCGCGAGGTGTAGACCGGGGTGCAGGTGGTCAGCGTGATGTACCGGCCCGGCGCGGTGTAGCCGGAGCCCTTCGGCACCGGCGCGACGATGCCGGTGTCGTACTTGGACGTCTCCGGCAGGGTGCTGTCGACCCGGTAGACGTACCACTTGTCGCGGGTCTCGACGACGATCGCGTCGCCCTTGCCGACGGCGTCGAGCTCGTGGAACTTCGCCCCGTGCCCGTCCCGGTGCGCGGCCAGCGCGAAGTTGCCGGACGCGTCCCAGGGCATCGCCGAGCGGTACGGCTGCTCGTACACCCCGGCGACGCCCTCGGCGAGGGTGGCCGTGTCGGTGCCCATCCGGATCAGCACCTGGTAGTCCCGGCCCATCGCCGGGACGTGCAGGAAGCCGATGCCGTCCCCCGCCGCGAAGCCCGTCCCGGCCGCGGCGGACGGTACGCCGCCCGGGGCCGCCGCGCCGGCGGACGGGGGAGCGGCCGGAGCGCCGGACGCCCAGGACTCGCGCAGCTGGTCGGAGGCCGCGGTGGCGGAGCGGTTCGCCAGCACGTCGGTCCACCAGAGCGAGTACGCGACGAACAGGCCGAGCACCAGCCCCAGGGTGATCAGCAGCTCGCCGACGACGCCCAGGACGGCCAGCCCCCGGCCACCGCGCCGACGGCCCGGTCCGGGTCCGCCGCCGGGCTCCGGCTCGGACGACGGGACGGCCTCCCCGGCCGCCGGCTCGGTCCCCTGGGTCACGTCTCTCCCCTTGTCGTCGGTCCCCGGTCCGCGGTCAGCCTCCCGTGAGGGCGGCCGGCTTGCCCTGGCTGCGCGGCCGTTCCTCGATCATCTTGCCAAACACGATCAGCCGGTACTTGGAGCTGAACTCCGGTGTGCAGGTGGTCAGCGTGATGTACCGACCGGGCGCGCCGAACCCGGCGCCGTTCGGGACGGGCTTGATCACGCTCACGTTGGACGGCGGGGTCTCCGGGATGCCCCCGGTGATCTCGTAGGTGTAGTACGCGGTCGCCGTCTCCACCACGATCTTGTCGCCCTTGCCGAGCTGGTTGATCCGCCGGAACGGCTCGCCGTGGGTGTTGCGGTGCGCGGCCAGCGCGAAGTTGCCCGCCTTGTCGGCCGGCATGCCGCTGCCGGTGTAGTGCCCGACCAGGCCCTTGTCGAGCACCGGGCCCTTCGCGGTGCCCTCGGCGATCGGGAACTTCTGGCCGAGCTTCGGCAGGTAGATGATCGCGAAGCCCTTGCCGGGCTCGAAGACCTCCGGTTTGGCCGGATCCGGCGCCGGCTGTCCCGGCGCCGGGGCACCCGGGGCCGCACCGGCGTCGAACTGCTCCTCCAGCTGGTTGCGGGCCCCGTTCGCGGCCGCGTCGGCCTGCACGTTGGTCCACCAGAGCTGGTACGAGACGAAGAGCAGCATCACCAGGCCGAGGGTGATGCACAGCTCGCCGAGGAACCGGGCGAGGACCACCGCCGCCGGTTCCTTGGGCCGGGGACCGGCCGCGGCCCGGCCGCCCGTGCGGCGCCGGCCACGGCCCTGAGCGGCGCGCCGGCGCTCGGCCCGGCCGCCCGGGGCGGGCGCG
>NZ_JBHSOF010000049.1:0-63818 GCF_042656005.1 Kitasatospora misakiensis | reverse complement strand
GGACGCCGCCGAACAATCATTCCAAAGAACCCCCGCCGGATCTCCGGCGGGGGTTCTTTGCGTTGTCCGTTGACGTATCGTCAGGGCATGGACGATGGAACGGCAACAACCGGCGACGAGACCACGGTCCTCGCCTCCGACGTACTGCGGCCGGCACAGCGGGACGCGGCCCTGCGGGTGCTGACGGACGCCCAGGCCGTGGACGGCCGGGCCGCCGTGTCCGAGCAGGGACGGCTCCGCCTGCGCTCCTCGGAGACGGCGCGCGCCGGGGTGACCCACTTCCTCGCACTCACCGGCACCGCCACCGGCGTCGTCGGCTACGGCCAGCTGGAGGTGCCCGAGAGCGCTGCCGCCAACCCGGCCGCCGAGCTCGTCGTCGCCCCGGCGGACCGGGGCTGCGGCTTCGGCCGGCCGCTGGTGGACGCCGTACTGGCCGAGGCCCGGAAGGCCGGCCGGGAGCACGTCGACTTCTGGGTGCACGGCGGTCACCCGGCGGCCCGGCACCTGGCCGAGGCGTTCGGCGCCGAGCTGGTCCGTGAGCTGCGGCAGATGCGCCGCACCGGGTCGCAGACCGAGGAGGCCCCGCTCCCCGAGGGGATCGAGCTGCGGACCTTCCGGCCCGGCGAGGACGACGCCGAGTGGCTCCGGTTGAACGCGCTCGCCTTCGCCCACCACCCCGAGCAGGGTGCCTGGACCGAGCGGGACCTGGCCGACCGGCTGGCCGAGCCCTGGTTCGACCCGGCCGGCTTCTTCCTCGCCACCCGGGGCGGCCGGCTGGTCGGCTTCCACTGGACGAAGGTGCACCCGGCGAGCGCGACCGAGCCGGCCCTCGGCGAGGTGTACGTGGTCGGCGTCGACCCGGCGGAGCAGGGGAGCGGGCTCGGCCGGGCGCTGACCGCCGCCGGACTGCGTCACCTGACCGGACGCGACGCCGCCGCCGGCGAGCGCGGCCTGGAGACCGTGCTGCTGTACGTCGACGCGGACAATCCGGCCGCCGTGCGGGTGTACGAGCGGCTGGGATTCACCGTCCACGAAGTCGACCTGATGTACCGCACCGCGGCATAGCCGGTCCGCCCCCGGTTCGCCCCCGTTTCGACCCTGCTCAGCATCCCCTCTCCACACCCCTTTTTCGCGGTGACCGAGAGTGACGGCGAGGATCGGGCTCCCCGGCGCCGCCTAGCGGAGGGAACGGGGCCGCGGCAACGGTTGTGCGCCGGGTGCTGCGGCCCCGACCACCTCAGCTTTCCTCCTGGCCATGCGGTGTTTACCGTGGATTCAATCAAGGCCGCGAAGATCACAGGATGAAGTCCGTAGTGTCTCGCTCGCGCAGCGTCGGCCACCACGTGGCCGCTGCTGTGGCGGCCGCGCCGGGTGGGTGGGCGTGGGCGGTGGGCGAGGGCGACGGTCCGAAGAGCATTTCGCGTCCGGACGCCGTCCTGCTGGAGGAGCTGGAGCCCATGAGCATCCCCCGCCCCGTCCCTGCCCCCCCACCCGCGCGGCTGTCCAGCGCGCTGGGGATTCCGCCGGAGCCGACCTCCGCCGACGAGCAGGATTTCGAGGAGTTGCCGCAAGGCCGGTTCCTGGACCGCGAGCGCAGCTGGCTCGCGTTCAACGAGCGGGTCCTGGAGCTCGCGGAGGACCCGGGGATCCCGCTGCTGGAGCGTACGAAGTTCCTGGCGATCTTCGCGAGCAACCTCGACGAGTTCTTCATGGTCCGGGTGGCCGGCCTCAAGCGCCGGATCGCCACCGGGGTGGCCCAGCGCAGTGCGTCGGGCCTCCAGCCGCGCGAGGTGCTGGACCTCATCTGGACCCGTTCGCGCGAGCTGATGGCCCGCCATGCCGCCGCGTTCCAGCAGGAGGTGCTGCCGGACCTCGCGGCTGCGGGCATCGAGGTGGTCCGCTGGTCCGAGCTGGCCGAGAAGGAGCAGGCGCGGCTGCACACCCTGTTCCGGCAGAAGATCTTCCCGGTCCTCACCCCGCTGGCGGTGGACCCGGCGCACCCCTTCCCGTACATCTCGGGGCTCTCCCTCAACCTGGCCGTCGTCGTGCGCAACCCGGTGTCCGGGCACAAGCACTTCGCCCGGGTGAAGGTGCCGCAGTCGCTCGCGCGCTTCCTGGAGGCCTCCCCGCAGCGGTACGTGCCGCTGGAGGACGTCATGGGGGCGCACCTGGAGGAGCTCTTCCCCGGCATGGAGGTGCTCGCCCACCACGCCTTCCGGGTCACCCGCAACGAGGACCTGGAGGTCGAGGAGGACGACACCGAGAACATCCTCAAGGCCCTGGAGAAGGAGCTGATGCGGCGGCGCTTCGGCCCGCCGGTGCGGCTGGAGGTCGAGGAGTCGATCGACCCCTACATCCTGGACCTGCTGGTGCGGGAGCTGAACATCACCGAGGCGGAGGTCTTCCCGCTGCCCGGCCCGCTCGACCTGACCGGGCTGTTCGGCATCGCGGGGCTGGACCGGCCGGAGCTGAAGTACCCGAAGTTCGTGGCGGGCACCGCGCGCGGCCTGACCGACGTCGAGTCGGCCTCGCAGCCGGACATCTTCGCCGCGATGCGCGAGCGGGACGTGCTGCTGCACCACCCGTACGACAGCTTCTCGACCTCGGTGCAGGCCTTCCTGGAGCAGGCCGCGGCCGACCCGGACGTGCTGGCGATCAAGCAGACGCTGTACCGGACCTCCGGCGACTCGCCGATCGTCGACGCGCTGATCGACGCGGCGGAGTCCGGCAAGCAGGTGCTGGTCCTGGTCGAGATCAAGGCGCGCTTCGACGAGCAGGCCAACATCAAGTGGGCCCGCAAGCTGGAGGAGTCCGGCTGCCACGTGGTGTACGGCCTGGTCGGGCTGAAGACGCACTGCAAGCTGTCGCTGGTGGTCCGGCAGGAGGGTGACACCCTGCGCCGCTACTCGCACGTCGGCACGGGCAACTACCACCCGAAGACGGCCCGGCTGTACGAGGACCTCGGTCTGCTGACCTCGGACCCGCAGGTCGGCGCGGACCTCTCGGACCTCTTCAACCGGCTCTCCGGCTACTCGCGCCGCGAGTCCTACCGCCGGCTGCTGACCGCGCCGCGCGGACTGCGGGACGGCCTGGTGGGGCGGATCCACAACGAGATCGCCAACCACCGGGCCGGGCGTCCGGCGCACGTGAAGCTCAAGGTCAACTCGATCGTCGACGAGGCCGTGATCGACGCGCTGTACCGGGCCTCGCAGGCCGGGGTGCCGGTGGACGTGTGGGTGCGCGGCATCTGCGCGATCCGGCCGGGGGTGCCGGGGCTGAGCGAGAACGTCCGGGTGCGCAGCATCCTGGGGCGCTTCCTGGAGCACTCGCGGATCTTCGTCTTCGGCAACAACGGCGATCCGGAGGTGTGGATCGGCAGCGCCGACATGATGCACCGCAATCTGGACCGGCGGATCGAGGCGCTGCTGCGGATCACCGACCCGGCGCACCGGGCCGAGCTGTCCGGGCTGCTGGACCTGGGGATGTCGGACGAGACGGAGTCCTGGCACCTGGGGGCGGACGGGTCGTGGACCTGGCACGCCCAGGGGGTCGACGGCAAGCAGCTGCGACATGTCCAGGACCTGCTCATCGACTCGCGTCAGCGTCGTCGGGCCGCCACGGGCCGATGACGGCCGGTCGCCACCCCGACCCCGCTGACGGCGGACGCGACGGCGTGAGCCGCGCCGCCGCGCGGCGGGCCCGCACCGCACCGTTCGGTGCGGGTCACGCCGCCGGGGGACACGACGGCACGAGACTCGACGACGCGACCGCGCGACCCACCGACGTGAGCTGCTGAGCGGCAGGGACCCGCTGAGCGGTCGGCCACCAGCCCCGGGGACGGCCCCGGGGGAACGGGGATCTACCTAGTCATGACCGATGCGCCGATGACGGCCCCGGCGACCGCGACCGCGACCGCCGGGGACATCCTCTCCAGCCATCTCACCGCCCTGGCGGGCGCGTTCCTGCGCGCCCTGCCGCTGGCGGTGGGCGAGGTCGGCGCGAGACCGGGGGCGGCCGTCGTCCCGTCCGCCGGGACGGGGGACCTGCTGCGGGCGGTGCGGCGGGTCGGCGGTCTGCTGCACACCTTCGGCGCGTCCTTCGAGCCGGGCTGGGTGCAGGAGTCGCGGACCGAGCTGGGGTGGCTGTTGAACCTGCTGGAGCTGGAGCCGGGGTTGATACGGCGGGCGGCCCGGCTGCTGGGCGCGCTGGACGGGCTGAGCGGCAGCGAGACGGAGGGGCCGGGCATGCTGGCCGGCCACGCGGGGGCGCCGAAGGCGCGGGCCCTGCTGGACCGGCAGCTGACCCTGGCCCGGACCAGGGCGCACTCGACGGTGCTGCAGGAGCTGCGTTCGGCGCGGCTGCACGCCCTGGCGGACCGGATGACGCTGCTGGTGGCGGAGGCGCCGCTGGCGAAGCCGGCGGAGGGCCGGGCCGCCGCGGTGCTGCTGCCGCAGGCGGCGGCCGCGTTCGGGTCGCTGGCGGCGAGCACGCAGCTGCTGCCGTTGCAGCGGGCGGCCACGCCGTACGGCGGGCACGGACTGCGCCGGCTGGGGGCGCTGCCGAGCCCCCGGGGTGAGCTGGACGCGGACGCGGCGCTGGCCGCGGACGACGCGCCGTGGCACCGGACGCGGGTGCTGGTGAAGCGGGCCCGGTACGCGTTGGAGGTGTGCGGTCGGCCGTCGGCGGTGCTGGACGACCTGGACCAGGTGCTGCTGCGGCACCAGGAGGCGTCGGAGGCGGCGGTGACGGCGGCGACGGCGGCGCGCACGCCGCGGATCACCCCGGCGACGGCGTACGTGCTGGGGGTGGTGCACGCCGATCAGCGGCTGGAGGTGCAGGCGGCGCGGTACGCCTTCGGGCGGCGGTGGCCGGAGCTGCCGCCGGGCGCGGAGGCCTGGCTGGAGCTGCCGCCGGCCGAGGGCTGGGGGTCGGCGCCGGAATCGCGGACGGCCTGAGATGGGGGGTCGGCCGGTGCGGGCGGACCGGTGGCTGCCCGGTGCCCGGGGGCCGGTGGTGCTGGCGGCCGGGGCGGTGCTCTGGCTGCCCGGGCGGCCGAAGCGGAGCGGGCGGCTGGGCCGGCCGCGGATCGCGGTGATCCACCGGCCGAAGTACGACGACTGGAGCCTGCCGAAGGGGAAGCTGGACCCGGGGGAGAGCGTGGTCGAGGCGGCGCTGCGCGAGGTGCGGGAGGAGACGGGGTTCTCCTGCGTGCTGGGGGCCGAGCTGCCGACCCAGCACTACATGGCGCAGGGGCGGCCGAAGGAGGTCCGGTACTGGGCGGCGGTGCCGACGGCGGGGGCGTTCCGGCCGAACCGGGAGGTGGACCGGTTGGAGTGGCTGCCGGCCGGCAAGGCGCGGGCGCGGTTGACCCGCGAGCAGGACCGGTTGCTGGTGGACGCGCTGCTGGAGCTGCTGGGGGCGCGACCGGTGCGGTTGCGGGGCCCGGAGTCGTGACGGAAGAGTGGAAGTGATCGCGTCGCGCTCTTGCCGTGACGCAACCGTTACTACCTGACGTAGTTTCCTGTCATCCGTTCGAGGTTCACTCGCCGTTCACTTACGTCCGGCTGACGCGTCACCTACCCGGCTTACTTTCGGTACCACCGGCGGGCCGAACGGGCCCCGGATCTCAGCAAAACCCGCGCTCCGTGGTGTTCGACAGTGGTTCGACACGACTCGCGCGCCGGGCAATGCCACAGAAAGGGACACCTGTGAAGCTCCAGCGGAACGGCCGCTCCAAGGCCCTCGCGATCGGTGCCATGGCGCTCGTCAGCTCGCTGTCGCTCGCCGCCTGCGGTTCGGACGAGAACAACACCAGCGCGTCCGGCGGCTCCAGTGGCTCCGCCCCCGCCGCCGCGGCGATCGCCTGTGGCTCGAAGCCCGCCGCCCTGGTCGCCGCGGGCTCCACCGCCCAGGGCAACGCGATCGACATCCTGAAGAACAACTTCGAGGCGGCCTGCAAGGGCGCCACGATCAACTACGGTGGCGGCGGCTCCGGTGCCGGTGTCCAGCAGTTCAACCAGGGCAAGATCCAGTTCGCCGGCTCGGACTCGGCGCTGAAGCCGGCCGAGGTCGAGGCCAGCAAGGCCGTCTGCACCGGTGGCCAGGGCATCAACCTGCCGGTCGTCGCGGGCCTGATCTCGATCGTCTTCAACGTCGAGGGTGTCGACAACCTCGTCCTGGACGCCCCGACCATCGCGAAGATCTTCGACTCGCAGATCACCAAGTGGAACGACCCGGCGATCGTCGCGCTGAACCCGAGCGCCAAGCTGCCGGACGCCGACATCCAGGCCTTCCACCGCACGGACGACTCGGGCACCACCGACAACCTGACCAAGTACTTCGCCAAGGCCTCGGGCGGCGCCTGGCCCTACCCGGCCAGCAAGGCCTGGGCGGGCAAGGGCGGCCAGGGCGCCAACGGCTCGGCCGGTGTCGCGGCCCAGGTGAAGCAGGTCAAGAACTCGATCAGCTACGCCGAGCTCTCCTTCGCGCAGACCAACAACCTGAAGAGCGCCGCCATCAACACCGGTGCCGCCAAGCCGGTCGAGGCCACCGCCGCCAACGCCGCCAACACCTTCGCCAAGGCGCAGGTCGCCGGCACCGGCAGCGACCTGGCGCTGACGCTCGACTACGCGACCAAGGACGAGGGCTCGTACCCGCTGGTCCTGGTCACCTACGAGATCGTCTGCGACAAGGGCAACAAGGCCGACACGGTCGACACCCTGAAGGCCTTCCTGGCCTACAGCGCCAGCGACGCGGGCCAGAAGGCGATCGGCGACGGCGGCTACGTCCCGCTGCCGAAGTCGCTGACCGACAAGGTCAACGGCGTGATCACGGCCCTCGCCTGATCCAGTACGACCTCCACCGGGGCGGCCTCGTGAACGAGGGGGGCCGGGGCCGCCCCCCGGGGGGGAATCGACGACCACCGCACCACGTCCGGGGCACCGCCGCCATGGTGCCGCCCCCTCGGGGCAGCGCCACCAGACCGGAGTAGACCAATGACTTCAAACACCCCTGCCGCCCCGCGGGGCAGGGAACGCCGCCGGCGCGACAGCCGGGTCGGCGACAAGATCTTCATGAACCTGTCCCGCGGGTCGGGCATCCTGCTGCTGGTGGTCATGGCCGCCATCGCGGGCTTCCTGACCTGGCGCTCGGGCATCGCCCTGAGCAAGAACGAGGGCAACTTCCTCACCACCTTCGAGTGGACGCCGGACGCCCCGAAGCCGGTCTTCGGCATCGCCGTCCTGGCGTTCGGCACCATCGTCAGCGCGCTGATCGCGATGGTGATCGCCGTCCCGGTGGCCATCGGGATCGCGCTGTTCATCTCGCACTACGCGCCGCGCCGGATCGCCCAGCCCTTCGCCTACCTGGTGGACCTGCTGGCGGCCGTGCCCAGCATCATCTACGGCCTGTGGGGCGCGCTCTTCCTGGTGCCGCACCTCAGCGGCCTGAACAGCTGGCTGGACGAGTACCTCGGCTGGACGTACGTCTTCGACCAGTCCCGGGTCGGCACCACGCCGCGCAACCTGTTCACGGTCGGCATCCTGCTGGCGATCATGATCCTGCCGATCATCACCGCGGTCAGCCGTGAGGTCTTCCGGCAGGTGCCGCGGATGCACGAGGAGGCGGCGCTCGCGCTCGGCGCGACCCGCTGGGAGATGATCCGCACCGCGGTGCTGCCGTTCGGCCGCCCCGGCATCATCTCGGCCTCGATGCTCGGCCTCGGCCGCGCGCTCGGCGAGACCATCGCGGTCGCCGTCGTGCTCTCCTCCAACAACGTCCTCTCGCTGCACGTGCTCGACCCGGGCGGCGGCACCTTCGCGCAGAACATCGCGCTGAAGTTCAACGAGGCCCAGCCCTTCGGCCGGGACGCGCTGATGGCCTCCGGCCTGGTCCTGTTCGTGATCACCCTGCTGGTGAACGGTGCCGCGCGGCTGATCGTCGCCCGCCGCAAGGAGTACTCCGCATGAGCGCCGCGACCACGTCCGTCCCGGCGGACGCCCGCCCGGTCGGCCGCACGCTGACCGCCAACCGGCTGCCCAAGTGGGCCCCGCCCGCCGTCGCCGCCGGCTCGATCGCCCTCGGCTGCGGCATCGGCGCCGTCGGCGGCCTGGAGAGCAAGCTCCAGTGGGGCCTGATCTCCGCGATCCTCTTCATGGTCATCAGCTATGTGCTCGCGGCCCAGGTCGAGGGCCGCCGGCAGGCCAAGGACCGGCTCGCCACCTCGGTGGTCTGGGTCGCCTTCATCCTGGCCGTCGTCCCGCTGCTCGCGCTGACCGTCTACACGGTCCAGAAGGGCATCGGCGTCGTGGACGGCAACTTCCTGTCGCACTCCATGATGGGCGTGCGCTCCGCGGGTCCCGGCGGCGGTATCTACCACGCGCTGATCGGCACCCTGGAGCAGGTCCTGCTGGCCACCCTGATGGCCGCCCCGATCGGTCTGCTGACCGCCGTCTACCTGGTCGAGTACGGCCGCGGCACGCTCGCCAAGGCGGTCACCTTCTTCGTCGACGTCATGACGGGTGTCCCGTCGATCGTCGCCGGTCTGTTCGTCCTGTCCCTGTGGAACCTCGCCCTCGGCTTCAACTACTCCGGCTTCTCGGGCAGCCTCGCGCTGGCGATCCTGATGATGCCGGTCGTGGTCCGCTCCACCGAGGAGATGCTCAAGCTCGTCCCGAACGAGCTGCGCGAGGCGTCGTACGCGCTCGGCGTGCCGAAGTGGAAGACCATCCTGCGGATCGTCCTCCCCACCGCCATCGGCGGCATCACCACCGGTGTGATGCTCGCGGTCGCCCGCATCACGGGTGAGACCGCCCCGGTGATGATGCTGGTCTTCGGCGCCGCCTACATCAACAACAACCCGTTCGACGGACCGCAGCAGTCGCTGCCGATGTACATCTGGCAGCAGTACGCCGTGGTGAACAACGACTACGGCTACGCCCGCGCCTGGGGTGCCGCGCTCGTGCTGATCGCCTTCGTGATGGGGCTCAACCTCATCGCCCGGGGCATCGCCCGCTGGCGCTCGCCCAAGGCCGGACACTGAGCGACCGACTGACGTACGACGAAGACTGAGAGAAGACGATCATGGCCAAGCGCATCGACGTCAGCGGACTGTCCGCCTACTACGGCTCCACCAAGGCCATCGAGGACATCTCGATGGCGATCGAACCCCGCTCGGTGACGGCCTTCATCGGCCCCTCCGGCTGTGGCAAGTCCACCTTCCTGCGGACCCTCAACCGGATGCACGAGGTGATCCCCAACGCCCGCGTCGAGGGCAAGGTGCTCCTGGACGACGAGAACCTGTACGCCTCCAGCGTCGACCCGGTCGCCGTCCGCCGCTCGATCGGCATGGTCTTCCAGCGCCCGAACCCGTTCCCGACCATGTCGATCTACGACAACGTGGTCGCCGGCCTGAAGCTCGCGGGTGTGCGCAAGAAGTCCGTGCTGGACGACAAGGTGGAGAAGTCCCTCCAGGGCGCCAACCTCTGGAACGAGGTCAAGGACCGGCTGAACAAGCCGGGCGCCGGCCTCTCCGGCGGCCAGCAGCAGCGCCTCTGCATCGCCCGCGCCATCGCGGTCGAGCCGCAGGTCCTGCTGATGGACGAGCCCTGCTCCGCCCTCGACCCGATCTCGACCCTCGCCATCGAGGACCTGATCGGCGAGCTGAAGTCGCAGTTCACCATCGTCATCGTGACCCACAACATGCAGCAGGCGGCCCGCGTCAGCGACCGCACCGCCTTCTTCAACCTGGCCGGTGTCGGCCAGCCGGGCAAGCTGATCGAGCTCGACGACACCCAGCGGATCTTCTCCAACCCGTCCGTGCAGGCGACGGAGGACTACATCTCCGGCCGCTTCGGCTGATCGGTCCCGCCGCTGCCGCTGCCGCCGGCGGTCGCGAGCGGTGAGGCACAGAGCTGCTCCGTGGTGCTGCATGGCGGTGCCGCCGCGGAGCATGAAAGGGCCCGCCCCCCGAGATGTGGGGGGCGGGCCCGATCGCGTCCGGCCGGGCGTCCGGCCGGCCGGGGCCGGTCAGCCCCAGAACAGGTGGACGAACCAGTACACCAGCGCCGCGACGACGGCGGCCGCCGGCATCGTGATGAACCAGCCGAGCACGATGTTCTTCGCGACGCCCCAGCGCACCGCGCGGAGCCGCTTGGTGGCGCCCGCGCCCATGATCGCAGAGGTGATCACATGGGTGGTGGAGATCGGCGCCTTGAAGACGAACGACGTGATGTACATGACGGCCGAGGCGGTGGCCTCGGCGGCGAAGCCCTGCGGCGGGTCGAGCTCGATGATCTTCCGGCCCAGGGTCCGCATGATCCGCCAGCCGCCCGCGTAGGTGCCCAGCGAGAGCATGGTCGCGCAGGAGATCTTCACCCAGACCGGGATCGGGTCGCCCGGGCTCTCGTGGCCCGAGATGGTGAGGGCCAGGACGACGATGCCCATCGTCTTCTGCGCGTCCTGGAGGCCGTGCGCGAGCGCCATCGCGGCGGCCGAGGCGGTCTGCGCGACCCGGAAGTTGCGCTTGGCCTTGTGCGGGTTGGCCCGGCGGAAGATCCAGAGGATCGCCAGCATCACCAGGAAGCCGCCGACCAGGCCGACCACCGGCGAGACGATCATCGGAATGATGATCTTGTCGATGACCCCGCTCCAGATCACCTCGGTGCCGCCGGCCAGCGCCGCACCGACCATGCCGCCGAACAGCGCGTGCGAGGAGGAGGACGGCAGGCCGAAGTACCAGGTGACGAGGTTCCAGGCGATCGCGCCGACCAGTGCGGCGAACAGGATCGCCATGCCCTGGTTGCCGGTCGGGGTCTCGATGATGCCCTGGGAGACGGTGTGCGCCACCCCGCTGCCCAGGAAGGCGCCGGCCAGGTTCATCACCGCGGCCATCGCCAGCGCCGCCCGGGGCGTCAGCGCCCGGGTGGAGACCGAGGTGGCGATCGCGTTGGCGGAGTCGTGGAAGCCGTTGGTGTAGGTGAAGAAGAACGCAACGCCGATGACGGCGATGAGTGCAGCCATGTCCACGGGGGTCAGGACTCCTTGACCGCGATGGTCTCCACCGTGTTGGCGACGTGCTCGAAGGCGTCCGCGGCCTGTTCGAGGACGTCCACGACCTGCTTGAGCTTGAGCACCTCGATGGCCTCGTACTGGCCGGAGAAGAGGTGGGCGAGCAGCTTGCGGTGGATCTGGTCGGCCTGGTTCTCGAGTCGGTTGACCTCGATCCAGTACTCGGTCAGGTTGGACATGCTCCGCAGGTTCGGCATCGCCGAGGCGGTCAGCTCGGCGGCGCGGGCCAGGACCTCGATCTGCTGCTCGATGCCCTTCGGCAGGGTCTGGATGTCATAGAGGACGACCAGGTCGACCGCCTCCTCCATGAAGTCCATGATGTCGTCCAGCGACGAGGCGAGGTTGTAGATGTCCTCGCGGTCGAAGGGCGTGATGAAGGACGAGTTCAGCTGGTGGAAGATCGCATGGGTGGTGTCGTCTCCGGCGTGCTCGGCGGCGCGCATGCGCTCGACGATCTCCGCGCGGGCCGACACGTCTGATCCCAGCAGTTCCAGCAGGAGCTTCGAGCCCACGACCAGGTTCTCCGCGGCGGCGGCGAACATGTCGTAGAAACTCGTCTCCTTCGGGGTCAGGCTAAAACGCACGGAAATCTCCGATGTGCGGGGTAGGGGACTGAACGATGCTAGGTGCAACCGAGCGCGTTCGCGCAAACGGGGTGGCCGAAGAGGAGCCGGAACCTCCCCTTCCGTTCGGCTGCCGCAGCAGCGGTCCGACCCGCACCACAGCTGCGGGCGCGAGCCCCCAGTCTGACGGAACCTCGCCCGGATCGCCCCTGCCGTGCGGGCGGAACAGCGGGGTGTTCCCCGGACGGGGGAACCGCGGCTGGCGCGTACCCGCACCCGGCCGGCGCCGCCCGAGGAACACCACTGCGGGCCCGGTTGTTGGACACTGGAGGCCGACGCAGCCACCCAGGCACTCAGACGAAGGCGGGCCGATGACCACCACGCAAGCGCGCACCGAGCCGGAGCCGGCGCCCGGGGCGGAACCGCACGGCGAGCACCCGGCCTCCCCGGACGCCGCCACCGCCACCGCCGGTCACGCCGCCCACGGGCCGCACGGGTACAGCGCGCAGAAGGACGCCCACCTCAAGCGGCTGCGCCGGATCGAGGGACAGATCCGCGGCCTCCAGCGGATGGTCGACGAGGACGTCTACTGCATCGACGTGCTCACCCAGGTCTCGGCCGGCACCAAGGCCCTGCAGTCCTTCGCGCTCTCGCTGCTGGAGGAGCACCTGCGGCACTGCGTCGCGGCCGCCGCCGAGGAGGGCGGCGCCGAGCTGGACGCCAAGGTCGCCGAGGCCACCGCGGCGATCGCCCGCCTGCTGCGCAGCTGACCCGGGGCCCGGCGTCGTACGGCAGGCGGGGACCTCAGCCGGGGATCCTCAGCCGGGAGTCCTCAGCCGGGAGTCCTCAGCCCTCCCCGCGTGCCGGTCCGGCGGCCGGACCGCCGTCGGGCCGGTCGAGCAGCACCTCGTCGATCCGCTCGGTCGGCAGCCGGTCGCCGCTGCTGGCCGTGGCGGCGATCATCAGCTCGCCGGCCAGGTCGATCTCGTCGAGGGCCGCGTCGTCGTGGCCGCCGCTGCGGCCGCCCGTGGACGCCATCACCTGCACCACCCCTTCAGCGCCTCGCCAGCCCGGGCGGCAGCCACCCGCGTCCAGCCTAGGCACTTCGGAGCCCGTCCACATGGCACGGACGGGCCATCTCGGCGCCGCCGAAACGGGTGGGATCCGGGACTCCCGGGCCCACCCGGACCGGCGGCCTCCCTCGCCCCCGCGGCGTCCGGCGCCGAGCCGCCCGCGGCGCGCTACTTCGGGCTCTCGCCGGGCTTCATGGCGTAGATGTCCGCGGCCGCCGGCTCGGCGGCCTCCACCGGCGTGCCGAAGTCGCTCAGCGTGGTGGTCGAGACCACCTTCACCTGGTCCTTCGCCTCCTTGGAGCCGGCCACCCCGGCGAAGGTGAAGACCTCGACCACCTTGTGCAGCCGGCCCTGCTCGTCCAGCCAGGCGTCGTAGGGGACCTCCTTCACGGTGAAGGTCTGGGCCCCCATCCGCAGGCCGTCCCCGCCCCGGCCGCCGGTGGCGTCGGCCGCCTTGGCGAGGTCCAGGGTGCCGCGGAAGTGCTTCAGGGCGACCCCGTCGACCGTCTCGGGGCCCACCAGCTCGGCCTTCTGCGCGCCGCGCAGCGCGCCCGCGGCGGAGGCCGGGTCGGTGGCACCGCCGCTGACCAGGTTGCCGTCCGGCAGCTGGCGGACGTCCAGCTTGACCCACTTGCCCTCCGGCACCTTGGCGCCGCTGTTCTGGAGGTAGACGGTGCCGGGCAGCAGCACCTCGACGATCTTGCCGGTGGTCGCCGCGCCCGGCGGCACCTGCACCTCCAGCCGGCCGATCCGCTTCACGTAGTCGTAGCCGCCGGCGCCGGTGAAGACGGCCTTCTTGTCGGCGGACTCGGTCACCAGCTCGGTGGCGGCGTGCGCCGAGCCCGAACGGCCGGTGATGTCGGCGGTACCGCGCACCGCCGTCAGCGGGTCGGCGGCGAGCTGGTCCGGGGCGCCGCTCGCCTGCTGGTCGGCCGAGGCGCTCCCGGCACCGTCCGGCGAGCAGCCGGCCAGTCCGGCCGCCCCGGCCAGGACGGCGGCGAGCAGGGCGGCCCGTGCCGCCCGGCCGACCGTCCGGCCGGTGCGCTGCTGGTCGGTCATCTTCATCCTCGCGAAACCCCCTCGGGCCCGACTGCCCCGCCGGCCACCGTCAGGGGGCGGGCAGAGCTCTTTCCGGGCAAACGAGTTGGGGCGCGAGGGGTTACGCGGGACCAGGCGCGTTCCGCGCCTCGCGCGCCGGTGGCCCGGCGGGTTACCGTGAACCACGTGCACAGTGAGCTACCGGCCGTTACCGGCGCCGTCCGGATGTCCGAGCACCGTGTCGTGATCAGCGAACGCGGCTCCTTCTGCTTCGCGACCTGCACCTGCGGCTGGTTCTCCCCGGCGCGGCGCTCCCGCGACCTCGCCCGCCGCGAGGCCGAGGACCACCTCGCCGACAACGGCGCGGCCCCGGCCTAGGCCCGGCGGAGGTCCTACGCCGCGAGGTCGGACTCGGGCGGCTGCTCCTCGGAGCGGACCGTGCCGCGGGTCCCGCCGCCGCGCCGCCCGCGGCCGCCGCGCCCGGCGCTCCGTCCGTCGCCGCGTTCGCCCCCGCGGCCGGAGCGGATCAGCGGGGCGAGCGGGGTGCGGGCCAGCGCGTGGCAGAGCGGTACGAGCACGGCCATCGCGATCGGCGCCAGCAGCAGCACCACGGCGACCGCGAGCGCGAAGCCGCCGATCACGTCGGTGGGGTAGTGGACGCCCATGTACATCCGGCAGAAGCCCTGCAGCAGGGCCAGGCCGCCGGCGATCCAGCCGAGCCGACGGTTCACCAGGAAGAGCGCCACCGCGATGCCCATCGACATCGTGGAGTGGTCGCTGACGAAGGAGTAGGTGCCGGCCTTGCCCTCGACCAGCACCTCGATGTCGGGGTGGTCCACGAAGGGCCGGGGCCGGTCCACGATCGCCGCGATCGGGAGGTTGGCCAGCTCGGCGATGGCGACCGAGAGCGGGGCCCAGAGCAGCCCGGCGATCGCCACCGGGGCGTCCGGGCGCCGCCGGGCCTGCAGCCAGCCCGTCAGGCCCAGCAGCGCGAGGCCGATCAGGATGCCGTACTCGCCGATCCAGGAGATCAGGTGGTCCAGCGAGGCCGGGGCGCGTTTGGCCAGACCGTTGACGGCGTAGAGCAGTCCGAGGTCGGGGTTGGTCGTGTCGGCAAGCGGCGTCGACACGCCGCACCTCCTTCTGGTCCGCTGCACCTGAACGTTCCGGCCGTGGCCCGTCCGCCGCCGCCCAGGTCAGGGCGGTTGACGGGGAGCCAACGGACACAACGTCATAACCGAGGGGCAGCGTTCCACGGGAACGCGCGGTTATGGAAACTTGACTCAGCGTCCACATCGCGCGCACACCGGGGGGCCGGTCGGGGCTCAGTTCTTTGCAGGGAGTTGACCTGAACCTGTCGGGCGGGTGGCGGCGACCGCGGTGGGCCGGGCGGCCGGGGCCACCTGTGCCGCCGGGGCCACGGGGGCCGTGGGGGCGGGGGTGGTCGGCGCGGCCGGGTCGGCGGGGCGGCTCGGGGCGACCACGCCGCCGTCGGCGTTGCGGGTCGGCAGCGCCTGCGCGGCGTCCGAGGTCACCCGGGTGGCGCCGATGTACTCCCGGGTGTCGATCTTGTCGTAGCGGATCACCGCGCCGGTGTGCGGAGCGTTGATCATGTACCCGCCGCCGACGTAGATGCCCACGTGGTGGATGCTGCGCGGGTCCGACAGGTCGGTCGCCCAGAACACCAGGTCCCCCGGCCGCAGCTGGTCGCGGGACGGGTGCGGCCCCGCGTACCACTGGTCGTTGGCGACCCGGGGCAGGGTGATGCCCACGCTCTCGTACGCCGCCTGGGTGAGCCCGGAGCAGTCGAACCGCCCGTTCTGCGAGGGCAGCCCCTCGCCGCCCCACAGGTACGGGGTGCCGAGCTTGGTCTGCGCGAAGTAGATCGCGCCGGCCGACTGCGCGGACACCGCCACCGGCGCGACCGGGGCGGCGAAGCTGCGGGCCGTCGCCAGGATGTTTCGCACGTACCCCTGGGTCTCCCGGTACGGCGGTACGCCCTGGTACTTCGTCACCGCGCCCGGCCCGGCGTTGTAGGCGGCCAGCATGTTCGACTGGCGGTCGCCCGGGACCTTGCCGACATAGGTGGCGAGCGCACAGTCGAAGGTGGCCGCCGAGGCGATCGCGTCCAGCGGCTCCCAGGGGTCCTTCCGGCCGTCGTTGTTGCCGTCCGTGCCGTACGTCGCCCAGGTGCCCGGCATGAACTGCGCCAATCCCTCCGCCCCGACACCGGAACGGGCCCGCGGGTCGAAACCGCTTTCCTGGTACAACTGCGCCGCGAGCAACGGGGGGGAGAGATCGGGACAGAGCCGGCCCCACTGCTCGATCGGCCCTTGGAACGCGGCCGGAACGGTTCCCGGGGAGAGTCCGGCGGCATTGCCCTGCTGCTGCGGAGTCCCGCTCGCCGCATACGTCCCGACCGTCACCAGCCCGACGAAGCCGGCCAGGACAACTCCCGCAGCAGCGGCGGCCGTAGCGCCCTTCCGGAGTACCATCAGCACCATCCCGACGAATCGTCAGTCGAAGTGTCCCGGAAGGCGTTGCTCACCGCAATCATCAGAGATACAAAGAGTGAGCGCTATCCTTCGTACGGTGGACATCCTCGCGTACGTGTCCGATGCCTCACGACCAATCCGCGAGAAGTAGCCAAGTCGACATCAGATCTGGCCAAGAATAGGTACCGACCCTTCGCGCGGGTGGGGTCTGGGCCCTTGAATTTGCCTGATCGGGCGGTGAGATGGAAATGAACCAGAGCAGCGTGCACAGCATCGCGATCGGCCACCTGGCCGAGGACCCTCCAAAGAAGCCGAATATCGACACCATCATCGGCGGGATCGCCCCGGACTGGGGCCCTTTCGCGAGCCTCGGGTCGGAGGCCCGGGTGATGGTGGAGGTCGTCATGGCCGTGGCGATCCTGGCCTGCCTCGGCATCGCCGTCTGGGGTGCGGCCAAGCAGCGGATCGGTGCCACCGCGATGCGTGACAGCTTCGGCGCCGAACAGGGCAAGGGGCTGATCATCGCCGGCCTGACCGGCGTGTTCATCATTGGATCACTTGGCACTCTGTTCACCATTGTGTACGGCATGGCGATCTGACGATCGGGCAGAACGGACAGTCGGGGCGGAGCGGACGGTGCCCACGGGGCGGACCGTCGTGACGCGCCGGTGGACGGCGCGGCAGCCGTGCCGCTCGACCTGTCCGATCGTCTGACCGTCCGACTGTCGGACTGCCGGACTGTCCGACCGGGCATCCGTGCATGCCCGGAGCCACGCCGGGAATCCATCCACCACCCCTTCCCTCCGCGCCCGCCCACGGCCGGAGGGGCCCCCGGAGCCGCCCCCGGCTCCCCGCACCAGGAGGGCCGCCGTGCCGTTGTCCGACGACCAGCCGCACACCCGAACGCGGCTGCCGGTCGGCGAACAGCCCTCGTCGCAGATGAGCGCCCGTCAGGCGCGCCCGCTGCGCACCCTGCTGACCGTCCTGCTGGTCGTCACCCTGCTCGTCCTGGCGATCTCCGTCGCCAACCGGGGCAAGCCCGACCCCGGGCGCTCCGCCGACCCCGGCCGCTCGGCCGACCGGGCCGGGGCCGCCCCCACCGCCGCCTCCGGCGCGGGACCGGCCCCCAGCGGCGACCAGCCGGTCACCGCCACCGTCAACGGCATCGCCGCGGGCTTCCCGCACACCGACCAGGGTGCCCAGTCCGCCGGCGCCAACTACGCCGTGGCCATCGGCTCTGCCGACATGTTCCGCGCCGACAGCCGCCACACCATCGTCACCACCATCGCCGACCCGGCCACCGCCCAGACCCTCCAGTCCCGCCTGGACCAGGGGTTCTCGCCGGAGACGGCCGCCAGGTTCGGGGTGGACGCGCAGGGTCGCGCTCCGAAGGGGATGACCTTCGTCAGCCGGACCGTGCCGGTGGGGACCAAGAGCAGTGGCTACACGGCCGAGAGCGTGAAGGTCGAGGTCTGGTGCACGGGGCTGTTCGGGATCGCCGGTGAGCGATCCGTCCGGCCCGTCTCGGAGGAGTGGTTCACCGTCACCCTCAGCCTGCGGTGGGTGGGCGAGGACTGGAAACTCACCGACTTCAGCCGGGCCTCGGGCCCGGCACCTGTCCCGCCGGACCAGCAGGCCGCGACCGCGGAGGAGATCACAGGTGCCGTCGAGCAGTTCGGAGGCTTCCGCTATGCGCGCTGACGGTGGCCGGGGATCGATTCCGCGCGCTCTGACGAGGCTCTCGGGTGGCGCTGCTCTGGGCGTGCTGACGGTGGCTCTGACGGCGCACCAGGCTCTCGCCGAGCCATCGCCCACGGCGACCCCTTCCCCCACCCCCACTGCTCCGAACTCGAACTGTCCGGGGATTCCCCTGCCCGGCAGCGACGTCTACTGCGCCCCTGGTGGCGGCGGGGCGTCGCTGCCCGGGAGTGGGACGGTCGGGTCGGTGACGGATCCGTTGGGGTCGTTGGGGAAGGGGTGTGCGCAGGCGGCGGCGTGGGTGGTGCGGAAGTTGTCGGGGGCGATCGACGGGACGACGGAGGTGGACTTCACCAACGCGTCGTTCCTGCAGCAGTACGCGGTGGTGTTCGCCGCGTCGACGATCGTCACGCTGGTGCTCTGGCTGCTCGCGGTGACCAAGCGGGCGGTGCGCGGGGCGCCGCTGACGACGGCGATCTCGGAGGCGATCGGGTTCCTCTGGCTGACCGTGGTGGCGTCGGCGTTCACGCCGCTGATCCTGTACACGGTGGTGAGCGCGACCGACGGGCTGACCAAGGCGATCGCGGTGGGGACGAAGTCGGACACCGGGACGTACCTGGGCGGGTTCGCGGACACCCTGGAGAAGGGTGACATCGGCGGCGGGCCGCTGATCCTGATCATCACCTCGCTGGTGGCCGTGCTGGCCGCGGCGGTGCTCTGGATCGAGCTGCTGATCCGGGCGGCGATGCTGTACGTGGGCGCGCTGCTGGGGACGGCGGTGTACGCGGGGTTGGTGGACAAGCAGCTGTGGAAGCACGTGCGCCGCTGGGCGGGGGTGATGGTGGCGGTGGACCTGGCGAAGCCGATCATCGTGATCATCCTCGGGCTGGCCGGCGCGGTGTCGGCCGGTGCGGGCGCGAGCGACGACTTCGCCCGGGTGCTGTCGGGGCTGGCGATCCTCTTCCTGTCGATCTTCGCGAGCGCCGCGGTCTACCGCTTCGTGCCGGGCTTCGGTGACGAGATGATGAACATGCGCAGCGCCCGGGCGAGCGCGGTGTCCGCCGGCTCAGCGATGATCAACGGGACGGCCAACTTCATGCGGCAGGGCATCAGCACGCACGGCGACCGCGGCCCGGGACAGGGCGGGGGTGGCGGGGGCGGGGGCGCCGGCGGCGGTTCGGTCGCCCCGGGCATCGCGGCCCACGCGGGGCGGACGCCGGCGCCGCCGCCGCAGGCCGGGCCGCCGGCCCAGTCCTCGGTTCCGAACAGCAATCCAGCGAAGGGAGGGTGACGGGTAAGTGAGCAGCGAACCGCTCGGCCAGTACGGCGGCCAGTACGCCCAGCCGTACGTGCACCACCGCCGCACCTACCTGATCGGCAAGGCCCGCCCGAACGCGCCGATCGGCCGGAACCGGGAGTCCGGCGAGATCGTGCTGATCATCTTCGGCGCCTTCCTGGGCATGCTCTGGGGTCTGCTGATGCCGATCCTGCCGTTGCGCATCGCCGGCCTGGTCGGCCTGCCCGCGCTGGCGATCGCGGCGGTGTACGTGCCGTACCGGCGCCGGACGTTCTACCGGTGGGTGGAGATCAACCGCACCTACCGGCGGACGGTCCGCAGCGGCCGGGCGGTGTGGAAGTCGGACGCGGTCGACGCCGGGACGCGGCTGGACGGCCGCGAGGTGGAGATCGGGCCGCCGCCCGGGGTCGGGCGGCTGCGCTGGCTGTCGGCGCCGTTCGGGCCGGACGAGGTCGGGGTGCTGATGCACCTGGAGCGGCGCACGGTGACGGCGGCGATCGAGATCGAGGGCCCGGGTGTCGGGCTGCGCGACTCGGAGGACCAGGAGGCGCTGGTCGACCGGTTCGGGACGCTGCTGAAGCACGTCGCGAACGGGGACGGCTTCGTGACCCGGCTGCAGATCCTCGCCCGGACCCTGCCGGCCGACCCGGACGCGCACGCCAAGGACGTGGAGCGGCGCGGTGACACGGGCGCGCCGCGCTGGCTGAAGGATTCGTACGACCAGCTGCAGTCGATGGTGTCGACCTCGTCCGAGCAGCACCGGGCGTACCTGGTGGCCTGTATGCACTACACCCGGGACCTCGCGGCCGAGGCGCACGCCATGGGGCGTAGCGCCGACGGCAAGGGCGCGGCCGGGCGGCGGGCCCGGGACGACGAGGGGCTGGCCGCGGTGATGGCCCGTGAGCTGACCGACATCTGCGCGCGGCTGGCGGAGGCGGACATCCGGGTGCGCCAGCCGCTGGGCCAGGCGCGGCTCTCCTCGCTGCTGCACTCGATGTACGACCCGGACCACCCGATCGACCACATCCAGGCGATGTCGAGGCGCAACGCCTGGCCGGCCGAGCTGGACGCCACGCACCAGCAGTACCTGCAGGCGAAGACCCGTGAGTCGGCGACCCGGGAGCCGTGGTGCCATGCCACCGCGTGGATCAAGGAGTGGCCGCTGACCCCGGTCGGCGTGAACTTCCTGGCGCCGCTGCTGGTGCACACCCCGGACGTGATCCGGACGGTGGCGGTGACGATGGACCTGGAGCCGACCGACGTCGCCATCGAGCGGATGCTCACCGAGAAGACCAACGACGAGGCGGAGGCCAGCCGCGCCGCCAAGATGAACCGCACGGTCGACCCGCGCGACCTGGCCCACAGCGGCCGGGTGGACCAGCGCGGCGACGACCTGGCGTCCGGCGCGGCCGGCGTCAACCTGGTCGGGTACATCACGGTCTCCTCGCGGAATCCGGAGGCGCTGGCCCGGGACAAGCGGACGATCCGGGCGTCGGCGGGCAAGAGCTATCTGAAGCTGGAGTGGTGCGACCGCGAGCACCACCGCGCGTTCGTCAACACCCTGCCGTTCGCCACCGGTATCCGCCGCTGAGCGGGTCCCGGCCGAGCGACTGATCTGGAGGCCCCCGTATGGCGATCGGCAACCTCACCGACGCGTTCACCAGCCTGATGTTCGGGAAGGTGGAGACCACCCGGCTGCCGGTGCGCACCTCGACCGGGCAGGCGCAGGCGGTGTACCTGCCGACCGCCGCGCCGGGGTTGGGCGACTCCGGGGTGATCATCGGGCGCGAGGTGTACAGCGGCAAGGGATACGTGTACGACCCGTTCCAGCTGTACGGCCAGCAGCTGCCGGCCCCGCACTGGCTGGTGCTGGGGGAGTCCGGCAACGGCAAGTCGGCGCTGGAGAAGACGTACGTGCTGCGCCAGCTGCGGTTCCGGGACCGGCAGGTGGTGGTGCTGGACGCGCAGGGCGAGGACGGGGTCGGCGAGTGGAACCTGATCGCCAACGCGCTGGGCATAAAGTCGATCCGGCTCGACCCGATGGCCGCCCGGGACGGCGGGGTGAAGCTCAACCCGCTGGACCCGGCGATCACCCAGACCGGGCAGCTGTCGCTGCTGCGCACCATCGTCGAGGTGGCGATGGGGCGCGGTCTTGAGGAGCGGGCCGGCTTCGCGCTGAAGGCCGCGCACGCGCACGTGGTGGCGACGGTCCGGGACCGGCAGCCGGTGCTGGACGACATCATCGACACCCTGCGCAGCCCCGAGCTGTCCTCGGTGGAGTCGCTGGGGGTCGCGGTGGACGAGGTGCAGTCCTGGGGCCTGGACGTCGCGCTGGTGCTGGACCGGCTGGTCGACGGTGACCTGCGGGGCATGTTCGACGGGTCGACCACCGACGGCATCGACCTGGACGCGCCGCTGATCGTCTTCGACCTGTCGCACATCGACCGCAACTCGATCGCGATGCCGATCCTGATGGCGATCGTCGGCGTCTGGCTGGAGCACACCTGGATCAGGCCGGACCGCAAGAAGCGGATCTTCCTGGTCGAGGAGGCCTGGCACATCATCAACAGCCCCTTCGTGGCACAGCTGTTCCAGCGGCTGCTGAAGTTCGGCCGCCGGCTGGGCCTGTCCTTCGTGGCGGTGGTGCACCACCTGTCGGACGTGGTGGACGGCGCGGCGGCCAAGGAGGCCTCGGCGATCCTCAAGATGGCCTCCACCCGGACCATCTACATGCAGAAGGCCGAGGAGGCGCGGGCCACCGGGCGGGTGCTGGGTCTGCCGCGCTGGGCCGTGGAGATCATCCCCACACTTTCGCCGGGCATCGCGGTCTGGGACGTCAACGGCAACGTCCAGGTGGTGAAGCACATCATCACCGACGCGGAGCGCCCACTGGTCTACACCGACCGCGCGATGACCGAGGACGCGGTGGCCGAACGGGTCCGGGCCGAGCGGCAGTTGGCGGCCGAGCCGGGCGTCTGAGTCGGGTCGCGACGCGCCCGGGTCCGCCCCGGGCGCCGGCGCCGGTGGTGGTGCGGGGGCGGAGCGGTGCGCAGAGTCCGGCGACGATTCGTCAGCAGGTAACCCCGTCGTTACGTTCAGGGGCCTGACAGCTACGCGCGTTGACCCTAGGCTGCACTCGCGCAACGACACTCGTCTCGCGCGCCCGGGCCTGTCGGCCTGTCCACAGCTGGGCGCTCTCACAGGTGCGGGGGAACCCCTACATGCTCTCCGTCAGAACCCGACGGTCGGCGCTGGCCGTCGTCGCCGCCGCAGGCCTCGTCGGCACGCTGGCCATGCCGTCCGTGGCGCAGGCCGCGACCGCGAAGCCCAAGACCGTCAACCTCCAGTTGCTGGCGATCAACGACCTGCACGGCAACCTGGAGCCCCCGGCCGGCTCCTCGGGCACCATCCGGGAGGTCGACCCGGTCACCGGCCAGGTGGTCAGCACCCCGGCCGGCGGCATCGAGTACCTGGCCACCGCGCTGCGCCAGGCCCGTATCCCCGCCGACGACTCGATCACCGTCGCCGCCGGCGACCTGGTCGGCGCCTCCCCGCTGACCTCGGCGCTGTTCCACGACGAGCCCACCATCGAGGCGCTGGACAAGCTCGGCCTGGACGTGACCTCGGTCGGCAACCACGAGTTCGACGAGGGCTCCGCCGAGCTGCTTCGCCTGCAGGACGGCGGCTGCCACCCGACCGACGGCTGCTACGAGGAGGGGCGCAGGTTCAAGGGCGCCAACTTCAACTACCTGTCGGCCAACGTCACCAACGAGAAGACCGGCAAGCCCCTGCTGGCCCCGTACTGGGTGACCAGGTCGCAGGGCGTGAAGGTCGGCTTCATCGGCGTCACCCTGGAGGGCACGCCGAACATCGTGACCGCCGAGGGCGTCAAGGGCCTCAAGTTCGCCAACGAGGTCGCCACGATCAACCGGTACGCCGCCGAGCTGAAGGCCAAGGGCGTCAACTCGATCGTCGCGCTGATCCACGAGGGCGGTCTGCCGGCCAGCAGCACCTACAACTACGACTGCGGCGCGGCCGGCCAGGGCATCTCCGGCCCGATCGTCGACATCGCCAAGAAGATCGACCCGGCGGTCGGCGCCATCGTCACCGGCCACACCCACAACGCGTACGCCTGCACCATCCCCGACCCGCAGGGCGTGCCGCGTTCGGTGACCAGCGCCGCCTCCTTCGGCCGGCTGTACACCGAGATCGACCTGAAGCTGGACAAGACCACCGGCGCGATCGTCCGCCCGTCGGTCAAGGCCGAGAACCACGTCGTGCGCCGGACCGTCGAGAAGGCGCCGGACATGACGGAGCTGATCTCGCACTACTCCAAGCTGGCCGCGCCGATCGCCAACCGTCCGATCGGCTACATCGCCTCGGACATCAACGGCCGGGGCAACGGCGACCCGGAGAAGCCGCTCGGCGACATCATCGCCGACGCCCAGCAGGCCGGTCTGGCCGCCGCCGACAAGGGCGGCGCGCAGATCGCCTTCATGAACCCCGGCGGCATCCGCTCCGACCTCGTCCACAAGCAGAGCGGTGCCGAGGGCGACGGTGTGGTGACCTACGGCGAGGCGTTCGCCGTCCAGCCGTTCAGCAACATGATGCAGGTCAAGACGCTGACCGGGGACCAGCTGATCCAGCTGCTCCAGCAGCAGGTGAGCGGCTCCAACGAGGCCTCGCCGAAGATCCTGCAGCCGTCCAAGGGCCTCACCTACACCCTGGACATGCGCAACAAGGGCGCCGAGCGGGTCGTCGTCGACTCGATCCGCCTGGGCGGCGCGCCGATCGACCCGGCCGCCAAGTACCGCGTCGCGGCCAACGAGTTCCTGGCCGGCGGCGGCGACGGCTTCCCGGCCTTCGCGGCCGGCACCGAGAAGCTCGTCGGCGCCTCCGACCTGGACGTCTTCAACGCCTACCTGGGTGCCAACAGCTCGGCCGCCGCGCCGCTGAAGGCTCCGGCGCAGGACCGCATCAAGGTCATCGGCCCGGGCGGCGACCTCGACTGAGTCGGTGGTCGCCGGCCGTGAGCCGGCCGGGGCGGGGCGCTGTCGGGGCGCCCCGCCCCTTTTTCGTGCCCCGCCTCAGGTCGGGGTGGGCCCGCCGGGGAGCCGGAGGGTGGCCAGCGCGCCGGGCCCGCCGTCCGCGGCCGGGCCGAGCGACACCTCGCCGCCGGCCTCCCGGACGCTCTGCGCGACGATCGACAACCCGAGCCCGGAGCCGGGGAGTTGACGCGAGGACGGGGAGCGCCAGAACCGGTCGAAGACGTATGGCAGCTCGTCCTGGGGGATCCCGGGACCGTGGTCGCGGACGGTCAGCACGCCCCGGTCGAGCCGGACGGCGATGGTGCCGCCGGGCGGGCTGTACTTGACCGCGTTGTCCAGCAGGTTGATCACCGCGCGCTCCAGGCCGGCGGCGTCGGCGTGCGCGAACCAGGGCGCGGTGGCGGTCTGGAAGACGAGCCCCGGACCGCGCAGCTTGGCGCGTTCGACCGCCCGTTCGACGATCTCGTGCACGGCGACCACGGCGAGCGTGCGTACCGGCTTCGGGGAGTCCGGGCGGGAGAGCTGGAGCAGGTCGCCGATCAGCTCGGTGAGCTCCTGCATCTGGGCCTTCATGTTGCCGAGCATCTTGGTGCGGGTGGCCGGCGGGAGCGGGCGGCCGGTGTCGTCGCTGCGGATCAGCAGGTCGACGTTGGTGCGCAGCGAGGTGAGCGGGGTGCGCAGCTCGTGCCCGGCGTCCGCGATCAGGCGGGTCTGGCGCTCGCGGGAGTTGGCGAGGGCGATGCTCATGGAGTTGAACGAGGTGGAGAGCCGGGCGATCTCGTCCTCGCCGTGTACGGGGATGGTGGTGCCGACCTCCTCGGTGCGGGCGATGTGCTCGACGGCGTCGGTGAGCCGGTCGACGGGCCGGAGCGCGGAGCGGGCGACCAGCCGCCCGGCGAGACCGGCCAGGATGATGCCGCCGAGGGCGACCCCGCCGAGGACGATGGCGAGCCCGTCGAGGGATTCGTCGACCGCCTTGGTGGAGGTGGCGACCATGACCAGGGTGGGCGGGAGGGACTTCGGCTTGGTCCAGGAGACCCGGACGAGCGCGGGCTCGCCGTTGGTGTAGTGGCCCTCACGGATGATGGACTGGTTCGGCTTGAGGGCGAGGACGGCGGTGTCGCCGGGGTCCGGGGCGATGGCCTTGGTGGCCTGCGGCGGCAGGCAGTACAGCGGCGGCTGGCCGGTGATCACGTACTGGGTGTCGCGGGGGGCGGAACCGCCGGCCGGCGGTTGCGGGGCGGTGCTCTGCACCGCCCTGAGTGCGTTCTGCAGGTTGGTGGAGCAGTCGTCGACCTGGGCGGGCGGACCGACCTCCCGCACGTTCTGCAGGTCGCTGCGGACCACGTTGTAGAGCTGCTTCTCCACGATGAACCAGCAGGCGAGCGCCGACAGGGCGATCGCCACCGCGACCGCGGCCGCCGAGAGGAAGGTGAGGCGGGTGCGCAGGGAGCGGGCGCCGTACCAGGCGGAGAGGCGGCCGCGGCGCGGGACGCGCGGCGGGTGGAGCGGGGGCGGTGGGACGACGGGGCTCACGCGCTGGTGCCGGCGGCCGGGCGGAGCGCGTAGCCGACCCCGCGGACGGTCTGGATGAGCCGGGACAGGCCGCCCTGCTCGGTCTTGCGGCGCAGGTACATCACGTACACGTCCAGCGAGTTGGACGAGGGCTCGAAGTCGAAGCCCCAGACCGCCTTGAGGATCTGCTCCCGGGTGAGCACCTGCCGGGGGTGGGCCAGGAACATCTCCAGCAGCATGAACTCGGTGCGGGTGAGTTCGACGGGCCGGCCGGCCCGGGTGACCTCGCGGGTGGCGGTGTTCATCCGCAGGTCCGCGAAGGCGAGGACGTCGGTCTCCTCCTCGACGGCCGCGGCCCGGGCGGCGGCCTCGCCGGCGAGCGCGCTGCGCCGCAGCAGGGCGCGCACCCGGGCGAGCAGCTCGTCGAGTTCGAAGGGCTTGGCGAGGTAGTCGTCGGCGCCGACGTCCAGGCCGGTGACGCGGTCGCCGACGGCGTCGCGGGCGGTGAGCATCAGCACCGGCACGGTGTCGCCGCGCGAGCGCATCCGGCGGACGGCGGTGAGGCCGTCCATCCGGGGCATCATGATGTCGAGCAGGACGAGGTCGGGCCGGTCGCGTTCGACCGACTCGAGGGCCTCGTAGCCGTCGGTGGCGGTGGCGACCTCGTAGCCCTCGAAGGCGAGGCTGCTCTCCAGGGCGTCCCGGAGGGCGGGTTCGTCGTCGACCACGAGGAGCCGGGCGGTGGTCTGCTGCCCGGGCTCGGCGGGGGTGCGGTCGTCGGCGGACGGGGTCATCGGCGGTTGCCCTTTCTGGTGGCGGGAGGGCCTGCTCGGGTCAATTGTCGGACGTCGTCAGACGTTCTGGCCGGACTGCAGCTTCGGCAGCACCTGCTTGATGTCGTCGATCGGGATGGCGAAGCCGAGGCCGACGCTGCCGGCGTCGCTGCCGCCGGCCGTGGCGCTCGATCCGCTCGGCGAGTACATGGCCGAGTTGATGCCGATGACCTGGCCGTTGGCGTTGATCAGCGGGCCGCCGGAGTTGCCGGGGTTGAGCGCGGCGTCGGTCTGGAAGGCCTGGTAGGTGGCGGTCTCGCCGCCGCTCTGCGGGGCGCTGCCGCGCGTCCCGGGCAGCTTGGGGAAGCCGAAGCCGCCGTTGCCGCTGGTGGTGCCCTCGTCGACCTGGACGGTGACCTGGCGGTGCTCGGCGCTGATGATGCCGGAGGTGACGGTGCCGGTGAGGCCCTCGGGGTTGCCGATGGCGACGACCGGGTCGCCGACCGAGACGGCGGAGGAGTCGCCGAGGACGGCGGGGGTGAGCTGCTTCGCGCCGCTCGCGGTGATCACGGCGGCGTCCAGGCCCTTGTCGGTGCCGGTGAGGGCGGCCCGGGCGGTGGAGCCGTCGTGGAAGGTGACGGTGATCTGGCCGCCGTCGGCCGCGCCGGAGACCACGTGGTAGTTGGTGAGGATCTGCCCACCGGTGGTGAGCACCACGCCGGTGCCGGTGGCGGTCCCGCCGCCGGTCTTCACCGTGATCTGGACGACGCTGGGCGAGACGGCGGCCGCGACGGCGGCGACGTCCGCGCTGCCGTCGGTGCGGACGGCGACCGGGCTGGCGATGGTGCCGGTGCGGGCGGCGGAGCGGTGGTCCTGGGCGGCGACGACGCCGCCGGTGACCCCGCCGAGCACGGCGGCGGCCGCGGCGACGGCGGTGACCAGGGCGAGCCGGCCGCGCAGCAGGCCGCTCCTGGCCCGGCGGCCGGGGCCGCGGGGGGCGTCCGGGCCGTCCTGGCCGGCCGCCTCGGGCGGGAACGGCGGGTACGGGGGAGGGGGCGGGGTGCCGGCGGCGGGGTGGGCGGCGGCGCCGTAGCCGGTGCTGTCGTGGGTGGTGCTGCCGAGGACGGTGCCGGGGACGATGCGGGGCCACTGCTCCCCGTGCGGGTAGTCGGCCGGGCCGTCGTAGGCGCCGTCGTAGGCCCCGTCGCCGTACGGGCCGCTGTACGGGCCGCCGTCGTACCGCTCGTCGTTGTTCCGCTCGCCGCCGGGGCGGTGCTGCCACTGCTGGTGATCGCTCATGGCGACCAAGCTCCGCCCGGCGGATGAGAATCCGGTGAGAGCCCGCTCAGAAGCCCCCGAGAAGCCCGTTCACTTCTCATAAAGCCTGGTCAGGTCAGGCGTCGGCGGCGTCCGGCGAGCAGCCGCAGGAACGCCGTACGACCAGGCGCGACGGGAACTTGCGGACCCGCTCGGTGTCCGAGCCGGGCACCATCAGCGAGTCGTCCAGCACCAGGTCCACGGCCGCCCTGGCCATCGCGTCGCGGTCGGAGGCGACGGTGGTCAGCGGCGGGTCGGCCAGCGCGGCCTCCGGCACGTCGTCGAAGCCGGCCACCGCGAGGTCCTCCGGCACCCGCAGCCCCACCTCGCGGGCGGCCCGCAGCACGCCGATGGCCTGGTCGTCGGTGGAGCAGAAGATCGCCGGCGGGCGGTTGTCGGAGCGCAGCACGCCGAGCGCGACGTCGTACGCGCCGTAGCGGTGGAAGGGCGCGTCGATCAGGTGCGGCTCGGTCGGCAGGCCGTGCGCGTCCATGGCGCGCTGCCAGCCCTCGACGTGGTCGATGACCGGGTCGCCGGGGGCGGGGGACTCGACCGGGCCGCCGAAGCAGGCCACGTACGGGTGCCCGTGCACCTCCAGCAGGTGGCGGACGACGGCCTCGGCGCCGCCGACGTCGTCGGTGACCACCGCGACGTCGTCGATCGCCTCGGGGCGGCGGTGCAGCAGGACCACCTTCGCGCCCTCCATGGCGGCGAACTCCTCGGCGGCCCGCTGCGAGGGGCCCTGGCTGACCAGGATCAGGCCGGAGACCCGCATGCCGAGGAAGGCGCGGACGTAGTGGACCTCGCGGTCGTCGACGTAGTCGGAGTTGCCGATCAGCACGAGCTTGCCGCGCTCGGAGGCGGCCCGTTCGACGGCGTGCGCCATCTCGGCGAAGAACGGCTGGCGGGCGTCCGGGACGACCATGCCGATGAGGTTGGTGCGGCGGGAGGCCATCGCCTGCGCGACGCTGTTCGGCCGGTAGCCGAGCTGCTCGATCGCGGCGAGCACCTTCTCGCGGGTGGCGGGCGCGACCGGCCGCGGCCCGTTGTTGATCACATAGCTGACGACCGCGGTCGAGGTACCAGCCAGTCGGGCTACGTCGTCGCGCGTCACTTTGGCCACGGGGGGAGTCTACGCGTGTGGCGTGCGCCCGGGCAGTGGGGATCTCCGCCCGTCGGGAGGCGTCCGCGGGACGGGTCGGGACGGGCCGGGGCGAATCCGGACAGGCCGGGCCGGGCGGTGCGGGTGGGCCCCGCCCGGCCGGCCGGGTCAGGCTTCCAGGGCGGCCGGGGAGAGTACGGCGGCCGGCTCGGAGCGCTCGCCCTTCTCGGGCTTCTCCGGGACGACGAAGCGGTAGCCGACGTTGCGGACGGTGCCGATCAGGCCCTCGTGCTCGACGCCGAGCTTGGCGCGCAGCCGCCGGACGTGCACGTCGACCGTCCGGGTGCCGCCGAAGTAGTCGTAGCCCCAGACCTCCTGCAGCAGCTGCGCCCGGGTGAAGACCCGGCCGGGGTGCTGGGCGAGGTACTTGAGGAGCTCGAACTCCTTGAAGGTGAGGTCGAGCACCCGGCCCTTGAGCTTGGCGGAGTAGGTGGCCTCGTCGACCGAGAGGTCGCCGTTGCGGATCTCCATCGGGCTGTCGTCGGTGGCCACCTGGAGCCGGCCGAGGGCGAGCCGCAGCCGGGCCTCGACCTCGGCGGGGCCGGCGGTGTCGAGCAGGACGTCGTCGATGCCCCAGTCGGCGGTGACGGCGGCCAGGCCGCCCTCGGTCACCACCAGGATCAGCGGGCAGCCGATGCCAGTTGAGCGCAGCAACTGGCAGAGGCTACGGATCTGCGGCAGGTCGCGTCGGCCGTCCACCAGGATGACGTCGGCACTGGGTGTGTCGACCAGGGCGGCGCCCTCGGCGGGTGCCACCCGGACGTTGTGCAGCAGCAGGCCGAGCGCGGGCATCACCTCCGCGGAGGGTTGAAGCGCGTTGGTGAGGAGGAGCAGAGAACTCATACCCGGTAGTCCCCTTTCCGGGTCGTCGCGGTCGCGTTCCGGCTGCCGCCACAGTCGGATGGCACACGTGCTGGTGAGGGGGCGGAGATGGCCGCCCGGTGGGAATCGGAGGACGTGCCGGCGCGCGCGGCCGAACCGGGCGTGTGCCGGGGGTCCCGCAACCCGCGATGCACCGTTTCTTCCCTGTTCATCCCGCGAACCTTCCGGTCCTGGCCGGTCCCGGGCGGCGGCCCGGAGCCGGGGGTGTCCGACGCCCCTGCCGGGCCCGGCACATCGTTGTGCCGTGCGTGGTGGGGGCGGTTCCTGCGTCCGCCGGGGGTGGGCCGACGAATCGCACGAACGTCCGTACTGGCGTCCTGAAAGCACAAAAGGACCCGGGGGCGACTCTGCCCGGATCCCTTGAGGATCGAGAATAGCCGACCCGCCTCCGCGCCGGGAGGGCCGGGAGCCGATGGCTCGGCCTTTTCGGGGCGCGCCCGGGGTGAGCCCGGCCACAGCTTCGCGACGGCGCCGCCGGGGGCCGGGCCAGGGCGATTGCCGCTCGCACCGGCGAACACGCCATCATGGGACGCACATCGGCGGCACCGTGCGCGTACACCTTTCGGGCGAGGCCCGGGCGCCTCCGGTGGTGGACCCGACCGGGGGCACCCGGGACGGGGCGAGGACGACGAGAAGGGGTTGCCATGGGCGCGACCACCGGGCACGACCCGGCGGCCGCCGTTCAGGTCGGCGGAACGATCCGCTACTGGGCGGCGGCGAAGTCGGAGGCCGGGCTGGCCGAGGAGCCGTACCTGGCGGCGACCCTGGCCGAGGCGCTGGCGGAGGCCAAGGAGCGGCACGCGGACCGGCCGAAGCTGGTCCGGCTGCTCGGCCACTGCTCCTACCTGGTGGACGGCTCGCCGGTGGGCGGCCGTGACCACACGACCGTGGCGCTCAGCGAGGGCGGCACGATCGAGGTCCTCCCGCCGTTCGCGGGCGGGTGAGCGGCGTGACCGGGACGAACGGGGCCCCCGAGGGCCCGCCGCAGCAGCCGCAGTACCCGTACGGGCAGCCGCCGCAGCAGCACCAGCCGCCGTACCCGCAGGAGACTCCGTACCCGCAGGGGGCGCAGGGGCAGCACCCGCAGCAGCCGCCGTATCCGTACGCCCCGCAGCAGGCGTACGCGCCGGATCCCTACGCACAGCAGGGGCTCGCGGCGCAGCCGCACGCCCCCGGGTTGGGCGGGCCGTCGTACGGTGGCCCGTCGGAGCAGCAGCAGGCCTACGCACAGCAGCAGGCCTATGGACAACAGCCCTACGGCCAGCAGCAGCCGTACGGACAGCAGGCCTACGGCCAGGCGCCGTACGGGGCTGGACCGGGTGGCGGGCCGGTCGTGGACGACGCCGCGACGGCGCTGCTCCCGCCCGTGCCGGCGATGGACGACGCGGCGGCGACCACGTTGCTCCCGCCGGTGCCGCCCATGGGCGACGCGGCGGCGACCGCGCTGCTCCCGCCCGTGCGGGTGTCGGGTGCGATGCCGCCGGGTGTCCCGGGGCAGCCGTCGGCGCCCTTCCCCGGTCACACCGGGGCGCCCGCCCACGCCGGACCCGCCCACGCCGGACCCGCCCATGCCCGGGCGCAGGCGCCCGGCCAGGCCTCCGGCGGGGCGCCGTACGGCCAGGGGCAGGTCCACGCGCCCGTGCCGGACGGGGCGCAGGGCCTCGACCAGCCGACCATGACGCTGAAGCGCCCGGAGCCGCCGGCCCCGGTGCTGACCGACCCGGCCGCGGCGCGGGCCGCGCGCGCCGCCCGCGCCGCACAGGGCGGCCACGCCGCCCCGGCGGCCCCGGCCGCGCCGTTCCCCGTCCAGGCCGCTCCGGTGGCCGCCCCGGCCGTGGCTCCGGCCGCCCCGGCGGCCCCCGTCGTCCGGACCGGCTCGCCGATCAACGACCCGGGCCTCCAGCCGGCCCTGATCACCGCCGGTGCCGCCGCCCTGCTGGCCGGCGGCGCGGCGCTCGGCCAGCTCGGGCTCGCCCTGGCGCTGGTGCTGCTCCAGGGCCTGACGGCGGCCGGCTGGTTCCGGCTGAACGGCATGTGGCCGGCCCGCCAGGGCATCGCGCTGGCCGCGCTGGCCGGTGTGGTGGCCGACGTGGCGGTGCTGCTGGCCGACGCGGACGGCGGCACGGGGGCGGTGGTCGGGACGCTCGGCGGGTTCTTCCTGCTGGTCCTGGTGCTGCAGACGTTCCGGCCGGCCGATCCGAAGGAGCGGTTCTACGCGCTGACGGTGCTCGGCTCGGCCACCGTGGTGACGGTGCTCTGCACCGCGCTGCTGCTGGCCGACTGGGTGCCGGCGGCGGTCGGCGCGGTCGCGCTGGCGACGCTGCTGGCGGCCGCGCCGCTGCCCGGGCCGAAGTGGCTGGGCCCGCTGCTCGGTCTGCTCGCGGCGGTCGGCCTGGGCCTCGCGGTCGGCGCCCCGCCGGCGCTGGGCGCGGCGGCCGGTCTCGGCGCGCTGATCGGCCGCCGGGTGGCGGGGTACGACTTCCCGTCCCGGTTCGTCCACATGACGGCCGGCGTGGCGCTGCCGCTCGCGGTGTCGGCGCCGCTGGTCTGGATCGCCACGGAGCTGCTCGGCTGACCGCCGCCGGTCACCGCCGGTCTTCCCCACGACGTCCCGCCCCGGAACCATGCTCCGGGGCGGGACGTCGTACCGTCGTGCGAGCGGCCGTACCGGAGTGGCCGGATCCGCCGACACCACGTCCGGCGACGGCCGTGAACAACGGCGGACGACAGCGGACGACAGCGACCGGCGACGACGGGGGAGAGCGATGCGCGGCTGGCTGAAGGCGACGATCGGCCTGGTGGTGCTCTCGGGGGTGCTGGTGGGCGCCGACCGGATCGCCGTCGGTGTCGCCGAGGACGAGGCGGCCGAGCAGATCCTGAAGAGCGGCCGGATGAGCCAGAAGCCGCACGTGTCGATCGAGGGTTTCCCGTTCCTCACCCAGGTCGTCTCGCAGAAGCTGGACGACGTGCGGATCTCCTCGGACGGGCTGACCGTCGGCGAGGGCAAGGACAAGGTCGCGCTGCACTCCTTCTCGGCCAAGCTGTCCGGCGTCGAGGTGAGCGACAACATGAGCAGCGCCACCGTGGACAGCGGGTCCGGGTCCGGTCTGATCGACTACACCGACCTGTCGCGGCTGCTGCCGCCGGCCTCGGAGCTGGTGCCGAACGCGGGCCGGCTCTCGCTCGGCGCCGGCACCCGGCTGAGCCTCTCCTACGGCGGCCCGGGCAAGATCAAGGCCTCGCTCGGACCGTTCCCGGTCGGTGAGGCCTCGGTGCACAACCAGGGGAACACCGTGACGGTGGACGGCTTCCGGATGAGCGCGATGGCCTCGCTGCTGGCCGGGGTGTCCGACCAGAGCCTGAAACCGATCAGCTTCACCCTCTCCGAGCTGCCCGCCGGGCTGAACCTCGCCTCGGTCACGCCGCAGGAGGACGGCCTGCGGCTGGCCTTCGACGGCAAGGACGTCAAGCTCATCGGCTGACCCGGCCCCGCCGTCCACCGTTCCGCTCCGCGAGACGCGCTGTCCAGCACCGGCCGCGGAGCGGTGCCCTTCCCGCCCCTCGCACGGCCCTCGCGTGGCCGTCGACCGGGCCCCGGCCGGTTCCCGACGCCCATGGGAGGGTCAAATCCCATCATGCGAGCCATCTGGTCTCGCCATTCGATACGCTAATGACAGCGGGCGTCGGATGTCCCTAGCATCGTCGGCATGAAGCGACAGACGGACCTCACGAAGCGGCGGGCGGTAGACCTGTGCCGCGTGGCCGCCTGTCTGTGTCGAATGCGCTGACTCGGCGTCCTGGCAGGGCAGTTGATGCCCGCCGCCGATTCCTCCGGTGATTCGTGCCGGCCCTCGGGCCGGGCGTGGACGCCGCACTCCGCACCCCACTGCCCGCTCGCACCGCGCGCCGCCGTTCGTCCCACGATTCGGACATGGATTCGGACCGGTGTCCGACGAGCGACCGCACCGCCGCTGAGCAGCACCCGAAGCAGCCGCAGCAGCCGCAGCAGCACCAACACCTTCCGCCAACCGCCCCCGGATGGAGAACATCACCATGAGCCGCAGCGACGTCCTGGTCGACGCCGACTGGGTCCAGGCCCACCTGGACGACCCGAAGGTCGTCATCGTCGAGGTCGACGAGGACACCTCCGCCTACGACAAGAACCACATCCGCAACGCCGTCCGGATCGACTGGAAGAAGGACCTCCAGGACCCGGTCCGCCGCGACTTCATCGACCAGGCGGGCTTCGAGGCGCTGCTCAGCGCCAAGGGCATCGCCAACGACGACACCGTCGTCCTCTACGGCGGCAACAACAACTGGTTCGCCTCGTACGCCTACTGGTACTTCAAGCTGTACGGCCACGGTGACGTCCGCCTGCTCGACGGCGGCCGCAAGAAGTGGGAGCTGGACTCCCGCGACCTGGTCTCCGAGGTGCCGGAGCGCGCCGCGACCGAGTACGCGGCGCAGGCCGCCGACTCCTCGATCCGCGCCTTCCGCGACGACGTGATCGCCGCCATCGGCACCCTCAACCTGGTCGACGTCCGCTCGCCCGACGAGTTCTCCGGCAAGCTGCTCGCCCCGGCCCACCTCCCGCAGGAGCAGTCGCAGCGCCCCGGCCACGTGCCGTCCGCGCGCAACATCCCGTGGGCGAAGAACGCCAACGACGACGGCACCTTCAAGAGCGACGACGAGCTCAAGGCCCTGTACGAGGCCGAGGGCGTCGACCTGGCGACGGACACCATCGCCTACTGCCGCATCGGCGAGCGCTCCGCGCTCACCTGGTTCGTCCTGCACGAGCTGCTCGGCCAGGAGAACGTGAAGAACTACGACGGCTCCTGGACCGAGTACGGCAGCCTCGTCGGCGTGCCGATCGAGCTCGGCAACTGAGCCACCGGCTCCACCCGTAAGGCTGAAGGGAAACAGACAATGTGCGGTGCGAAGGCCGGCGGCCCGGACCTGGCAGGAGTTGACGTGGCGAACGAGACGATCATCCAGGGTTCGGTGACCCGCGACGGTGAGCCGGTCAACGGCTATGTCCGGCTGCTCGACGAGGGCGGCGAGTTCACGGCCGAGGTGCCCACCTCGGCGACCGGCCAGTTCCGGTTCTTCGCCCGCCCGGGCAAGTGGACCCTGCGGGCGCTCATCCCGGGCCAGACCGTGGACCGCCAGGTGGTCGCCTCCCAGGGCGACCTGACCGAGGTCGCGATCGCGGTCTGACCGGTCGGCGACCGATCAGCGTCACCGAGGGCCCCTGCCGAGCAGGGGCCCTCGGGCATACCGTGGGAGGGTGAAGTCCCGCCGGCGGCGCCGCTACTACTACGCCATGATGGGCGTCTGCCTGGGCCTCTTCGTACTGGCCTGGGGAGTGGTGCGGTTCGTCTCCGTCCCGGCGGCCGTGGGCCTCTGCGTGGTCGCGATGGTCATCCCGCCGGTCGCGGCGGTGTTCGCCAACCGGCGCGACCCCGAGGACGACTGGTGGGACGACCCGCGCTGGGAGGACCCGCGGTGGGACGAGCCCGGCCACGACCGGGACCGCCCCGACCGCGAGGGCCCGCCGGATCAGTAGACGAGCGCCTGCACGCCGTCGGCCATGATCTCGCTGACGAAGACCTGGGCGCCCGCGATCCGGGCCCCCTCGATGAGGTCCTTCTCCTCGATCCCGCGCCGGGCCGCGCACTGGGTGCACAGGGTGATGGAGCCGCCGCCCGCCACGATCCCCTCGATGAGGTCGGGCAGTGGCGCCGCGTGCGGCAGCTCGAACTCCGCCGCGCGCCCCGGCAGGGCGAACCAGGACGACTCCCCGGTCAGCCAGAGCGAGACCTCGACCCCGCTGGCGGCGGCGACCGCCGCCACCGTGAAGGCCTGCGAGCACCGCTCGGGGGCGTCGGCCCCGGCGGTCACCTTGACGACGAGCTTCTTCTGAGACGACTGAGACGACATGGCCGACACACTAGATCGCCGAGGTGGTGGGGCTCACCGAGACCCGTCGGTACCGTCCGGATAGAGTGAGCGGCAGCAAAATCCGCCTCATCCACCACACTGTCGCCGCCCTGGGAGCCCCCCGTGTCCGGTCTGGAAATCTTCTTCGACGGTCTGCTGGCCCTCATGGCCGTGCTGATCACCTGGTTCGCCATCTTCTCGGTGATGAAGCTGTACCAGGGCCAGCGCTGAGCGACTGCCGTACGGTTGAAGTGATTCCGCACCGACGACAGCGACCAGGAACATGATCGAGATCCCCTCAGACCTCCACAAGGACGTCGTCCCGCTGGCCTTCCTCCTCGGTACCTGGGAGGGCGCGGGCGTCTACGCCCCTCTGCCCGGTGAAGGGGGCCCGGGCACCGAGAAGTGCAACTTCGGCCAGGAGATCGTCATCCGCCACGACGGACGGCCCTTCCTGGAGTTCCGCTCCCGCACCTGGGTGCTGAACAGCGAGGGTGAGAAGATCCGCCCGCTGGAGAACGAGCACGCCTTCTGGCGCATCACCAGCAACCAGCACGGCACCAGCGGTGCCCGCGGGGTCGAGATCTCGTCCGTCCGTGACGACGGCACGGTGGAGATCTGGTACGGCGAGCTGGCCGACGGCAAGCCGCAGATCGACGTCTCCACCGACGCGGTGGCCCGGATCGAGGGCTCGCCGGAGTACTCGGGCGGCAAGCGGCTCTACGGCTTCGTCAACGAGGAGCTGCTCTGGGTGGGCGAGAAGGCCGCCCCGAACGTCGCGCTGCGGCCGTACATGTCCGCGCAGCTGAAGAAGGTGCTCTCGCCCGCTCAGCTGATCAAGGACATCAACGACCTGCCGGACGACGGCATCGCCTTCTTCAAGTAGGCCGCGTCAAGTAGGCCGCGCCCCCCGGACGGGGGCGGCCCCGGGCGTCCGCGGACGTCCGCCGAGGCGTGCGGGGTAGGGACCGGCCGGTCGGCCGGTCCCTACACTTGCCTCAGGACCCCCGACGTTTGGCAGGGACAGGACCGTGGCGGACACCGGCACCACCGACTGGCAGCTCTCCGGCGACTGGAAGGCCGACCTGCGCGAGCGCGGGTACCGGCTCACCCCGCAGCGCCAGCTCGTCCTGGAGGCGGTCGACGCGCTCGACCACGCCACCCCCGACGACATCCTCGGCCACGTCCGGCAGACCGCCAGCGGCGTCAACATCTCCACCGTCTACCGGACCCTGGAGCTGCTGGAGGAGCTGGGCCTGGTCTCGCACGCCCACCTCGGCCACGGCGCCCCGACCTACCACCTGGCCGGCCGCCACCACCATCTGCACCTGGTCTGCCGGGACTGCGAGAAGGTCACCGAGACCGGTACCGAGATCGCCCAGCCGCTGATCGACAGCCTGCGCGCCGAGCACGGTTTCGACACCGACCTCAAGCATTTCGCCATCTTCGGCCGCTGCGCCGACTGCTCCGCCGAACGCGCCGCGGAGCGGCCGTAAGCTTGCCGGTATGACCGGTCTGAAGAGTCCGCTGCTTGCCCTGCCCGGAGCCGTCCCCGCCGAGGGGGCCGACGAGGGCGTCGCCGCCCACTACGGCGACCTCTTCCGCGAGCAACGGAACCTCGCCCGGGGTACCGGCTTCGTGGACCTCTCGCACCGCGGCGTGCTCACCGTCACCGGTGAGGACCGGCTGAGCTGGCTGCACCTGCTGCTCACCCAGCACGTCAGCGCGCTGCCGCCGCAGCAGGCCACCGAGGCGCTGGTGCTCTCCCCGAACGGGCACGTCGAGCACGCCCTCTACCTGGTCGACGACGGCACCACCACCTGGGCGCACGTCGAGCCGGGCACCCAGCAGGCGCTGATCGGCTACCTGGAGAGCATGAAGTTCTTCTACCGGGTCGAGGTGGCGGACGCGACCGCCGAGTACGCGGTGGTCCACCTGCCGGCCGGTTCGACCGCCTCCGCCGAGGGCGCGGCGGCCGTCCGCGAGCTGCCGTACGGGCGGGACCTCTTCCTGCCGCGCGCCGCGCTGGCGGAGCTCACCGCGGGGTACGGCCCGGCGGCCGGCATCTGGGCGTACGAGGCGCTGCGGATCGAGGGCCACCGGCCGCGGCTCGGCTTCGAGACCGACCACCGGACCATCCCGCACGAGGTGGACTGGCTGACCACCGCCGTCCACCTGCAGAAGGGCTGCTACCGGGGGCAGGAGACGGTGGCCCGGGTGCACAACCTGGGGCGGCCACCGCGCCGGCTGGTCCTGCTGCACCTGGACGGCACCGAGGAGGTGCTGCCTCCGCACGGGACGGAGGTGCGGCTCGCCGCGGAGCCGCAGGGGCGGGCGCTCGGCTTCGTCACCTCCTCGGCCCGGCACCACGAGCTGGGGCCGGTCGCGCTGGCCGTCGTGAAGCGGAACGTGCCGGTGGACGCGGTGCTGCTGGCCGGGACGGTGCCGGGGACGCAGGACGTGATCGTCCCGCAGTAGCGCCACAGGCGTCCCCGCTCAGACCTCCACGCCTCAGACCTCCACGAGGACGGTGAACGGGCCGTCGTTCACCAGGGCGACCCGCATGTCCGCGCCGAAGCGGCCGGTCTCCACCTTGGCGCCGAGCGCGCGCAGCCGGGCGACCACCTCGTCGACCAGCGGCTCGGCGACCGGCCCGGGCGCCGCGGCGTTCCAGGTGGGGCGGCGGCCCTTGCGCACGTCGCCGTAGAGGGTGAACTGGCTGATCACGAGCAGCGGCGCGCCGATGTCGGAGCAGGACTGCTCGACGCCGTTCTCGTCGGCGGGCAGCAGCCGCAGCGTCCAGAGCTTGCGGGCGAGCCGGTCCGCCTCGGCGGGGGTGTCGTCGTGGGTGACGCCGACCAGGACGCAGAGCCCGGGCCCCTCGATCGCGCCGACGGTCTCCCCGGCCACCGTCACCCGGGCCTCGGTCACTCGCTGCACCACTGCTCGCATGCCCGCCATTCTGCCGGAGGCGGCGGGGGCGCGAGCAGGCGCCTCCGGGGCGCCCTTGAGTGTGGCGCGCGCCGGGTAGCGTGCGCCTGCGCGCTCCTTGGCGCCGCTCTTCCTGGGAAAAGCTTCGGTCGTATCAGCCACCCCTCTTCGCCAGAGGGCCGTTCGGGTGCACGGGCGGTGCGGCGGCGTGGGGCGGGGTGGCACGCTGGGGGACCGTACAAGGACGCGTCCGGCCGTCCACCGCGTGAGGCGGGGGGAGGCCGGGCACGTCCGTGGTCCGGGGCGCCGAAGGTCCGCCGCGCCGGGCCCGGTTCGGCCGGGCGGTCGAGCCGGTAGGTCAGGCGTTCTGGTCGTGTCGCCCCGGTGGGTGGCCACGGCCGGGGGCGGGAACCATCGCGGGCGTCCGGGCGTGCCTCCGGACGGGAACGCGCCGACGGCGCTCGCGGTGGTGACGGGCCGGACCGGGCGGCAGGCGAGGGTGCCGCGAGCGGGCGGGATCGGGACGACGGCAGGTGGGTTGGTTGATGAACGCGATCGACGCGGCGCAGGACCACGACGGGCGGGTGCCGGAGGGCCCCGGGCCCGGGATCGAGCCGGAGCTCGAACGGCTGGGCCTGGACCAGCTGCGGACCCTGCGCCGGGAGACCCTGGAGCAGGAGGAGGACCTCTCCTATCTGCGGCGGCTGCTGCACGGCCGGATGGACATCCTGCTGGCCGAGCTGGACCGCCGGCCCGACGGCGGCGCCGCCCGTCCGGCGGGCCCGGCGGAGCCGTCCGGCGGCCTGCTGGAGCGGCTGTCGGCCATCCTGACGGACGCGCCCTCGACCGTCCGCCGCTCGGCCCGGCACGTCACCCTGGGGCCGCCGCGCGGGCAGCAGTCCCAGCTGGAGGCGGACGCGCTGATGGGCGACGTGCAGCTGGCCGACCTGGCGGCGCACCCGGCGGCGGACCTGCTGGCGGCGCTGGAGCGGCTGCGCGCGCACGAGCGCGAGGTCTCCGGGCGGCGGCAGCGGCTGCTGCGGACGGCGGACGGCTGCAACGCGGAAATCACCCGCAGGTACCGTGATGGGGAAGCACGGGTCGAGGACCTGCTCGCAGGCGGCCCGCTCTGACCGGACGAGGCGCCGTGGGCGGGGGACGGGCCCGGCTCGCCCCCCGGTCCACCCTCACTCCGGAAGGCTCTCCGCCATGTCCCACCCCGCCCCCCTGCCCGTGCTCGCCGAGATCGTCCGCTCGGGCTTCGTCGAAGGCCGGCACCACGGCTCGCTGGTCCTGCTCGCCGCGGACGGTTCGGTCGAGTACGCGCTGGGCACGCCGGACGCGCCGGTGTTCCCGCGCTCCTGCGCCAAGCCGTTCCAGGCGGTGGCCACCCTGCGGGCCGGGCTGGCGATCGAGGGGGAGCTGCTGGCGCTGGCGGCCTCCAGCCACTCTGCAGAATCGTTTCACCTCGCCGGCGTACGGCAGATCCTGGCCGCCGCGGGGCTGGACGAGACCGCCCTGCGCACCCCGGCCGACCTGCCGCTGGACGAGACAGAGGCCGAACTGCACCTGCACCGGGGCGGCGACCACGAGCCCGTCCTGATGGACTGCTCCGGCAAGCACGCCGGCTGGCTGGCCGCCTGCGTGGCCAACGACTGGCCCGTCGACAGCTACCTCGACCCGGCCCACCCGATCCAGCAGCTGGCCCGCGAGGCCCTGGAGGAGTGCGTCGGCGAGCCGGCCGCGCACGACGGGGTCGACGGCTGCGGCGCGCCGCTGCTGGCCGTCAGCCTGACCGGCCTGGCCCGCGGCTTCCGGGCCCTGCTGCTGGCCGAGCCGGGCACCCCCCAGCGCCGGGTCGCCGACGCCATGCGGGCGCACCCCGAGTACGTGGCCGGCACCCGGCGCGCGGACACCTGGCTGATGCGGGCGGTGCCGGGCGCGCTCGCCAAGATGGGCGCCGAGGCCGTCCAGGTGGTGGCGCTGCCGGACGGCCGGGCGCTCGCCTTCAAGATCGACGACGGCGCCGAGCGGGCCCGCGGGCCGGTGCTCGCCGCCGCCCTGCGCCGCCTCGGGGTCACCACCGGGGACGGCACGCTCGACCGGATCGCGGCCTCCCCGCTGCTCGGCGGCGGCATACCGGTCGGCGAGGTCCGCGCGGCGTTCTGACGGGCGTCCGCTGGGGCGGGGCTCCGTCCGGCGGTTGCCGGAATGCGGAGCGGCGCCCCCCGGTGCACGGTGGACCGGGGGGTGTCGCACAGCTGAGGGAGTCCGTCATGAGCGAGCACGTGTACCGGGTGACCGAGATCGTCGGGTCCTCGACCGAGAGCATCGACGCCGCGATCCGCAACGGCGTGGACCGTGCCTCCAGGACGCTGCGCAATCTCGACTGGTTCGAGGTGACGCAGGTCCGGGGCCATCTCGCCGAGGGCCGGATCCAGCACTACCAGGTCGGCCTGAAGATCGGCTTCCGGCTGGACGACGACGAGGACTGACGGCGGACCGCGCGCTGCCGACGGCCGCTGCCTACGCCCCGCCCGCCTACGGCCGCTCCGGCAGGACCAGCGGCACGCCCGTCCGGGGGTGCGGCACGATCTTGACCGGCTCCACCCCGGTGATCCCCCTGCTGGCCACCGCCGGAGGCCTGCTGCTCCTGGGCGGCGGCGCCACCGCCCTGGCCCGCCACCGCAGTTCCCTCGGTGTCTGACCGGAGGGCCACAGCGTTTGCGCAGGAAGTCGGCCCTTCCGACTTCCTGCGCTGTCCGGAACAAGCTTCAGGGCCTGGCGGGGCCGAGTGCCCGGGCCAGGGCGGTGCGGGAGGAGACGCCCAACTTGCGGTAGGCGCTGCCCAGATGGGAGTCGACGGTGCGGTGGCTGAGGAAGAGGCGTTCGGCGATCTGCCGGGAGCGCAGTCCCGTGGCGGCCAGCTCGGAGACCTCCCGTTCGCGCTCGCTCAGCGCGGAGTGGAGGTCCGCGGACCCGTGACCGGTGGCCGGGAGGCCCGCCCGCTCGGGGCCCGCGGCGAGCCGGTCGCGCACACGTGTCGCTTCCTCCACGGCCAGGACCGCCCCGCAGGGACGGGCCAGCGCCTCGGCCCGCGCCAGGAGGTCCAGCGCGGCGGCCGGGCCGCGTACCGCCGCCGCCACGGGTGCCGCGGCGATGAGCGTCCAGGCGTGCTGCACGGGCAGTCCGCCGGTGCGGAAGCCCTCCGCGGCTCGCTCGAACAGCTCCAGCGCCCCGGCGTGGTCCCCGCGCGCCGACCGCAGTTGGGCCCCGGCCCGGTGCACGCACGCCCACTGCAGCGGCAGAGCGAGCCGGCCGGCGTCCTCCTCCGCGTCGGTGAGCAACCGCTCGGCGTGGCCGAGGTCCCCGCCGGCCAGCGCGGCGAGTGCCATCAGGGCGAGCAGCGAGGGCCGGAAGGCGGGCTGCACCTCCGGCAGGCCCGGACCGCCGCCGCCGTCCAGCAGGGTCCGCAGGCAGCCGGCGGGGTCCCCGCCGATCAGCTGCGCGTGTGCCAGCAGGCTGATCGCCGAGGTGGCCCACCAGCCCCGGCCCAGCGCGGTGGTGTCCACCGCCCGGGCCGCGAGCGCGACCGCGTGACCGGCGTACCGCCGCCCCCGGGACCAGACCAGCGTCATGGCGCGCATCGCCGTCGCCAGCGTCACCACGTCGGGCGTGCCGACGGCCCGGGCCAGCTCCGCCGCCTCGGTGGCCCGGCGTTCCGCCTCGTCGAGCCGCCCGGCCCACTGGTCGATCATGGTCAGGCCCAGCAACTGGTCGGCGCGGATGTGCTTCTGCGCCCCGCCGGTCGCGGCGTCCAGACCCCGCAGGAGGTGGCGGCGGGCGTCCGGGAACCGCTCCAGGTACAGCTCCGCGCAGCCGAGCAGGGTGAGGACGTCCGGGGTGTGGCCGGCCACACCGTCCGGCAACGCGTCCACCAGCGCGGCGCAGCGGGCCACTTCGGCCGCTCCCCGCGCGGTGTCGCCGGAGAGGACGTCGCAGAAGGCGATGAGGACGTCCAGGGCCGTCGAGGCGGCGTGCCCGGCCTCGGTCCGCGACCGGGCGGCCTCCCGCAGCAGCGGGCGGATCCGGTCGTGGGTGCCGCGCAGCACGTGCACCAGCCCGTACTCGTAGACCAGTTCGGTGGCCTCGGCCGACAGCACGTCAGGCAGCGGCCGGGGCAGCAGCGCCATCCCGGTGCGGGCGATGGCCTCCGCCTCCTCGTAGCGACAGAGCAGCCGCTCCGCGGCGGCGCAGACCGCGTACGCCCGCGGCAGCAGGTGCGGGGGCAGTCGGGCGCTCTCGTCGGCGGCCTGCCCGGCGGCCCGGGGGCAGCTTTCGGCAAGCAGGTGGTGGGCGAGGGCGCGGGCCTCCGTGAGGCGTCCGGAGGCGATCAGCGCCCGGCAGTGCGCGAGCTCCCAGATCGGCCGCTCCCGCAGCCCCCGGCCACGCGCGGGCAGCGCGTCCAGGGCGAGCCGCAGCCAGCGGGCCGCGAGCGCGGGTGCCCGGGTGACCGTCTCCGCAGCCCCTTCGGCGAGGACGCGGGCCGCGGTGGGCCCGTCGGTGTGCACCAGGTGCTCGGCGTGCCGGGCCCGTTCGGGGGCCGGGGCACCGCGCTCGACGGCGATCCGCAGGGCCAGCCGGTGGGCGTCGAGCAGGAAGGGCAGCTCGCAGTCGGCGTGCACGGCCTGTCCGACGGCCGGATGGCGGAACGCCAGGTGCCGGCCGTGACCCGCCGGACGCACCAGGTCCGCGCGGACCAGCTCGGCGCAGGCCGCCAGGCCGTCCCGCGCGCCGAGCCCGGCGATCCGGGCGGCCTCGGCCGGCCGGAACGTTCCGCCCAGCACGGCCGCCGCCCGCGCGGCGGCCCGGGCCGGCCCGCTCAGCTCGCCGAGCTCGGCGAGCAGCGGCGCCGCCTCGCGCAGCAGCGCGTCCTCGTCGTCGCCCGCCCGGTCCGGCCACAGCCCGGTGTCGAAGCGGGCCGCGACCAGCAGCCGCAGGTACCCCGGCAGCCCCTTGGACGCGGCGTGCAGGGCCACCGCGGCGGCGGTCCCGTCGGTCACCGCCTCCGCCCCGGCCGCCACCGCCCCGGCCGCCCGGTGCCAGTGGTCGAGCAGCGCCGACACCGCCGCCACATCCAGCGGGCCGGCCTCCACCCGGACGATCGCGTCCGTCCGCACACCGAGGTCGAGTGCCTCCAGCAGGGCCGGTGGGCTCTGCCGGGGCCGGTGTGCCAGCACCAGCACGAAGGCGGCGACGGGCGGGGCCGGGGTGGCAGGGGTGGTGGGCGCGGAACGGGCGGAGGCGGAGTGGGCGGAGGCGGAGCGGACCAACCGGAGTGCCAGCTCCACCGAGGCCGGATCGGCCAGGTGCAGCTCGTCGACCACCAGCACGCCACCGGCGGCCCGGCGCCGGATCAGTTCGCACCAGGCGGCCTGGTCGGACGTCTCGGCGGCCGAGACCGGCCCCGCCGCGTCGCGGAAGACCCGGAACGGGCCCTCGCCGGAGCGGGGCGCCCGGGCCCAGATCACCGGAAGCCCGCGTCGCGCCGCCTGCTCCGCCAGCCCGCAGGCCAACTGCGTCTTGCCCGCGCCCGGTTCACCGGTGATCTCGACCACGGCTCCCCGGCCGCGCTCCAACCCGTCCAGGACCTGAGCGAGCCGCGCGAACTCCGCCTCACGTCCCACCGTTGGACCGTCCGCCATCGGAAACGGCACGACGCCCACCGACCCCTTCACCTCAGTCTCGGAACTTCTCCCCCCCGTCCCTGGCCTCGGGCCCAACGTAGTGCGCCGCACTGACAGCTCCGTATTCGGTTGCGTAGTTCTACGGCTGTGCGGGGCCGGGCCGCCGGGAAGACTGCCGTGCCATCGGGTCGAGAACCCGGCTCGACATTCAGCTGACCCGACCTTGGAGAACCCGTGAAGTTGAGAAACCTGGCGACGTCGGCCGTATTCGGCGCCGTCGTCCTCACCGCCGTTCCGAGCATGGCCGTTCCCTTCGCCGCGTACGCCTGCGACGGTTCCACCCTGTGCCAGGACGAGGACCCGGGCGACGAGGGCGGCGGTAACGAAGGGGGCGGCGGCTGGCCCGGCGGCGACGTGGGTGACCCGTCCGGTGGCGGCGGTAGCGAAGGGGGCGGCGGCTGGAGCGGCGACCCCGGGGACGGCGGAGACGGCGGGGCCGGTCCGTCCGGTGGCGGCGGATCGGTGGTGGAGCTCGCGGACGGTTCGATCGGTCAGCCCGTCGACGCGACCCTGCCCCAGGTCGTGGTCACCGGATACGCCACCCTCCCGGGCATCCCGGCCGGCCCCGGCATTCCGGTGGCCCAAGGGGACGGTTCGGGCCCCCAGGTCACCCTGCACCGCCGGGGCAGGTCGTGGGACGAGCGCGCCAGCAAGTGCCTCCGCAACCAGTCCACCTCCGTCGAGGCCAAGTACAGCAGGGGCGTGAGCTACACCGTCTCCACCCAGACCAGCACCAACCTCTCGTTCTCGACGAGCGAGATACTCACCGCCCAGCTGGGCACGCAGCTCAACACCAGCATCAACGAGACCTACAACCTGGAGTTCACCCTCAAGCCGGGTGAGTCCTGGGCCGTGTTCGTCGAGTACCAGACCAGCGTCTACGCGGTCACCACGCGCGACTTCTGGGGCAACTACTCGACCGAGTTCATCAACGTCACCCAGCCCACCGGCGTCGTGAGCACCCGCGGCTGCTGAAGCTTGTCTCCGTGGAAGACACAGGCGCGCGCGGCCACGGCGCGGGAGTGCTTGAGCCTTCCCTCGAAGCCCGACCGTGGCCCTCGCCCGATCCGAGCGAGGGCCACAGCGCTTGCGCAGGAAGTCGGCCCGTCCGACTTCCTGCGCCAGACGTTCGTCAGGGTCGGCCATCGGTCGAGACGCCCACCCCGCCCAGGACGGTGAGGTCTCTGCGGTGCGGCGAGTACACCGCCACTGCCCGGGTGCGCGGTCATGGTCATCAGTCGGCCGATCATGCTCAGGCCAGGGTGGAGATGCAGAACGGATGGCCGGCGGGGTCCAGCAGGACCCTCCACCGATCAGGCTGCGGCTGGGTCGCGGGTTCCACGGCGCCCAGGCCCAGCAGCCGGGCCTGGGCGGCATCGAGGTCGTAGACACCCAGGTCGATGTGGGCCCGCTTCTCCTGGGAGGGGTCCGGCCAGGTGGGCCGTCGGTAGTTGGCCAGCCGGCTGAAGCCCAGTCCGGGCGAACCCTCCTGGCCGAGCAGGATGAAATCGTCGCTGGAGTAGACGACGGGCAGGCCGAGGGCGTCGCCGTAGAAGCGGGCCAGCTCGGCCGGGTCCGGGCAGTCGAAGGTGACGGCCGAGTAGCGGATCGCGGGTGCGGAAGTGGTTCCGGTGCTCATGGGGAGGACGCTACGACGGGACCAGGACAGGTTCGGTCCTGGTCGTGGAGGAGACTTCGGGATGTGATCAGTACGTCCGCCCGCCTTCTGCGACTTGTCTCGCTGCTGTCCGCGCGGCCGTCGTGGACCTGCGGCGAGCTGGCCGGGAGGATGGAGGTCACCGAGCGCACCGTCCGCCGGGACATCGCCAGGCTGCGGGAGCTCGGCTACGGCGTCGAATCCGAGCCCGGGCCGTGGGGCGGCTACCGCCTGGGCGGCGGTGGCACCCGGGTGCCACCGCTGATCCTCGACGACGAGGAGGCACTCGCCGTGGCGGTCGCCCTGCGCGAAGCCGCGCTCAGCGGCGTCCTCGGCAACGACCAGGCCGCGCTGTCGGCGCTGCTGAAACTGCGGCAGGCCCTCCCGCCGCAGATCGCGGACCGGCTGGCCGGGATGGACGCCGCGTTCGTGCACACCCCCAGGCCCGACGAGCCGCAGGTCGCGCCCGGCATGCTGCTGGAACTCGCCACCGCGTGCCGCCAGGGGAAGCGCGTCCGCCTGTCGTACCGCGACCGGGCGGAGAAGGCCAGCGTCAGGGACGTCGACCCGTACCGCCTCGTGCACACCGGCCGCCACTGGTACTTCGTCGCCCGGGATGTGGCGCGGGGCGAGTGGCGGACGTTCCGGGCCGACCGGGTGACGCAGGCGCAGCCGACGGGGCAGGAGGTGGAACTCGTCGACCCGCCCGATCCGGCGCTTCTGGTCTCGCGAGGCATCGCGAGCGGCGTGTACCCGCGCTACGTGACGGTCCGCCTCCCGCTGCCCATGGACCGGGCGCTGCGGCTGGTCCCGCCGACGGTCGGCACCCACCACCCGGACGGCCCCGACGCCACCATCATCGAGATCGGCGGCCCCGACGCGGACGGCCTCGCGAAGTACCTGCTCAGCCTGGGCACCCCGCTACGGGTGCTGTCCCCGGACGACGTGCGGCAGGCACTGCTGCGCCGCACGCGCGAGCTGTTCGAGGACAACGGAGGTGGCCAGCCCCTGTAGGGGGGCGAACCGCAGGTCGATCACGATGCGAGTCGCGTCCTGGAGCACCCCGGCTGATCCGGCGCGGCCGGTGTCAGGACCAGGCGATCTCGCCGTGGCGGGAGACGAAGCGTCCGCTGCCGGCGCCGGGCTTCTCGGTGGCGAGGGCGACGATCGCGTCCGTGCCCTCGGTGACGGTTTGGGGGCCGCTGTGACCGTTGAGGTCGGTCGCGGTGTAGCCGGGGTCGGCGGCGTTGACGCGGATGTCCTTGAGCCCCTTGGCGTACTGCGTGGTCAGCATCGTCAGCGCCGCCTTCGAGGAGGTGTACAGCGGCGCGACGACGTGCGACTCGGGCCGGCCGGGGTCGTGGGTGAGGGCGAGGGAGCCCATGCCGCTGCTGACGTTGACGATCACAGGGTCGTCCGAGCGGCGCAGTAGCGGCAGGAACGCGGTGGTGGTGCGGATGACGCCGATGACGTTGACGTCGAGGACGGCGCGGGCGTCGGCGGCGGTGAGGTCGCCGGGATCGCCGATGGGGCCGTGCACACCGGCGTTGTTGATCAGGACGTCGATCCTGCCCTCGTGTTCGGCGACGTCCGCGGCCGCGGCGGCCACGGACGCGTCGTCGGTCACGTCGATGGGGACGTAGCGTGCGCCGAGCGCGGCGGCGGCCTCCTCGCCCTGTTCGCGGTCGCGTGCTCCGACGAGCACGGTGTGGCCGCACTCGATCAGGCGGCGGGCGGTCTCGCGGCCGAGTCCCTTGTTGGCTCCGGTGATGAAGGTGATGGTCATGCGTCCGACTCTGATCCCGACGAGGGAGGCGGGCCAGGGACGCCACGACGATAGGAAGACCAGTACCACCCTCGCGCCCCCCTGCACGGCCAGGGATGCGGGAGGATGGAGTTCATGTCGGCGACACCCGGAACCGGACTGGGCGCGATGATCCGCACGTGGCGGGACCGGCTGCCCCCATCGGCCGCCGCGCTGCCGGTGGCCCGCGGGCGCCGGGCAGCCGGGCTGCGACGCGAAGAACTGGCTGACCTGGCCGGGGTATCGGTCGACTACATCGTGCGCCTCGAACAGGGGCGGGCCACGACACCCTCGGCGTCGGTGGTGGCGTCCCTGGCGCGAGCCCTGCAACTGTCCACCGCCGAGCGGGACCACCTGTACCGGCTTGCCCGGCTCGTACCGCCGGCGGACGGCGCGATCTCCGACCACCTCCCGCCCGGCATGCAACGGGTGCTCGCCCGTCTCGGGGACGTGGCGGTGGCCGTGTTCGCGGCGGACTGGCAACTGGTGTGGTGGAACCGCGGGTGGGCCGCCCTGTTGGGCGATCCCTCCGCCTCGCCACCGCGGCTGCGCAACTTCGCCCGCGACAGGTTCCCGGTGGACGCCGGCCCCGCCCGCCTCGCGCTGTGGCCGGTGACCGAGGCGGACCGCGACACCACCGACGCCGCCGTCGTCTCCGACCTGCGCCGCGCCACCGGCCGCTTCCCCCAGGACGGCCGCTTGGCCGCGCTGATCCGCGATCTGAACGCGGGCAACAGGAGGTTCGCCGAGCTGTGGGTGATTGGAGAGGTGGCCGCGCACCGCGAGGACCACAAGACGATCGACCACCCGTCGGTGGGCCCGGTCACGGTGGACTGCGACGTCCTGACCGACGGCGACTCCGAGCTCAAGATCGTCATCATGACCGCTGTGCCCGGCAGTGAGGACGATACCAAGCTCCGGCTCACCGCCATCGCCGGCCCACCGGCCACCACGCACAACTGATCCCACATCGGCTGCTGTGAGCTGGGGTTGGCGCCCTCGCTCGTGCGGAGCGAGGGCGCGTCGAGGTTAGGCGTGGTGGTCGAGTTTCCCGGCCTTGATGGTGCCGAGGAGGTCGGCGAAGGCGGCCGGGGTGGTGTGGAGGATGACGTCGCCGTCGTCGGACTCCCGGAGTTCGACCAGGCCGGCCCCTGTGCGGACCTCGACGCAGTTGGAGTCATCTCCGCTGAAGCTGGACTTCTGCCAGTGATGATCTTGCACTGTTGCCTCCCGCATCGGCTGCTGTGAGCTGGGGTTGGCGCCCTCGCTCGTGTGGAGCGAGGGCGCGTCGAGGTTAGGCGTGGTGGTCGAGTTTCCCGGCCTTGATGGTGCCGAGGAGGTCGGCGAAGGCGGCCGGGGTGGTGTGGAGGATGACGTCGCCGTCGTCGGATTCCCGGAGTTCGACCAGGCCGGCCTCTGTGCGGACCTCGACACAATTGGCATCGTCGCCGCTGAAGCTGGACTTCTGCCAATCGAGCTCTGACATGTGCGCCTTCCTTAGAGGGTGTAGCGAAGATGTTGAATTAGACCCCAGGAGTCGTGTTCGACACGAGATCGCAGAGGGCAAGACGCGTCCAGCGCCGGGAGAGCAAGGGATTTGAGCCGCTCAAACTTCGAGTTGTAGGTAGTGATTTCTTCCTGGTCGCTCAAGTACGAGGTGCCGCCGGGGTGCTCCCACAGCACTGTGTCCAGATCTCGGTGTCGGCCATGCATGATCATGAATGGCGTACCGGTGGAGACGAAGTCGGTGCAGCGGAAGGGCAGGATCTGAATCGTGATGTGAGGGAGTTCGCTGAGCTCGACCAAATGGTCCAGCTGGTCCCTCATGGCGTCCGAGCCGCCGAATCGAGTGTGCAGAGCGGCCTCATGGATCACCGCGTGGAAGGGGACGGCCATGTCCTCGCCTACGACCTGTTGGCGGCTTTGCCGGAATTCCACCTTCTTCTTGTCGCCGCTGAGCATGACCTCGCTGTAGCCGGGGAGCTGAAGCAGTCCGGGGATCAGCAGCGTTTCGTAGCTGGACAGCGAAGCAGCAGTCGACTCGGACTCCGCCAGATCGAGGGCAGCGGTGGTGACAAGCCCCTTGAAGGAGCTCCACCAGCCTTTCCCATTGCTGAGCCCCATCTGCTGGAGCGCCGCAACATAGGTCTCATTCATGTGACCATATGAACTCAGCAGAACGGCCAGGCGATCGGGATCCAGCCCCGTACGTCCGGCCTCGATATGGCTGAGCTGTGGGCCGCCCATGCCGACGAGCGCTCCGGCGTCTTTGACCGCCAGCCCCGCGCCCTCGCGGAGGCGCCTCAGCTCAGCGCCGAAGCGCCGCTGCCTCTCACTGATCTGGGTCCTGAGTGCCAAGGGGTGTCCTTCCGTGTCGGAGCAGTCTCCCGCTGCGCGGGCTCGGGATGCCACTCGCGCGAGTGAGACCTCTCGTCCCCGCGGGCCCATCTTCCTGGATCGTGTTGCACGCGTGGAACATTATGGCCTACCGTCAGTGTTGCGTCGATCACATGGCGGATCGTCAGTAACGCCTGTGATCTGCGGCGGTAGGCGCCTGCTGCCCATGTTCGGCGTACGTTTCCTCCCCTCCCTCACTCCTCCCCATGGAGGTCTGTCATGCGTGCCCTCAACCCGCCCGACTGCTCCATCGCCCGTGCCGAACTCCGGGCCGCCCTCTCCTCCTCCGGCTGGCCGCCGGACGTCATCGACGACGCCGAACTCGCCTTTCACGAAATCTTCGTGAATGCCTGGCAGCACGGGGGCTGCCAGGCGCCGGCCGTCCTCGTCTGCCTGCGACCGGCCACCCTCCGGGTCTCGGTGTGCGACGACTGCCCGGACCTGTCCGAATCCCCCCACCCCGGCGACCTCTACGCGGTCTCCGGGCGCGGGCTCCACCTCGTGCGCGCCCTCACCCACCGGTTCGGCGTCGACCCCGTCAAGGCCGGCAAGGTCACCTGGTTCGAGCTGGACGCCGCCGCGTGAACGCCCCCGTCGAACCGCACGACGCGTACCTCCGCACCTACACCGAACCCGAGGTCACTTCCCTCCTCCGTGAACTCCACGAGCGGGGCAAGCCCTTCGGCATCCGCTGGGGCTCCGCCGCCGTCTCCGACGTCACCATCGACGGCCGCCTCCTCGTCGACTTCGGCGAGACCTCCGTCGCCACCGTCCTCAACCTGCTCGCGCTCCTCCGCGAAACGGGACAGGAATGAGCACCTTCCTCATCGGCGCGGCCTTCGCCATCCTCCTCACCCTCGCGATCGCCACCGTGATCACCGGCGTCCTCACCGCCCTGAAGATCAGCCCGCCACCGCCGATCACCTGCCGTGGGTGCCAGGGGCGCCGCACCCCCATCGACGGCACTCCCGAAAAAGCTCGATGAACCGCCTCGGAGCAGGAAGTCGACCCCTCCGACCTCCTGCTCCGTCGCCTTTGTGTGGATCGCGTGACGCTGTTTCACATCCGTGACGGTTGCCACACACATTGCGGAAGCACGGCTGACAGGCTTCTCTCATCGCACAGAGCAGCGAGTGATCGAACGGGCGGACGACAGTCCGCCGAGGACGGTGGACACGGCACGGCTCTGGTGCGGAATCGAAGCATCACGTCGTTCCAGGGGGACAACCGATCATGAGCAAGGCCCTTTCGTTCCGCAAGTCCTCGTCCCGCGCCGCGAAGTTCGCCGCCGTCGCCGCCCTGACGCTCGGCCTGGTGGCCACCGTCAGCCCGGCCGCCCAGGCCGCCTCGCTCGGTGCCGCGGGTTCGAAGGGGCTGAAGCACAACGTGCTGACCGTCAGCAACGGCACCCGGTACGTGCAGATCGACGGCAGGACGGTCGACTTCCGCACCGTCGTGCGGGACCTCGCCTGGTCCCCGGACGGCAGCAAGGCCGTCTTCATCGACGGTGCGAGCAACCTCGTCATCTCCGACCCGGACGGCAGCAACCGGGTCACCGTGGCCAAGAACCCCGGCGGACAGAACTGGAACCACCCCACCTGGCACTCGGTCCCGGCCATCCCGGCGGCGGGGGTTCCCGCCAGGAACAGCATCGTCTTCGTCGCCAGGAAGAACGGTGTCTCCCAGCTGAAGACCGTTCCCGCCGCGGCCGGCCAGGGCCAGCCGGCCGACCTGAGCGTCTGGGGCGACGGCGACGGCGACCTCCTGCCGCAGACCGGCAACATCTGGCCGAACGCGAGCAGCAAGACCGGCACCAGCGTTTTCGCCAACGTCGACAACGGCACCGTCTACATCCGCGACGAGAACCTGCGTTCGCAGACCGACGAGCTGGCCAAGGGCTCCGAGCCCGCGGTCTCGCCCGACGGTGAGGACGTCGTCTTCGTCCGTTCCGTTCAGGGCCACGACCACCTCTTCGTGCAGGGCCGGGGCGACAAGACCGCCAAGGACCTCACTCCCAAGGCCACCACCAACTACACCGAGCCGACCTTCTCGCCGGACGGCCGGACCATCGCCGCCCGGACGCCCAAGGGCATCGTCACCCTCCCGGTCAGCGGTGCCGCCAAGCCCGTCGTGGTCACCAGCCGCGTCGGCCTGCCGGCCTACCGCGGCTGACACCGACGAGCACGAGGACCGGGGGACCGCCCGGCCGGGTCAGCGACCGGCCAGGCGGTCCAACTCCGTTCTCAGGTCCGCGAGATGCTCGTCCGCATTGTCATGGGGCAGGAACTCCACCACGTCGAGGAAGCGGAACAGCACCCGGGTGTCGGTGATCCCGTACTCGTAGTCGCCGAACCCCACCACGGCGCCGGTCGTGCCCCGGATCGCGCCCCGGACCACGTGTCCGGTCAGGTCGTCCGGCTGCTCGGCCGACTGCCTGCGCCGCGCGTTGGGCCGGGCCAGGTACGGGCAGACCATCGAGGCGTAGAGCATGCACGCGCGGTGGCCGGGGCCCTCCAGGGTCGGGGCGAGATTGCGGTAGGGCCGCCCGGCCGCCAGTGCCTCGGCGATCGCGGCGCTCTCCGTCTCGCCGACCACCCGCCACACCGGCCCCTTGGGCATCAGCAGGTTGCAGACCGAACAGAGCCGCTCGCGCGCGCAGTCGGCGCTGCGGCCGTAGTCCGTCAGCGCGAACTGGGGTTGGTCGCCCTCCCACGGCGTGATCGCCGGAACGGGGTAGCCGCGGGCATCGCGGGGCCTGGCATCGATGGACGGCGGTATCGGGACGTTGTCAAAGCGCACGCCCCATCAGTACCAGGAACGGCCCTCGCCGCACACCAGTGCGGGCCCCGGGAGAACCCGACGAAACGCCGCGGAGCAGGAAGTCGGACCGGCCGACTTCCTGCTCACGCACAAACGCTCAGGCGCTCAGCGGGTACCGGGTGTCCAGGTCCTGGAAGAGCGCGCCGTTCAACCGGAACGCGCGCTTGCACTCCTCGACCACCCGGCGGCGCTCGACCTCGTCCAGCGCCAGTCCGGCGGCGTCCAGCTTGGCCCGGTACTCGCGCTTGAACGCGGCCGGGTTCTCCACCTGCTCGAAGACGTAGAACCGCACGCCGTCGCCCTTGCGCTCGAAGCCCCAGGTCTTCTCGGCGATGCCGCGGATGATCTGGCCGCCCGAGAGGTCGCCCAGGTAGCGGGTGTAGTGGTGCGCGACGTAGCCCGCCGGCCACCGCTCCACCAACTCCTCCAGCCGCGCCGCATAGGCGGCGGTGGCCGGCAGCGCGACCAGCCCCTCGCGCCAGTCCGGGCCCCGCAGGTGGGCCAGGTCGCGCTCGATGGCGGCGGTCCGCAGGATCGTGCGGTCGATGAACGGCCCGGCCACCGGGTGCTCCGCCAACTCCTCCGCCCGCCCCTCCAGGGCGCGGTAGACGAACCAGAGCTGGCCGGTGAGGTCGGCGTAGGCCTCGATCCCGAGCCGTCCGCCGAGCAGGTGGCTCATGAACGAGGAGTGCTCGGCGGCCTCGTGCTCGGCGCTGCTCGCGGTGCGCAGCACGGTGGAGAACGGGACGGGCTGCTCGGGTGCGGGCATGCGGGCCTCCAGAGATCGAGTGACACCCCGATTGCTTCGGTTAGCCTAACCTAACTAACCGCCATGCCGACAGGGTGTCGGTAACCCATCATGGTCCGCCCCCGGGTACGACGAAGGCCGGGGTCCGCGGAACGACTCCGCGAATCCCGGCCTCCGACTGCCTCGACCTACCCCGAAGCGCCCCGGTGGACGGGCCGCCGGACGGACGAGATGGGCACGACGGCTCAGTGACCGCCCTGGTCCGCCAGGCGCTTGATCGACGCGGTGACCTCGGCCTCGGCCTCGGTGCGGCCGACCCAGTTGGCACCCTCGACCGACTTGCCGGGCTCCAGGTCCTTGTAGACCTCGAAGAAGTGCTGGATCTCCAGGCGGTCGAACTCCGACACGTGGTGGATGTCCTGCAGGTGCTCCCAGCGCGGGTCCGTCGCCGGAACGCAGAGCAGCTTGTCGTCGCCGCCGGCCTCGTCCGTCATCTTGAACATGCCGATGACGCGGCACTTGATCAGGCAACCGGGGAAGGTCGGCTCGTCCAGGATGACCAGGGCGTCCAGCGGGTCACCGTCGTCCGCCAGGGTGCCCTCGACGTAGCCGTAGTCGGCCGGGTAGCGGGTCGAGGTGAAGAGCATCCGGTCGAGCCGCAGACGGCCGGTCTCGTGGTCGACCTCGTACTTGTTACGAGAGCCCTTCGGGATTTCGATAAGGACGTCGAACTCCAACGGTTCCTCCAAGGTAGGGACTGACAGAATCCAAGTGTCTCCTACGGGAGTGGGTGCTCAGGAAAGGGGCCGGGTCGGTGCGAGCAGGGGCTGGGGCGGGGAGCCGGCGCGGGGGGACGGCTGCCGGGCTGTTCGGGGCGGCGCTGCTGGTCGCCGGGGTGACGCTGGGCGCGGGCGGCGCGTACGCCCAGCCGTCCACCACCCCGTCCGGACCGGCCGCCCCCGGCACGCCCGGCGGGCCGGGGACGGGCAACGCCCAGGGCGACGAGGACGAGGGCAACGGCAAGAAGGGCGACAAGGGCGACAAGGCGGGCAAGGGCGACAAGGGCAACCGGGGCGACGACAGCGCCCCCCGACCGCCCGCCGGCGCGTCCAGCCCGAAGAGCCCCGCGAGCCCCGCGAGCCCCGCCACCACCGCGCCGGGCGCCGCGGCGCCCGCCAAGCCCGCCGGCGCCGCCCGCCCGGCCCCCGCCGGCCTCGTGCTGGCCGCCGCCGACGCCGGCCCGGGCAGCGCCCTGCCGACCGCCCAGGGGCTCCAGCAGGCCCTCGCCGCCGTGCTCGCCGACCGGAACCTCGGCACCGTCGGCCTCGCCGTCGCGGACGCCGCCGACGGCCAGCTCATCTACGGCACGGCGGAGAACGCCGCCGCCACACCCGCCTCCACCACCAAGCTCGCGACCTCGGTCGCGGCCCTCTCGCTGATCCCGGCGGACACCCGGCTGACCACCAGGGTCGTCAAGAACGCGGCGACCGGTGGGATCACCCTCGTGGGTGGTGGTGACCCGACGCTGACCGGGCTCCCCGCCGACCAGGTGCTGATCGGCGGCCTCCCCGTCGACCCGGACACCGCCCCCGCCTCGCTGGACGCGCTGGCCCGGCAGACGGCGGCCGCGCTGAAGGCCGCCGGCACCACCACCGTCGTCCTCGACTACGACGTCTCGCTCTACACCGGCGGCCTGCTGCACAAGAACCACGACGGCGAGAACATCGCCGCGGTGACGCCGCTGATGGTGGACGAGGGCAGGGTCGACCCGAAGAGCCGCGAGGACGCGCCCGCCCGCGTCCCCGACCCGGCCGGCCAGGCCGCCGAGGCCTTCGCCGCCCTGCTCAAGGCCCAGGGCGTCACCGTCCAGGGCAAGGCGAAGCCGGCCGCCGCCCCGATCGCCGCCGACGCCCCGGTGCTCGGCCGGGTGGACTCGCCCACCGTGGCCCGCCTCGTCGAGCGGATGCTGACCACCTCCGACAACACCCTCGCCGAGGCGATCGCCCGGCAGGCCGCGATCGCCGCCCACCAGCCGGCCGGCTTCGAGGGCGCGGCCACCGCCGTCACCCAGGAGCTCGCCCGGCTCGGCGTGCCGATGACCGGGGTGACGATCAACGACGGCAGCGGTCTGCACACCGGCAACGCGATCCCGCCGGCCGTCCTGGTCAAGCTGCTCGCGCTGGCCGCCTCCGAGCAGCACCCGACGCTGCGTCCGGTGCTGTCCGGCCTGCCGATCGCCGGATTCACCGGCACCCTCGGCAAGCGCTTCGGCGCCGGCTCCGGGGCGGCGGACGCGGCCGGCCTGGTCCGCGCCAAGACCGGCAGCCTGAGCGGCGTCAACACCCTGGCGGGCACCGTGGTGGACGCCGACGGCCGGCTGCTCGCCTTCGCCCTGATGACCCGGACCGGCGCCCCCGTCGACACCGCCCGCGCCGCGATGGACCGCGTGGTGGCCAAACTGGCGGCCTGCGGCTGCCACTGAGGGACCACCGGCCGGCCACCGGGCTGCCACCGGGCTGCCATTGACCGGCCGTTCCGGCTCCCCCAGGCGGACGGGAGCACGTACGGTGATGGCATGACGAGCGCGAGCGGCGGTGCCGACATGGTCGACTGGAATCTCGCGGTCGCGACCGCGACCAGGTTGGTGCGGCCGGGGCCGGAGGTGAGCCGGGCCGAGGCGGCGGCGGTCGTCGCCGAACTGCGCCGGCACGCCCTGGCCGCCGAGGAGCACGTCCGGGAGTTCACCGGCATGCGCTCCAGCAGTCTGGCCGAGGCCGCCGCGACCCCGGTGCTGATCGTGGACCGCCCGGGCTGGGTGCGGGCCAACGTCGCGGGCTTCCGCACCATCGTCCAGCCGCTGGTGGAGAAGCTCCAGGCGCGCCGGTCGAGCGGTTCGGCCTCCGCGATGCTCGGCACGGTGGGGGAGAAGGCGACCGGCATCGAGGTCGGCGCGCTGCTGGCGTTCCTCTCCACCAAGGTGCTCGGCCAGTACGAGACCTTCGCCCCGGCCGAGCCGTCGCTGGAGGCGCCGGACAGCCCGGCCGCGCTGTTCGACAAGCCGCGCCTGGGCCCCGAGGGCCCCGGCCCCGGCCGGCTGCTGCTGGTGGCGCCCAACATCGTCCACGTCGAGCGGGAGTTGGACGTCGACCCGGCCGACTTCCGGCTCTGGGTCTGCCTGCACGAGGAGACCCACCGCACCCAGTTCACCGCGGTGCCCTGGCTGCGCGACCACATCCAGTCCGAGGTGCAGTCCTTCCTGGCCGAGACGGACGTCGACCCGGGCGCGCTGGTGGACCGGCTGCGGGAGGCCGCCGGCTCGCTCGGCGCCGGCCTGCCCGGTCTCGGCGGGCGCGGCGACAGTACGCCGTCGGCCGGTCTGCTGGAGATCGTCCAGTCGCCGGCCCAGCGGGAGATCCTCGGCCGGCTGACCGCGGTGATGTCCCTGCTGGAGGGGCACGCGGACGTGGTGATGGACGGCGTGGGCCCGGCCGTGGTGCCGAGCGTCGCCGAGATCCGGGAGAAGTTCCAGCAGCGCCGGGACCGCGGCGCCAACCGGCTCGACCTGGTGCTGCGCCGGCTGCTCGGCATGGACGCCAAGCTCCGCCAGTACCAGGACGGCGCGGTGTTCGTCCGGGGCGTGGTCGAGCGGGTCGGCATGGAGGGCTTCAACCGGGTCTGGACCTCGCCGAACACCCTGCCGACCAAGGACGAGATCCACGACCCGGCCGCCTGGGTCGCCCGGGTGGCCCGCTGACGCAGCCGGCTCGGAACGGGCGCGGAGGGGGCGCGGAAGGGCCGTGGAAAGGCCGAACCCGTTCGCACGGGTGGACCAGTCGTGCACATGGCGGGTGAAGATACGTTTCTTCATTCACCCGAACGTGGGACGGTGGTCGTACCGGTGGCGCGGGTGGCGTAGCGGGTGCCTCCTTTCTGCCACCATCTGTGAGCGCCCGGTAACACGGTGCTCATGGATGCGCGGTCCCCGCCGCGCCCACCGCCGCCCTGTCCCCCCTCCGTCGAGGAGTCGTCCGCCGTGGGCCCACACCCCGCCGTCGCCGCGATACGCCTGGCCGTACGCCGCACCCTCACCGACCTCGCCGCCGAGGCCGGCTCCACCTTCACCGCGCCGGCCCGCGAGCCGCGCGAGCGCACCGGAGGCGTGCCGCTGGCCGCCGCCGCTGCCGCCACCGGCGCCGCCGTCGGCACCACGCTGATCGGCAACGCCCACCGCCACCCGTCCGGGCTGCCCCGCACCCCCGCCGCGCCCGGCTCCCCGCTGGTCCTGGTCGCCGTCAGCGGCGGCGCGGACTCCATGGCGCTCGCCATCGCCGCCGCCTTCGAGGCGCCCAAGATCGGCCTGCGGGTCGGCGCCGTCACCGTCGACCACGGCCTCCAGACGGGCTCCGCCGACCGCGCCGCCCAGGTCGCCGACCGGCTGCGCGAACTCGGCCTCGACCCGGTCGAGACAGTCGCCGTCCTGGTCGGCCGCGAGGGCGGTCCCGAGGCCGCCGCCCGGGACGCCCGGTACGCCGCGCTGGACGCCGCCGCCGAGCGGCACGGCGCGGTCGCCGTCCTGCTCGGCCACACCCGCGACGACCAGGCCGAGACCGTCCTGCTGGGCCTCGCCCGCGGCTCCGGCTCCCGCTCGCTGGCCGGCATGCCGGCCCAGAAGGGCCGCTACCGCCGCCCGCTGCTGGAGCTCGACCGGGCCGCCACCCGGCAGGCCTGTTCCGCCCAGGCCATCCCGGTCTGGGACGACCCGCACAACTGCGACCCGGCCTACACCCGCTCCCGGGTCCGCCACGAGGTGCTGCCGGTGCTGGAGAAGCACCTGGGCGGCGGTGTGGTCGAGGCCCTCGCCCGGACCGCCCGGCTGTTCCGCGACGACGCCGACGCGCTCGACCAGTGGGCCGCGCTGGCCGAGCGCGACATCCGGACGGGCGAAGGCGCCCTGGACGCCGTCAAACTGGCCGAGCTGCCCCCCGCCGTACGCCGCCGGGTGCTGCGCCGGGCCGCGCTGCGGGCGGGCTGTCCGGCGGGCGACCTGTTCGCCCGGCACCTCGAAACGATCGACCTGCTGGTCACCGGATGGCGCGGCCAGGGGCCGCTGCACCTACCCGGGGGCGTCGAAGCCACCCGGCGGTGTGGCACGCTGGTCTTTCGGCGACAGGGCGACTGACGGGCGGGCATGCCCCGGGGGAGCCGGCCGCCGGCCATCCAGACCCCGACACGTTTGAGGACGTATCCCCGGTGGACCAGAACGACATGGGCGCTGACCTCGCGAAGGTGCTCATCAGCAAGGACGAGATCGACGCGAAGCTCCTGGAGCTGGCCGAGCGCATCGACCGCGACTACGCAGGCAAGGACCTGCTGATCGTCGGCGTCCTCAAGGGGGCCGTGATGGTGATGGCCGACCTCGCCCGTGCCCTGCACTCGCAGGTGACCATGGACTGGATGGCGGTCTCCTCCTACGGGATGGGCACCAAGTCCTCCGGCGTGGTGCGGATCCTGAAGGACCTCGACACCGACATCGCCGGCCGTGACGTCCTGATCGTCGAGGACATCATCGACTCCGGTCTGACCCTGTCCTGGCTGCTCGGCAACCTGGGCTCGCGCGGCCCGGCCTCGCTGGAGGTCTGCACCCTGCTGCGCAAGCCGGACGCGGCCAAGGTCGAGATCGACGTCAAGTACGTCGGCTTCGACATCCCGAACGAGTTCGTGGTCGGATACGGCCTCGACTACGCCGAGAAGCTGCGCAACCTGCCGTTCATCGGCACTCTCGCCCCGCACGTCTACGGCGGCTGAGAACCCGTTCGGACGACGGGCGGGAACAGGAACCTGTTCCCGCCCGTTGGATCGGGGGGACCATAGAAGAACGTCGTATCGCAGTGCTCCCGCCACGTGGGGGTCGTACTGCGGTACGGTCCAATAAAACCGCTCTTCACATGAGCACTGACCGGATGCGCCGGCGGCCCAGGGCCCCGCGGCGCCGTTGAGTGGCAGGAGGGACGGGGCGGCAACGCCCCGCATGGATGGACGTTAAGCGATACTTCCGTGCGCCGATCATGTGGATCGTGCTGGCCGTCCTCGCCGTCATCGTGCTGATGCAGGTCGTTTCGGATTCGAACGGCTACAAGACGGTGGACACCGGGCAGGTCGTCGCAGCGATCGACGCGAAGCAGGTCAAGTCGGCGCAGATCACCACGGGTGACTCGAACACGATCAAGATCCAGCTGAAGGACGGCTCCAAGCTGCCCGCCGTGGGCACCGGCAAGCCGCAGTCCGGCAGCAAGTTCCAGGCCTCGTACATCGGCGACCAGGGTGTCGCGATCGCCGACAAGCTCCAGGCCCAGATCAACGACAACGACCAGAGCACGCTCACCGAGGGCTACACCATCAGCCCCGAGAAGCAGAGCACCCTCGTCAGCCTCCTGCTGTCGATGCTGCCCATCGTGATCATCGTGCTGGTCTTCCTCTTCCTGATGAACCAGATGCAGGGCGGCGGCTCGCGCGTCATGCAGTTCGGCAAGTCCAAGGCGAAGCTGCTCACCAAGGACACCCCGAAGACCACCTTCGCCGACGTCGCCGGCGCGGACGAGGCGGTCGAGGAGCTCCACGAGATCAAGGAGTTCCTCCAGGAGCCGGCCAAGTTCCAGGCCGTCGGCGCCAAGATCCCCAAGGGCGTGCTGCTCTACGGCCCGCCCGGTACCGGCAAGACCCTGCTGGCGCGCGCCGTCGCGGGCGAGGCCGGGGTGCCGTTCTACTCGATCTCCGGCTCGGACTTCGTCGAGATGTTCGTGGGTGTCGGCGCCAGCCGCGTCCGCGACCTCTTCGAGCAGGCCAAGGCGAACGCCCCGGCGATCGTCTTCGTCGACGAGATCGACGCCGTCGGCCGGCACCGCGGTGCCGGCCTCGGCGGTGGCCACGACGAGCGCGAGCAGACCCTCAACCAGCTGCTGGTCGAGATGGACGGCTTCGACGTCAAGGGCGGCGTCATCCTGATCGCCGCCACCAACCGCCCGGACATCCTGGACCCGGCGCTGCTGCGCCCGGGCCGCTTCGACCGGCAGATCGCGGTCGAGCGCCCCGACCTCCAGGGCCGACTGGACATCCTCAAGGTGCACCAGAAGGGCAAGCCGGTCGCGCCGGACGTCGACCTCTCGGCCGTCGCCAAGCGCACCCCCGGCTTCACCGGCGCCGACCTGGCGAACGTCCTCAACGAGGCCGCCCTGCTGACCGCCCGCTCGGACAAGAAGCTGGTCGACAACGTCACGCTGGACGAGGCGATCGACCGCGTCGTGGCCGGCCCGCAGAAGCGGACCCGGATCATGTCCGAGAAGGAGAAGAAGATCACCGCGTACCACGAGGGCGGCCACGCCCTGGTGGCGGCGGCGTGCCCCAACAGCGACCCGGTGCACAAGATCACCATCCTGTCCCGCGGCCGGGCCCTCGGCTACACCATGGTGCTGCCGGACGAGGACAAGTACTCCACCACCCGCAACGAGATGCTCGACCAGCTGGCCTACATGCTGGGCGGGCGCGCGGCGGAGGAGCTGGTCTTCCACGACCCGACCACCGGCGCGTCGAACGACATCGAGAAGGCCACCGCCACCGCGCGGGCCATGGTCACCCAGTACGGCATGACCGAGCGGCTCGGTGCGATCAAGTTCGGCAGCGACAACTCGGAGCCGTTCCTGGGCCGCGAGATGGGCCACCAGCGCGACTACTCGGAAGAGGTCGCCGGGCTGGTCGACGAAGAGGTCAAGAAGCTCATCGAGAACGCGCACAACGAGGCCTGGGAGATCCTGGTCGAGAACCGCGACGTGCTCGACAACCTGGTCCTGGAGCTCCTGGAGAAGGAGACCCTCAACAAGGAGCAGATCGCCGAGATCTTCGCCCCCATCGTCAGGCGCCCGGCGCGTCCGGCGTGGACCGGCTCCGCCCGTCGGACGCCGTCCACCCGCCCGCCGGTCCAGTCGCCCAAGGAGCTGGCGCTCACCAACGGTGCCGCCGCCACCGCCGAGGCCGCCCCGGCCGACGTGGTGAAGCTCCCGCCGCTGCCGGTCGAACCGCCCACCGAGGGCTGACCGCCGCACCGGCAACCGACGGAATGGATGCCGCGCCACCAGGGTTTGTACCCTGGAGGCGCGGCATCCGTGCTGTTCAACCCATGTTCGTCAAACGAGTGAGCGAGGCCCGCATGATCGACCCGGTGACGCTCGACGGTCCGCCCGCCGTCGGCACCTTCGACCAGAAGCGGGCCGAGAACGCCATCCGTGAGCTGCTGCTGGCGGTCGGCGAGGACCCGGACCGCGAGGGGCTGCTGGAGACCCCCGCCCGGGTGGCACGGGCCTACAAGGAGATATTCGCCGGGCTCTGGCAGGTGCCCGAGGAGGTCCTGACCACCACCTTCGACCTCGGCCACGACGAGATGGTGCTGGTCAAGGACATCGAGCTGACCTCCGTCTGCGAGCACCACCTGGTGCCGTTCCGGGGCGTCGCGCACGTCGGGTACATCCCGTCCACCAGCGGCAAGATCACCGGCCTGTCCAAGCTGGCCCGGCTGGTCGACGTCTACGCCCGCCGGCCGCAGGTGCAGGAGCGGCTCACCAGCCAGGTCGCCGACGCGCTGATGCGGATCCTGGAGCCGCGCGGCGCGATCGTGGTCGTCGAGTGCGAGCACATGTGCATGTCGATGCGGGGCATCCGCAAGCCCGGCGCCAAGACCATCACCTCCTGCGTGCGCGGGCAGCTGCGCGACCCGGCCACCCGGGCCGAGGCGATGAGCCTCATCATCGGGCGCTGACCGGGTCGCGAGGGGCCCCGTACGGCGTCGTACGGGCTCGTACGGGCGGAGGGGCGGGAGCCGCTCAGAGCGGCTCGTGCTCGGCGTGCGGCGGCGCCGGGGTGCCCAGCGCGTTGCGCAGGGCGGGCGTCCGCAGCCGCACCATCCGCCGCCAGCCGTACAGCAGGTCGTACAGGTAGAGCGCGTGCACGCCGGCCGTGACCACGGCCAGCTGCCAGCGCGGCCAGGCCAGGATCCGCGCCATCCGGGACGTCACCGCCAGCCCGACGTCCCGGTGGGTGCGGATCTCGCCGCGCGCGCAGGTCTCCAGCGTGTGCCGGATGAACGGGCCGTGGCCCTCGGCGGCCAGCCGCAGCAGCTCCTCGTGGCAGTAGGCGAGGTGGTTGTCCTCGTCCGCCGAGATCATCCGCATCGCCCGGCCGAGGTCGGGGTTGTCCCCGTACACCTTGACCAGCTGGCGCATCTGCTCGGCCGCGCGCTGCTCGGTGACCCGGCTGTGCGCCAGGTAGGTGATGATCTCGCGGTCGGTCAGCGGGGCGTCGGTGGTGAGCCGCTCGTGGGCGAGGCCGACGCCCTGCCGCTCCAGCAGCATGCAGTAGTCGGCCTCGGCGGGGACGTCCAGCTTGGGCAGGCCGCGCTTGTGGAGCAGCTGGGTGAAGATCCGGCCGTGCTTGCGCTCGTCGGCGCCGTGCCGGGCGATCTTCGGGGCGAGTACCGGGTCACGGGTGAGTTCGGTGATCCGCTCGTTCTCCCAGCCGCCCTGGTCCTCGCCGCCCGCGGCGATGCTGCAGAACAACTGGTAGGCCTCGTCGTTCCGGTAGATCTCGTCGAAGAGCGATCGGGTGCTGAGCATGGGGCCTCCTGCCCGGATCGGGACGGCCCCGGCCGTCCGTCGGCCGTGGCGGTCGAGATGCGTCCCCCCGCGGCGCCCGGCCTTGCGCCGACCGCCCGGTAATCACCCGGGTGCCGCACACACACCTAGGGCCCGTCTTCAAACCCCCGCCTGCGGGCCGACGCCGGGGCACGCACCTCGACGGCTT